>DASURA010000078.1:0-10553 GCA_036280295.1 Hyphomicrobiaceae bacterium
CGATGGCCGCAGCGGCAGTCGCGGTTGCGATCCACACCCTGGCGCTGCTTGCGACAACGGCCGTTGTGGCAAGCCTCGTCTACGAATGGGCTGGCCTCGCCGTGCTGCGCCGCGCCTGGCTCAACGTTGACCAAGTCTGGATCCTGGCCCTCGCCGCAACGGCCTTGGTTCTCCTCATCTTCTAGTCTCGCCAACCGATCTCCCCGGTGCTTGCTTCGCTGGACCCCGGCAACAGGTGCCGAGGTGACGCTGGATCAAGCCCTGGGCGCACAACACCAGGGTGTGCACTCAATTATGAGCCTCAAATGTCCACGGCCTCGGCGACGGTCGATGTGTCCCAAGAAGCAGACGCCGATACATCGCTGCCGCACGGGAAAAAGTGCCAGAAACGGAAGTGGCGCGTTCTTCATCTTGGCTCTGCCATCGGGTTTCGCATGGACCAAATCAGGGTTAGTCCGGCTTTTGTCCTCCACTCGATGGCGCAATGTCGTCAGTAGACGCCGATCGATACCTTGGGCGTTGTTTATGGTGCGGGAGCGATAGACTGGCCCGCCGATTGCGATCATACCCTGAGGCCGGCACGACGAGGATGTGCAATGAGAATTTTTCTTGCCGGCGCCTCCGGCGTGATTGGGCAGCGGCTGATTCCCCGGTTGGTGCAGGCCGGGCACGTAGTCGGCGGCCTGACGCGCTCACCCAGCAAAACAGAAGTACTGAGCCATCTCGGTGCCGAACCGATCCTTTGTGATGTCTTCGACCGGCAGGCGCTTATCCAGGCGGTTTGTGACTTCAAGCCGGACGTTGTGCTGAACGAGCTGACCGATCTGCCGGATGACGCGGCGCAGATCCGTAAACTTGCAGATCTGAACGCTCGCATCCGAACCGAGGGAACCCGGAATTTGATCGAGGCCGCGCGGCGGAGCGGGTCGCCGAAAATCCTGGCTCAAAGCGTCGCCTGGCAATTGCCTGATGGGCCTGATGCTCAGGCTGTCGCGGAGCTGGAGCGCTCGGTCCTCGCCGAGGGCGGCGTCGTGCTGCGCTATGGACAGTTCTACGGGCCAGGCACCTATAACGAGCAGCAACCACCCGAGGAACCTCGGGTTCATATCGACCGAGCTGCCGAACGAACGGTGGAGGCGCTGAGCGAGCCAACGGGCGTCGTCGTCATTATCGACTGAGCGCGCAACCGCGATCCGGCTGAAGATGGGGCATGCGCAGTGACACGCGTAAAGGCGGCGGCCGTTCAAATCAGTCCCGTGCTCTACAGTCGTGAAGGTACCGTCGAAAGGGTTGCGAAGAAGATCATTGAGCTCGGTTGCCAGGGCGTACAGTTCGCCACCTTCCCCGAGACCGTTGTGCCGTATTATCCCTATTTCTCCTTCGTGCAACGACCTTTCGAAATCAACGCTGAATACCTCAAGTTGCTCGAACAGGCTGTGACAGTACCCTCCCCCACCACTCACGCAATCGGCCAAGCCTGCAAGGAGGCGGCGATGGTGGCGTCTGTTGGTGTCAACGAGCGGGATGGTGGCACGCTCTACAACACGCAGCTGCTGTTCGATGCCGACGGCACGCTGATTCAGCGACGCCGCAAGATTGCCCCGACCTACCATGAGCGCATGATCTGGGGACAGGGTGACGGTTCCGGGCTGCGAGCTGTCGACAGTGCGGTTGGGCGCATCGGGCAGCTGGCGTGCTGGGAGCATTACAACCCATTGGCCCGCTACGCTCTAATGGCCGATGGCGAGCAGATACACTCCGCCATGTATCCTGGCTCCTTCGGCGGCGATCTCTTCGCGGAGCAAACCCAGGTGAATATCCGACAGCACGCATTGGAGTCCGGTTGCTTTGTCGTCAATGCAACAGCTTGGCTGGACGCCGATCAGCAGGCCCAAATCATGAAAGACACCGGCTGTCCCATTGGGCCGATCTCCGGCGGATGCTTTACCGCGATTGTCTCACCATCTGGCGAATTGATCGGTGCACCTCTGCGGTCCGGTGAAGGGGTCGTGATTGCCGATCTTGACTTCTCTTTGATCGACAGACGGAAGGCGAAAATGGACTCCCGCGGTCACTACAGCCGTCCGGAGCTGCTCAGCCTTTTGATCGATCGTACGCCGATGGTGCACGTCCATGAGCGAGGTACACCGCTCGACTCTTCCCGGCGTTGAGGAAGTTGCGACGTCAGCCCTCCACGGTGCCGCTCCCGACGCGAAGATGGGAAGCAGGGTGGCGGCCGGGTCGCTATGTCTTTTTCGGCCGTAAGGCTCTGACAGAAAATACATTTCCGGTCCGCATCCACCACCGGACGCAGGCCAGCGTCGCTCCATGTTATTGAGTACGCGGCCTAGTCACTTCGGCAGCGCAAGTGGAAACAGGGTCCTGAGGCGCGGGTCGCGCAGCCACAGGCCGCCCCACATGAAGAGACCGAGATAGAGGCTGAACAGGATGTGGCTGAAGAGGGGGCTGCCGGCGCGGACCTGGGTGGCCATGGCGCCCCCAAGGAGGCCCATCGTCAGCGCGGCGCCAAGCACGCTGGTGCGCGGGATCAGGTAGAGCACGACGCAGATGAGCTCGATCACGCCGATCATGACCGCGTAACCGGCCGGCCAGCCGAGCTGAGTCAGGGTCTCCTCGGCCACCGGCAGGCCGAGCAGCTTGGGCGCGACCGACGCGCCCAGCATGAACAGCGCGAACAGCCCGGAAAGAACGCGACCGGTCCAAAGCATTGCGGGTGTGCTCATGGCTTCCCTCCGTCGACGGGGTCAGACCCTGTGGGTCTGACCCCTGCCCCCATCCGTCATCAGATCTTCTGATTATACTCCCCGACCTCCGGGCACTTCGCCAGCCGCGCGTCGATGTCGGCGAATATGGCGCGCATGTTGGCCTCGGAGGTGGGGCTCTCCACCACCACCACAAGCTCGGGCTTGTTGGAGGAGGCGCGCACCAGGCCCCAGGTGCCATCCTCCAGCATCACGCGCACGCCATTGACGGTAACAAGGTCAGCGATCTTCTGGCCGGCCACGGCCTCGCCCTTGGCGGCCGCCGCCTGGTATTGCTCCGTGATACGCTCAACCACGCCGTACTTGGCCTCGTCGGCGCAGTGCGGCGACATGGTGGGCGAGCCCCACGTCTTGGGCAGCGCGTTCTTGAGATCGGCGAGCGACTTGTCCGGATTGCGGTCCATCATGTCGCAAACGGCAAGCGCGGTGAGCAGGCCGTCGTCGTAGCCGTGGCCCAGCGGCGGCTGGAAGAAGAAGTGGCCCGACTTCTCGAAGCCCGCCAGCGCCTTCTGCTCGTAGGAGTAGCGCTTCATGTAGGAGTGGCCGGTCTTCCAGTAGAGCGCCTTCGCCCCGTTCGCCTTCAGCACCGGATCGGTGGTGAAGAGCCCGGTCGACTTCACGTCGGCCACGAACACCGCGTCGGGAAAGCGGGCCGACAAGTCGCGTGCCAGCAGCACACCTACCTTGTCGGCGAAGATCTCGTGGCCCTCGTTGTCGACCACGCCGCAGCGGTCGCCGTCACCATCGAAACCGAGGCCGACATCGGCCTTGTTGGCCAGCACCGCCTCGGAGATGGCGTGCAGCATCTTCATGTCCTCGGGGTTGGGATTGTACCGAGGGAAGGAGTGGTCGAGCTCACAGTCGAGCGGGATCACCTCGCAGCCGATCGCCTCCAGCACCTTGGGCGCGAAAGCCCCGGCGGTGCCGTTGCCGCACGCCGCCACCACCTTCAACTTGCGCTTGAGGCGCGGGCGATCCGCCAGCGCCGCCCTGTAGCGCTCGGCGAGATCCGGGACGAAGATGTAGCGGCCGCCACCTGTGGCGTTGAAACGCCCGCCGAGCACGATCTCCTTCAGCGCCGTCATCTCGTCGGGCCCGAACGTCAGCGGCCGGTTGAGGCCCATCTTGATGCCGGTCCAGCCGTTGTCGTTGTGGCTGGCGGTGACCATGGCGACGCCTTCGACGCCCAGCTCGAACTGGGCGAAATAGGCCATCGGCGACAGGGCGAGGCCGATGTCGTGCACCTCGGCGCCGCCGGCGAGCAGGCCGGTGATCAGCCCCTGCTTCACCGCCGAGGAGTAGGAGCGGTAATCGTGGCCGACCACGAACCGCTTCGGCACGCCGCGCTCGTCCGCCAGCGCGGCGAGGCCGAGGCCGATGGCGTTGAGGCCCATCAGGTTGATGTCGTCGGGGAACAGCCAGCGGGCGTCGTACTCGCGGAATCCGGTCGGCTTCACCAGCGGCAGGCACTCGAAATCGAGCGTATTGGGCTTCAGGTCGGCGCGCGGCTTGGGCAGCATGGGCGGTCTTTCTGTTGCAGCTCCGTGACAGCCTGGGTGCGGGGCAGCCGCGGCAGACTGTGCCAGTCATCCAATCATCTTCCGCGGCTCATGCCGGCCCCGAAAGGCGCCTGTGTGGCAAAGACCATCGGCCGGGTCAATCAGGCGGGGAGGTGCACGCATGGTGCAAGATCTGGATGTCTGTAGAACGCCGACACGCAGTTGATCGTTCGCCGTACTGCGATCAAATCTTGCGCAGTGTCAGATACTCTCCGGAAAATTCATAGGAGTTGAGGCGATTGAGAAAGCTCATCCCCAGCAGGTTCTCGCGCAGAGTGCCGCGCTTTGCGATCAGGGCCTCGATATTATCGAGCTTGATCGGGCCCACCTTCAGGGTCCGCAACCGGACGCTGGCGGCGTAGGTGGTGCCGTTGGCCGTCTGCACCGGCACGGTGTAGCGCAGATCGTCCACATCGATGCCGAGCCGGCGGCCATCCTCCGGCCGGAGCACCACCGTCGATGCACCGGTATCCACCAGCATGGGGACAGCGATGCCGTTTGCCTCGGTGTGCACCATGAAGTGGCCGTCAGACCGCTTTCTGATGCGGACCGAGCGCTCGCCTACGATCTGCACATCGGCGCGGAGCGCGCTGCCCGGCGGCAGCAGCTCGCCCAGCACCTGGTGGCCAACCGCCTTCAGCTGGTCGCGGAAGCTGTAGCCGACGATCAGAGCCAGGGCTACCAGAGTCCAGGTCAGCAGATCACGCACCGCCTGCCCGGCCCGGCCGCGATAGTTGCCGGCGATGGCCGAGCCGATGAAGATCAACAAGGCAACGCTGGCGACGACGACGGCAAAATCGTTGGGATCGAAGCCGGCGATCAAGCCCGCCTCTCCGCGCAGCATGAGGGCCAAGCCGGCGATCACGAGGAGAAGCAGAACGATCCACCCTGCCATGTCAGCTCCCCGACCTCTGGTCCGCCGGCTGCGGCGCCTCGTCGTGTGCCTCCGGGCGCCGGTCTGCCAGCTCGCACACAATACGCTGCCGCTCCGCGTCGGTCATTGCGGACCAGCGGGCGATCTCCCCAAGGGACCGGCGACAGCCGACGCACCAGCCGGTATCGGCATCGATCGTGCAGATACCCACGCACGGGGATTGCATCGGGACCCAACTTGCTTCGCGACGAGACGGGGGCGCGGTTGCGCCGGCTCCAAGATGTAGGGACCGGCGAGCCACCTGGCAATGCGCATGGGTGGTCGCTCAACAGCCGGACGATGCCTGTTGCGGCACCACACCTGTGCGCAGCCGTCGCCAGGGCTCGTCGTCCTGCCGGCCGACGGTTGTCGCCGAGCCGGCGCGCCTGCCGGTGTAGCCCGCATGCTGCTGCGGCTCGGCACTGAGGCGACGGCTTGGCGGCAGCCATACGACCGCCTCGGTGCCCTTGCGCAACACAGAGTGCAGCGTGAAGCGGCCACCGTGCAGGCTGACCAGGCTCTGGACGATGGGAAGGCCAAGGCCGGTACCGCCCTCGGCGGTCGTGTGGGCAAGGGTGCCTTGCCCGAACGCCTGCAACACCTGCGGGATCTCCTCCTTCGGGATGCCCGGACCGGTGTCTTTCACCGCCAGCACCTGCCCGCCCTCTGGCGTGCCGGACACGGTGATGGTGATGCGACCGCCGCGCGGCGTGAACTTGAAAGCATTGGAGAGCAGATTGAGGCAGATCTGGCGGACGGCACGCTCGTCGGCCCACATCGGCTCGAGGCCCCTATCCGCTACCAGCGCCACCTGCAGGCCCTTGCTTTCGATGCGCAGGTTGAGCAGGCGCAGGCAGTCCTCGACCACCGCGGCGATCCCGACCGGCTCCTCGTGGAGCTCGTAGCGGCCGGCCTCGATGCGCGACAAGTCAAGCACCTCGTTGATGAGCTCCAGCAGATGGCAGCCGCTGTCGTGGATGTTGGCCGCGTACTCGCGGTAGCTGCCGTTGCGCATCGGCCCCAGCAGCTCGGCCTTCATCACCTCGGAGAAGCCGAGGATGGCATTGAGCGGCGTGCGCAGCTCGTGGCTCATGGTGGCAAGGAAGCGCGACTTGGCCACGCTCGCCGCCTCGGCCCGGCGCCGCGCTTCGTCGGAGATTGCCTTCTCGCCCTCGATCTCGGCGATCAGCGCATTCTTCTCGGCGCGGAACTCCAGCATGGCGAGGGCCGTGGCGTTGAGGCCGCGCGCCAGGAAGATGAAGTAGGCGTGCAGGCCGACCGCGATGGCCGCCATCGCCAGATAGAACGGATCGCCCTGGACCAGCAGCCGTGCCACCACGGCAAAAGTGATCGGCACCGTGCCGATGCAAAGGATGCTCATGACCGCCGAGGCGAATGTCATGCGGATGGCGAGCAGGACGATCAGGCAGGCGAGCGTGAAGACGTGGCCGGTGGCGTCGGCGATGCCCGCGCCGACCAGGGCGATGCAGCCCCAGGCGATGCCGTTCGCCAGCTCCAGCCAGAGAAAGCGGCGGCGCCAACGCGGCACGTCCACCTCGCTCCTCGGCCGCGCAAGCAGCCGGCGGCAGGTGGCGATCACCACCAGCTTCATGGCCACGACCGTCGTCAGCCAGGCTGCGGCATGCAGCACCGGCGCCCAGAACGTCGAGGCCAGCGAGAAGATGCCGGCCAGCAGCGGCAGGGCGATGCGCGCCGACAGCTCCTTGCGCGCGAACATGCACAGCAGATCGTACTCGAAGTCGGGCTTCAGGCTGGACTCGTGCGTGAGCCGGGCGCGAATTTCGCGCACCTTCTGGCGCGCCGTATCGCCTCGGTTCTTCACGCGCACATACAGGTAGGGGGACGCCGCGATCCCGGTACCGGGAGGCGCGCACTCTCGAAGCTCGGCCATCGGATAAATGTTCGCCGTACACAGGAACCGGAGTGGCGGTATGTGCTCAGTAAAGTCTTAAGGGGGCGTGTATGGAGGAGGTTCCAGGTTTCAGGGATCGGGTTTCAGGGGCTCCGTGGTCTTCCTGCAACCTGCCCCCTCAACCTGAAACCTGACTCCGGCGGTCCAGGAGGATAGGATGCGCCGCAACAGCAAGCCTTGGGAGCGCCGTTCCGATGAAAATCCTGGAGACCCGTACAGCACCAAACCCGCGGCGGGTGCGTATCTTTCTGGCGGAGAAGGGCATTGAGGTGCCGTTCGAGGAGCTGGACCTGATGCAGGGCGCGCTGAGGACGCCGGAGTTCACCGAGATCAACTTCTTCCAGCGCGTGCCAGTGCTGATTTTGGACGACGGCACCGCCATCTCAGAGACCGTCGCTATCTGTCGCTATTTCGAGGAGACACAGCCGGAGCCGGCCCTGTTCGGCAAGGGTGCCGCGGGCCGCGCCACGGTGGAGATGTGGAACCGGCGCGTGGAGCTGGGGCTGCTGGCGGCCGTCCAGGCCACGTTCCGCCACCTGCACCCGGCCATGGCGCACCTTGAGGTGCCGCAGGTCGCGGCCTGGGGCGAGGCGAACAAGCCGAAGGCGCTGGAGATCCTGGGGCACCTCGACAAGCAGCTGGCGCGGCATCAATTCATCGCCGGTGACGACATCTCGATCGCCGACGTCACCGCGCTGTGCGCCATCGACTTCATGAAGCCCGCCCGCATCCAGCGTCCGCCGGAGCTCGCCAACATCGAGCGCTGGCACAAGGAGATGTCGGCCCGGCCGAGCGCGAAGGCGTGAGAGTGGATTCCGCCCTCTCCCGGCGCAACGCCGGCATCGACACCTGTTCAACAGCGCGGGGATGGCAAGGGGCAGCCAAGGGCGCTGACCTTGCAGCATTTCGCCTCTATTCTGAGGGTCCGCGTGGAGGGCGCGCCGATTGCAGCTGCCCCTCACCCTAACCCTCTCCCCGTTCGCGTCGAAGTGGCGCGACGGGGAGAAAGGATCGGGCTGGCGCTCTATCTCCGCCGCACCAATCTTGCTCACACCTGCAGGAGGAATTCGCCATGAAACTCACCGTCGTCGGTTGCGGCGATGCCTTCGGCTCGGGTGGCCGACTGCAGACGAGCTATCTCGTCGACGCTACCAGCTCCCGCTTCCTGATCGACTGCGGGGCCAGCACGCTGATCGGCTTCAATCGCCTCAAGCTTGATCCCAATACGGTGCCGACCATCTTCATCTCGCACCTGCACGGCGATCACTACGCGGGGCTGGTGTGGTGGATGGTGCACGCCAAGCACGTCGCCAAGCGCACGGCGCCGCTCACCATCGCCGGGCCGCCGGGCATCGAGGCGCGCTTCCATGCCGCTGCCGAGGCGCTGTTTCCGGGCTCGGCGCAGGTCGCACGCCGCTACGAGCTGAGCTTCGTCGAGCTGCAGCGCGAGGAGCGACGCGAGATCGGGCCGGTGGCGGTGACGCCGTTCGAGGTGCGCCACCCCTCCGGCGCACCCTCGTATGCCCTGCGCTTCGAGGCCGAGGGCAAGGTGCTAGGCTTCACCGGCGACAGCGAGTGGGTGGAAACCCTCGTGCCGGCAGGGCACAACGCAGACCTCTACATGATGGAGTGCTACCAGTACGAGGGCGAGCCCCGCTTCCACATGAGCTGGAGCACCATCCGCCACCACCTCGATCGCATCGCGCCGAAGCGGGTGATGCTCACGCACATGGCCGACGCAATGCTGGCGCGGCGCGGCGAGGTTGACGATCCGCGCGTGGTGTTGGCTGAGGACGGGCTCGTATTGGAGATATGAGGGATCGGAGCAAGACGGCCGCTGGGCGTCGCGCGTCGGGTGCCGGCAGTCGAGGCTTGCCATCGGCGCCCGACACCCGGCCTCTGCCCGGCGACCTGGGCCGGCTGGCGCGTGAGATAGATGCCTGCCGTGTCTGCCGCGACGAGCCCAAGGGCGCGCCGCTGCCGCACGAGCCGCGCCCGGTGGTGAGGCTGAGCGCCACGGCCCGGCTGGCGATCTGCAGCCAAGCCCCCGGCGTGCGTGTGCACGCTTCGGGAGTGCCGTTCACCGACCCGTCCGGAGACAGGCTGCGGGCTTGGCTGGCCGTGACGTCCGAGGAGTTCTACGATGTGGCCCGTATCGCCATCGTGCCCATGGGCTTCTGTTTTCCCGGCCACGATGCATCGGGTGGTGACCTGCCGCCCCGCCGCGAATGTGCCCTCCACTGGCATGCGCGGCTGTTCGCGGCCATGCCGCAGCTGGAGCTGTTGCTGCTGGTCGGGGGGTATGCGCAGCGCTGGCATCTTGGGCCGGCCGCCGGCGGGGGCATGACGGAAACCGTCAAGGCGTGGCCGAGGCGCCTCACCGCTCCGGAGCGGCCGCGGCGGATCGCGTTGCCGCACCCGTCGTGGCGCAATAACGCATGGGTTTCGGCCAATCCGTGGTTCGAGCGCGATCTGCTGCCCGCGGTGCGTCGCGAGGTGCGGCGGCTGCTCGGCTAGCTTCGCACGTCTGCCAGAGCAGAAACTGCCAGTAAATATTGCACTCGCGTAATGTATCGCGCGTTGTGGCATCCCCGTGAGGCTGCTAGCTTGCCACGTCGCGGAGGCAGGACTGGAACGGTGGAATACTTTTTTCAGCAGCTCATAAACGGACTGACGCTCGGCTCGATCTACGGGCTCATCGCCATCGGCTACACGATGGTGTATGGGATTATCGGCATGATCAATTTCGCCCACGGCGACGTGTTCATGCTGTCAACGTTCATCGCCCTCATCTTCCTGATGCTGCTGACCCAGGTGCTGGGCGTCGGCTCGCTGATCGTCGCCCTGCTCATTGTGCTGGTCGCGGCGATGCTGCTGACCTCGCTGTGGGCGTGGACGATCGAGCGGGTGGCATATCGTCCGCTGAGCGGCTCGTTCCGGCTGGCACCGCTGATTTCCGCCATCGGCATGTCGATCTTCCTTTCCAACCTGGTACAGGTGACCCAGGGGCCGCGCTACAAGCCGGCGCCCTCCATGCTGGCCGACAGCATCATCCTCTACCAGGGTGCAGACTATTCGGTGACGATCTCCTACAAGCAGGTGATGATCGTGACCGTCACGGCCGTGCTGCTCGCCGCCTTCCGGTACGTGGTGCAGAACACGTCCATCGGCCGCGCCCAACGCGCCTGCGAGCAGGATCGCAAGATGGCAGCGCTGCTCGGCATCAACGTCAACGCCACCATCTCTCTCACCTTCGTCATGGGCGCAGCGCTGGCAGCGGTCGCCGGGCTTATGTTCATGATCTATTACGGCGTCGTGCACTTCAATGACGGCTTCACGCCGGGCGTCAAGGCGTTCACGGCGGC
>DASURA010000079.1:0-23116 GCA_036280295.1 Hyphomicrobiaceae bacterium
AGGCCGACCTGGCGCGCCAGTACGACAGCGGCTGCGACCCGCGTCTCAACGCTGCTCAGTCGCTGGAGCTGGCGTTCCGCCTGGCCGAGCACCTGCGCAAGGACGCCAGCGGCGCCAGCGGGCGCGTGGCGGCGGAGTAGAGGCTGCAGCCGTTGGGTCCGATCGAAAGGGGACGCGTGGCAGCCGTGCCTGTCGCCCATCGTTGCGTAGACGTTGTGCAGGGAAGCGCATTGCCTTGCCGATCGCGCCGCGCTATGGAGTTCTCTTGAGCATGGAACAAAGTGCCAACCCGGCCAGGGGGACGTACGCGAGACATGCGAACGGCTTGACTTGACGGTATCGGGGCATAGCTCAGCCTGGTAGAGCACCTGCTTTGGGAGCAGGGGGCCGGGGGTTCGAATCCCTCTGCCCCGACCATCCTCACGTCGAGAACGGCTTCAACTGGCACAAGTGCTCGTACAAGCTTGGATGGGCAAGGGATGACAGCGCGTATCTACAAGCCGGCGCGGACGGCGATGCAATCTGGATCGGCCCGAACCAAGGACTGGGTGCTGGAGTACGAGCCGGAGACGGCTCGCGAGATTGATCCGCTCATGGGGTGGACCAGCTCGCGCGATATGCGCAGCCAGGTTCGGCTGGCGTTTGCCACCAGGGAGGAGGCGATGGCCTATGCCGAGCGCAATGGCATTGCCTATGCCCTGGCAGAGCCACAGCCGCGCGCCGCCGTGCGGAAATCCTACTCCGACAACTTCCGCTTTGGCCGCAAGCAGGCTTGGACCCACTAGTGTGCTCGCGAAATTCGTCTCAGCGTGCCGCAAGGCTGGAAGGAATTTCGCGATCTGAAGGACGCTAGCCAACATTATGATTGCTAGTGCGATGCAGATCGAGACGTCCGCTTCGCCCTCGCCAAACCGATGAAGCGGTTCTCGATCATCGCACCAGGAGCCCGTCCGCTGCCGGCCGGGCTGCCGGAGTGAGTCACTCAGAGTCTGTCCGGCGGCATCAGCAGGCCGGTTCGCCTCGGCGGATCGGGAAGGCCGTCCTGCGCGCGCGATGAACGGAGCCGATGAGCGCACCCTTCTCCTTCACGCTGAAGACCGCCGACGGCACCGCCCGCCTGGGCGAGATCGGCACGCCTCGCGGCATCATCCGAACGCCGGCATTCATGCCGGTCGGCACCGCGGCCACGGTGAAGGCGATGTATGTCGACCAGCTCGAGGCGTCCGGCGCCGATATCATCCTCGGCAACACTTACCACCTGATGCTGCGGCCAGGTGCGGAGCGCATCGCCAGGCTCGGCGGCCTGCACGCGTTCATGGGCTGGAAGCGACCGATACTGACCGACAGCGGCGGCTTCCAGGTGATGAGCCTCTCGAAGCTGCGCAGAATCGACGATGCCGGCGTCACCTTCCAGTCGCATATCGACGGCTCGCGCCATCAGCTCACGCCGGAGCGGGCTGTCGAAATTCAGTGCCTCCTGGGCTCCGACATTCAGATGCAACTTGATGAGTGCGTTGCCTTGCCGGCCTCCTACGCGGACGCCGAGCGGGCCATGGAGCGCTCGTTGGCCTGGGCGGAGCGCTGCAAGCGGGCGTTCGCGGACAGCCTGAGCGCGGGCCTCGCCCAGCCTGGCCAGGCGCTGTTCGGTATCGTCCAGGGGGGAACCGAAGCAGGGCTGCGCCGCCGCTCCGCCGAGGCCCTGGTGGCGATGGATCTCCCCGGCTACGCCGTCGGTGGTCTCGCTGTCGGCGAGACGCACGAGGCGATGATCGAGACGCTGGCGCTCACGGCGGCACATCTGCCAACGACGAAGCCGCGCTACCTGATGGGCGTCGGCACGCCGCTCGATCTGATCGAGGCGGTCGCGGTGGGCGCCGACATGTTCGACTGTGTGATGCCTACGCGCGCCGGCCGCCACGGCCTCGCCTACACCTGGGCCGGCAAGGTGAACCTGCGCAACGCCCGCCACGCCGACGACCCGGCGCCGCTCGACCCGGCGAGCACCTGCCCCGCGGCCCGCGACTACTCCCGCGCCTACCTGCACCATCTGGTGAAATCCGAGGAGTACCTCGCCGCCATGCTCCTCTCGTGGGCCAACGTGGCCTTCTACCAGCAGCTCATGTCAGCCATGCGCGCGGCGATCGCCGATGGACGCTTTGCGGCCTGGGCCAAGGAGACGAAGGCACGGCTGGCGGGCGAGGGAGTTGACTCGTAGGGTGCAACAAGGCGCAAGCCGCCCCGCACCGATTTCACTCGACCCGGCGCAATGCGTTTCGCTTATTATTGCGCCCTACGGATGTAATCCATGCCCCGACACAGTGCAGGCATCCTGCTCTACCGGCGCCGGAACGGCGGCGTCGAGGTGCTGCTGGTGCATCCCGGCGGGCCATTCTGGGCCAGGAAGGACGATGGCGCGTGGAGCATCCCGAAGGGGGAATATCAGGCCGGCGAGGAAGACGCGCTTGCAGCGGCGCGCCGCGAGTTCCAGGAGGAGACAGGCTCGCCTGCAATCGGCGCGGCCATTCCGCTGGGCGCCTTCCGCCAGCCCTCCGGCAAGATCGTCGACGCCTGGGCGGTCGAGGGCGACCTGGATCCCGCCGCCCTCAAGAGCAATACCTTCGCCCTGGAATGGCCACCCCGCTCGGGCCAGACGCGTGAGGTGCCCGAGGTCGACCGGGCTCAATGGTTCGACCCCGAGGCTGCCCTCCGCAAGCTGCTCAAGGGGCAGCGCGCCATTCTGGAGGCACTGCTCTTCCGCATACAGGCGTAGCGGGTCGGGTCAAGCGCGCGACGACCCGACGCGATCAGTTCAAAGCCGTTCTGCGCGCTCAACGCATCAGATCTGCGCTTGCCTTCGCTTGGGCCACCACCTAGGCCGCCTTGGCATGAGGGGTGATCGCCTCGCGCAGTTTCTTCTCCTGCTCGTTGGAGAGCGAGGTTCTGAGCACGCGCGGACGATAGGGCTCGATCTCGGGCAGCACCTTGTCGGGCGTGGAGCGCTTGATCAACAGGAACAGGGCCGAGGAGCCGTTCGGGATGGTCTTGCCCAGGTCCTTGATGAACTGGTCGTTGATGCCGTAGTCGGCCATCTTGCCGCTGAGCGCGCCGAAGCCGGCGCCGGCCAGACCGCCGGCCGCCATGCCGGCGAGCGGGTTGAGCACCAGGAGGCCGGCGAGCGCGCCGATCAGCATGCCGGTGGTGGCGCCGCTGGAGAAGCCGAGCTGGGTCAGGTTCAACGCCTGCTTGACCTGCACCTTGCCCTTGTCATCGTGGACGACGACGCAGGCGTCCTCCAGGTCGATGAGGTGCTCCTTCTGGAGGCTGCGCAGCCGGGTGAGGACCTCGTCTGCCGTATTGGTACCGTCAAAATCAAGAACGACCAGGTCACTCATGGCGCGCGTCTCCCGCGGTTGCTTGTGCGCCGCTAACTAGAGCGCGCAGGTGCGCGCGGCCATCGGGAGAAGCCTGCGAAGGCATGAGGGAGAGTCTGGAGGATGGTGATGGACCTTTGATTCAAGCACCCTCTTATCCCCCCGCTCCCCGCGCAGCCGCGGAGTGTGAGGGCGTCTGTTTGCACGGCGAGCGGAGATTGCCTCAATACGACCTGGGCATGCCCAGCACGTGCTGGCCGACGTAGGCGAGGACCATATTGGTGGAGATGGGGGCGGTCTGGTAAAGCCGGGTCTCGCGCCACTTGCGCTCGATGCCGTACTCGCGGGCGTAGGCGAACCCGCCGAAAGTCTGCATGCAGGCCTCGCCGGCAGCCCAGGCGGCTTCGGCGGCGAGCATCTTGCCCATGTTGGCCTCGGCGCCGCAGTCGCGGCCGGCCTCGAACAGGGCCGCCGCCTTGCGCACCATCAGCTCGGCCGCGGCGGTTTGCGCGTGGGCGCGGGCGATCGGGAATTGCACGCCCTGGTTCTGGCCAATGGGACGGCCGAACACGACCCGCTCCTTGGCGTATTCGCTGGCGCGGCGGATGAAGTAGCGCGCATCGCCCAGGCTCTCCGAGGCGATCAGGATGCGCTCGGCGTTCATGCTGTCGACGATGTAGCGGAAGCCCTGCCCCTCCTGGCCGATCAGGTTCTCCGCCGGCACCTCCAGGTTATCGAAGAACACCTCGCAGGTGTTGTGGTTCAGCATGGCGTCGATCTTGCGGATCTCGACGCCTTTGCCTTTCGCGTCGCGCAGGTCGATGAGGAAAACGGACAGGCCCTCCGAGCGCTTTCGCACCTGGTCGGCCGGCGTGGTGCGCGCGAGCAGCAGCATCAGGTCGGAGTGCATGACGCGGCTGGTCCAGACCTTCTGGCCGTTGACGACGTACCGGTCGTTGCCCTTCTTCTCCGCCCGCGTTTTGAGCTGGGTGGTGTCGGAGCCGGTGGACGGCTCGGTGACGCCGAACGCCTGGAGCCTGAGCTCGCCCGAGGCGATGCCGGGCAGATACCTCTGCTTTTGCGCCTCGCTGCCATGCCGCAGCACCGTCCCCATCGTGTACATCTGCGCATGGCAGGCGGCGGCGTTGCACGGGCTGTCGTGGATGGTCTCCAGCACCGCCGCGGCGGCGGAGAGCGGGAGGCCCGAGCCGCCGTACGCCTCCGGGATCAGCGCGGCGAGGTAGCCGGCCTCGGTGAGCGCGCGCACGAACGCCGTCGGATACGCCGCCTCATGGTCGAGCGTCACCCAATACTCGTTGGGAAAGCCATCGCAGATGCGGCGCACGCCTTCGCGAATGTCGCCCCATGCAGGATCGAGGGGAAGGGTGGCGGTTGCAGCATGGTCCGACATATCGAGCTTTCCGGGGCTGAGCGTGGTGCCGGTTGCGGCCTTCGGGCATTAGAGCGGCCAGCTTAGCGCGACCATGCTTATCCAACATCGGTTGATTTACATGCGCCACAGCATGCCGGCCAATGGCCGGCCTGCTCAGCTCCAGCGATAGCGCTTGTCCGCTTTGAAACGTTCATCGCCTGATAACGGAGCGTTGCTCCGGTGAGACACTTGCGAGCTCCCATGGCCGCAAATCGCCGGCGTGTAGCATTGAAAATTGGCGCCGCTCGCGACTCCCGCTACCCGCCTCAGTGTTGCGTCTCGCCTCCGCCGAAGGGTGCTCAGAACGACAGGGAGCCCGCCTGTGCGCGCAGCATATCGGAATACTCAGACTGCAACGTTTGCGCTGCTCGCGGCCGGAGCCGTGCTGCTGGGTGCGACAGGGACGGCGGCGGCTGCCGACCTGGGGGCCGGCCCGCCCGTAGCGGAGGAGCGGCCGCCGCCTTCGCCGTCAGCGTGGACCTTCAGCTTCACGCCTTACAGCTGGCTGTCCGGGCTCGACGGCAGCACGACGGTGAGGGGGCGGACAACCGACATCGATGCCGACGCGATCGAAGTTCTGGAGCATCTCGACGGTGTGCCTTGGATGAGCTACGGCGAGGCCCGTAACGGCCCGCTCGCGTTCTATGGCGACATCATCTATGCGCCGCTCGGTACCGACGCCGGCAGGACGCGCAGCCTGGGCAGGCTGACGCTCGATGCCAACCTGGGCGTAGACGTCCGCGAGACGATTGCCGAGGCGGGTGTCATCTATGAGATCGCCAGCTGGCGGGCGGGCGGCCTTATGGGCCTTGGCACCGGCCCGACTGCCCTCGATGTGCTGGCCGGAGCGCGCTATTGGCGCCAGGAGGTCGAGGCTCGCCTTGCATTGACGGCGACACTGGACGTGGCCGGACTGACATTGGCCGGAAGCCGCGCTATCGCCCGTTCCGGCGATGTCGAATGGGTTGATCCCCTCGTCGGGCTACGGCTCAGGCATCAGATGGCGCCAGGCCAGGAACTCGTGCTGCGCGGCGATGTCGGCGGTTTCGACGCGGGCAGCACCTTCTCGTGGAACGTGGTCGGCGCCTACAGCTTCGAGATCGCCGCGCATGCAGGCGTTACCTACTCCGGCATCCTGGGCTACCGCGCACTCGGCGTGGACTTCGAGAAGGGCTCGGGCCTCAGCCGGTTCGAGTACGACGTGGTGCAGCACGGCCCGCTGCTCGGCCTTACAGTGAGCTTCTAGTGCGATTGAGGCGCCGGGGCCCAACGAGGCAAACAAGCCACCCTTGTTGTCGCCCGAGACTGACGCCGGACTTCCGACGGCCGGATTGCGCGTCGGCTTCGCTACTGGCCCATGATCCCCATGAATGCCTCGGTCTTGGTCACCGGCGGCGGGTTCCACTTGCCGGTCAGTGCCGCCGACCGGGGCGCATAGAGCCGCATGGTCAGGTTGAAGGGCTCCTTGGGTGCGGGCAGCCAGTTGGCCTCCTTGTCGGCACCCGGACTGTCGTTCTGAATATAGAGCGTCAGCGATCCGTCGGGCTCGTACTTGAACGGCATCCAGCTGCTCACCGCGAAGCGGCTGAGGGGGTTCGCCACCTGGTAGCCGGCCTGGTCGTAGAGCGTTACCGACCAGAACGCTTTTACGGGCGGCAGGTCTGCCTTCTCGAAATGCAGCACGTACTTGTTGGCGCCGTCCAGCGGGCGCCCCTCCTTGTCGGCGAGGTTCAAGGGATAGATCGCGTCCTCGGGCAAGTTGGCGCCCAGGCCCTGCTGGGCCACGATGGCACGCTTCAGGTAGTAGTTGCCGTAGACGCCCATGGTGTTGGTGTTCATCGACCAGTGGTTGGCGACGCGGGCGAGCGTTGGCAGCTTCCAAGCCATCAAGTTCAGCGCCGTTGATGGTGCGTCCTCGATCGACTTCTTGACCTGCGCGGAGACCTTGTCGATGTCGAAGGCCTTTCCGGGCTCGATGCCCAGCTTCTTCATCTGCGCTATGATCGGCTGGTCGGTGAGGTGCGGCCGGTTGATTTTGAGGAGCTCGGCGGCGTAGGTGAAGAACTGGTCGCCCGCCATGGCTTCGACCTGGATCTTCGGTGGGGTCTTCATGTCGACGCTCGGGTCCGTCCTCGCCTCGACCGCCTTCGGTGTCCGGCCCCACTCGGAGAGTGGCGTGACCTTGAGGCCCGCTTGGATCTCGTGCACGGCATCATAGTCTTGCGGGCCATCGGTCTTGGTCCGGCCGATAATCCACACATCCGACGTCGGCGCATCAATGCGCAGGGTGTCCTTGGGCAGCCGGAACTCCTCGACGAACCTCTCCCTCAGGTCTGGCCGCCATCCGGCGGGAGCGACGAGGAAGTGCTGGGCATGCGTTCCCGTCGTGCGCCAGCCGGGGGAGGCGAACACATTGGTCCACATGTCGAGCATGGGCAGGAGATAATAGCGTCCCTTGGTGTCCGGCACCGACACGACCGCCGGCTCCTTGCCGAGGTCCAGCCAGGCGATGGAGTAGAGCGTGTCGAAGTTGGGGCGCACCACCACCTTCACGTCGGCCGAAGGGTATGCCGCAACGTTGTGGAAAGTGTTGGGAGGACCAAAGCCCGGCTCCTTGCCGGCCGGAATATTGGTCATCTGCCGCCGCGTCAAATCCATGGTGACCAGCGGGTAGAGATAGAGGTAGGCGTTGACCGCAATCTCATGCGCCTCCTGCTCGCTGAGCGGTACGGCCTGTGCGCCGGTTGGCGAGGGCGCCTGAGCGGCCGCGGTTCCCAGCGCAAGCACGCAGGAGAGAGCGCACGCCATCACCCACGTGCCGGCCTTCGCTTGCAACATCATCAAGCTCCCTGGATGGTTCGAATGCCGTGGCGCTGGCCCTTCGGATCCGTCAGCAGGCTCAGCCAAGCTTCGGCACTCTTGCCCCCGGCAACCGGCGCGCGCATCGGGCCTTATGCCCATTCCCGATGGCGATCTTTCCTGATCTGCCCGCGCGGCGGGTTCAGGCTCGATCGTGCGACGGCGGCGCGGTGATCGGCAATTGCAAAGCGGCGCCTGGCGGTGCAGAAGCCGGTGCAGCCGGTGCGTGCGCTCGGCGCCTGCTCCGCACCAGGGAGCAACGCGCCTTGCTACGCCGATAGAGAGCCATAGCCGATGACGGACCATGCCCTCCACTGCCCGAAATGCCAGTCCGCGTACGCCTACGAGGATCGCGGCCTCTTCTGCTGCCCGGATTGCGGGCACGAGTGGTCGGGCACGGCGAGCACGGAGGCGGCGGGCGCCGAGGAGAGGATCGTGCGCGATGCGAACGGCACCGTGCTCAAGGACGGCGACACCGTAACGGTGATCAAGGATCTGAAGATCAAGGGCTCATCGAGCGTGGTGAAGGTGGGCACCAAGGTCAAGAACATCCGCCTGGTCGACGGCGACCACGAGATCGACTGCAAGGTGCCGGGGATCGGCCAAATGGGGCTGAAGTCGGAGTTCGTGCGGAAGGTGGCGGAGTAGGGCAGAGGCCAACGACCGATTTGGTTGGGAGGGGTTTGCATGTCGATGTTCGATTTGAGCAGACGGGTCGCCGTGGTCACCGGTGGGAACGGGGGCATCGGCCTCGGGATCGCGGAAGCGCTGGCGCGGCATGGCTGCGCCGTATCGATCTGGGGCCGGAGTGCGGAGAAGAACGCCGCGGCGGCCGCTGCTTTGTCGGCGGCGGGAGCGCGCGTGCACACCCAGGTCTGCGACGTATCGGAGCCGGATGCCGCCGCGCATGCCACCGCAGCCACGCTTGAGGCGCTCGGACGGATCGATGGCTGTTTCGCCAATGCCGGCATCGGGGGCGGCGGCCGCAATGCCTTCGTCGACCGTACCGACGACGACTGGCGCCGGATGTTCGCGGTCAATCTCGACGGGGTGTTTCATGTTCTGCGCCCGGTCTTGCGGCACATGATCGATCGGGCCGCGCAGGGTGACGCTTTCGGCCGGATCGCCGCGACATCGAGCATGGCGTCGCTGTTCGGCACCGCGCGCAACGAGCACTACGCGGCGTCGAAGGCGGCGCTCAACGCGATGCTGCGCGCCCTGGCGGTCGAGCATGCCCGCTACGGCATCACCGCCAACGCCATCCTGCCCGGCTGGATCGATACCGAGATGACCGAGGGCCTGCAGGCCAATGACAAGTTCATGGCCAACGTCAGCCCACGCATTCCCATGCGGCGCTTCGGCAAGCCCGCGGATTTCGGCGGGATTGCGGTGTATCTGATGAGTGCCGCATCGGCGTACCACACGGGAGATTGCATCGTCATCGACGGGGGGTATAGCGCGTTCTAAACACTGCGCCCGCTGCCTTGATTCATGCGGGTTGGTGGCCACCGGACGCCGACAAGGCGATCGCGGCGGAGGGTGCTAAGCCGCTTCCCGCTGGGACAGCCTTGTGTTTGCTTCCGCGATTGCAGATTGGGCCGTGACCGCCATCTTGCTTGTTATCTCGGTCATCAGCTTTGTCATGGTGGTGATTTCCCCGCCGTAATCCTCCCCTGCCTTGCACCAGAAATCTGCATACGCCTCTAGAACATCCTCGGGCCTAGCGCTCCGTCCAAGGCGATGAAACAAGCCGACATCCTCCTTTAGCCGTCGGCTCATGAAATTCTGCCACTCGTTGGCAATCGTGCTGAACTCTCCGAATGCTTGGGTGTTTCCGGCAAGCGCCCCTGCCAGGAATGGATTCCACAGCGCGAGCGCGACGCCAGGAGTCATAAAGATGTTCGGGCCCGCATCTGCAGCGCCGCTATGCTGGAATCGGTTTGGCATGGTTTCCTCCCACAGTTCGCAGTTCCGCAAGATCAGTAATGTCATCCGGAAGATGAGCCCAGTAGTGAAGGAGGGGCGGGGCAATATGCAATAGGGGTTAATCCTGAAGGCCAGGAAGCCAAGGCCCTGAGGGAATCTGCCTGCGGGCGAGTGAGCCTAAGCCAAGCCTCCACCTTGCTCTGCGGATTGGCCGCAGGACGAGATGCGAGCAACGACCCCATTGGCTCAGTTCAATTTCGGCCTGAGCCAGCGGTACGATAGCTGGCCGGACTGATGGCGGCGCGTAAAGCCGTAGGGCGGGTTAGCGCGGAGCGCGTAACCAGCCGTTGGCAATCGCAACGCAGCGAAATGGCGGGTTACGGCCCGTTGGGCCCAACCCGCCCCACGCCGCCCTACTTCTTCTTCCGATCCAGCCCCGCAAACGTCCCGCCCTCGGCGGCGAGCTTCTCGATCAGCGGGGCGATCTTCCAGCGCTCGCCGTACTTCGCCGCATACGCCTTGATCTTCTCCGCCGCACCCTTCATCGTAAACACGTTATCCACCTGCCACATCGGGCCGCCGCTCCAGCCGGGGAAGCCGTAGCCGTTCAAGTACATGGTATCGCAGTCACTGGCGCGCAGAGCGATGCCTTCGTCGACGATCTTGGCGCCCTCGTTGGCGAGTCTCAGCAGACAGCGCTCGACGATCTCGTCGGCGGGGATGGTGCGCTGCTTGATCTGCAGGCTCTCGGCCTCGGCGCGGATCAGGGCCTCGATCTCCGGGTCGACGATGCGCTTCCTGTCGGCGTCGTATTTGTAAAATCCGGCGCCGGTCTTCTGGCCGTGGCGGCCCATCTCGACGATCTTGTCGGGAATGCGGGCATTGCGGAGCGCCTCGCCTTCGAGCTTGCGCTCCTGGCGGATGCGATAGCTGACATCAAGGCCCGCCAGGTCGCCCACGGCCAGCGGGCCCATGGCCATGCCCCAGGCCTCCATGGCGCCGTCGATCTCGCGCGGCATGGCGCCTTCGAGCAGCATGGCGTACACCTCGCTCGTATAGGCGTGCAGCATGCGATTGCCGACGAAGCCGTCGCAGACGCCGGCCTGCACGCCGACCTTGCCGATCTTCTTGGAGATGGCCATGGCGGTGGCCATCACGTCGTCGCCGGTCTTGGCGGCGCGCACGATCTCAAGCAAGCGCATGACGTTGGCCGGCGAGAAGAAGTGCAGGCCGATCACGTCCTGCGGGCGCTTCGTCTCAGCCGCGATCTCGTTCACGTCGAGCGTCGAGGTGTTGGTGGCGATGACGGCGCCGGGCTTGGCGATGGTGTCGAGCTTGGCGAAGATTTCCTTCTTCAAGGCGAGGTTCTCGAACACCGCCTCGATGATGAGATCCGCGCTTCCCAGGTCCTCCATCTTCAAGGATGGCGTCAGCCTGGCGAAGCGCTCATCCGCCTGGGCCTGGGTGGCGCGCCCGCGTTTCACATTGGCGGCCAGCGTATCCTTGATGCGGGCGACGCCCCTGTCGAGCGCCTCCTGCGTGGTCTCGACGATGGTGACGGGGAAGCCACCGTTCAGGAACGCGAGGCCGATGCCGGTGCCCATGGTGCCGGCGCCGAGGATGCCCACCGTCTTGATATCGCGCAGCTTCACGTCGGGGCCGATGCCCGGCAGGTTGGCGGCCTGGCGCTCAGCGAAGAACTTGTACTGCAGGGCGCGGGCGTAGGGGCTGGAGTTGGTTTCCAGGAACGCCTTGCGCTCCAGCGCCTCGCCTTCTGCCACCGGCAAGGTCGCCGCCTCGACCGCGTCGATCGCCGCCTTGGGCGCCACCGGGCCGCTGGGGTGCCTGGCGCTGACCGCCGCGCGCGCCTTGTCGAACAGGCCGGCGGGGATTGCCGCCTTGTCGATGACGATGGCGCCCACGCGCCGCGGCGGCTTGCCAATCTGCTCGCGGGCGAAGGCGATTGCCGCCTCTACCACGTCGCCGTCGGCGACCTTATCCACAAGCCCGATCGCCGCGGCCTTGGCGGCGTTCACCGGGGTGCCGGTGGTGATCATCTGCAGCGCCGGCTCGACGCCGACCAGCCGCGGCAGCCGCTGGGTGCCGCCGGCGCCGGGCAGGATGCCAAGCGTGATCTCTGGGAGCCCCAGCAACTTCACGTCCTTGGCGGCCACGCGATAATGACAGCCGAGCGCCAGCTCCAGGCCGCCGCCGAGCGCGGTGCCGTTGATCGCCGCCACCACCGGCTTGTCGCTGCCCTCGATGCGGGTGATCTGCGGCGGCAGGAACGGCTCCTTCATGCCGGTGGCAAACTCGGAGATGTCGGCGCCGGCCGAGAAGAATTTGCCGGTGCCCGTCAGCACGATCGCCTTCACGTCACGATCAGCCTGCGCCTCGGCGAGGCACTTCTCCAGATCGACGCGCAGCGCGTGGCCCAGGGCGTTCACGGGCGGGTTGTTCATGCGCAGGACCGCCACGTCGCCCTGCTTCTCCCATTCCACGATCGCCATGGACGTGTCTCCTCTAGTGTCGGTATCAGACCCTCTCGGTCTGACATCACTGCTCTTGTCGGTGTTGCGGCATGGTGTCAGACCTGGAGAGTCTGACACCAGCCTTGGCGCCAAGCCCTGCGCGCGGCTACTGTCAGGGCAGCAAGCAAGCAAAAGCAAGGCGAAAGCACAAGGTCGGGAGGAGCATGCCCATGCTGCACGGGTTGATGATGGATCGGCCGCTGCTGGTGTCGAGCGCGATCGATTATGCGGCCGAGGTCTACCCCGATGTGGAGATTGTGTCGCAGACTGTAGAGGGCGGCATCCACCGCTACGGCTACCGGGCAGCGCGCGAGCGCATCGGTCGGCTTGCGAACGTGCTCAAGGGGCTCGGCATCAAGCCGGGGGACCGGGTGGCGACGCTGGCCTGGAACGGCTACCGCCACTTCGAGCTCTACTATGCCATCGCCGGCATCGGCGCGGTCTGTCACACCATCAATCCGCGCCTGTTCGACGAGCAGATGACCTACATCGCCAATCACGCGGAGGACACCGCCCTCTTCTTCGATCTCACTTTCCTGCCGCTGGTGGAGCGCCTGAAGCCCGCGCTCAAGAGCATCGGCACCTACGTGCTGATGACCGACCGCGACCACATGCCGGCCACCACGAAGATCAATGGCCTGCTCTGCTACGAGGGGTTGCTGGCTGAGGTGACGCCCGACACCGTCTGGCCGGATCTGGACGAGAACGCCGCCTGTGCGCTCTGCTATACCTCCGGCACCACCGGCGAGCCCAAGGGCGTGCTCTACTCGAACCGCTCCACCATCCTGCACAGCCTCTACGTGATCGCCGCCCACCCGCATTCCTTCGCCTACAACCGCAAGATCCTGCCCGTGGTGCCGCTGTTCCACGCCAACGCCTGGGGGCTGCCCTACATCACGCCGATCACCGGCTGCCCCTTCGTCCTGCCAGGGGCCAAGCTCGATGGCGCCAGCCTGTTCGATCTGATGGAGAGCGAGGGCGTCAACAGCGGCTGGGGCGTGCCGACGGTTTGGCTGGGCCTCCTTGAGGAGTTCAAGAAGCGCGGGCGCAAGCCCAAGGATCTCGTGCAGATCCTGAGCGGCGGCTCGGCCATGCCGCAGCCCATGATCGAGACCTTCATGCGGGATTACGGCCTGGAGATCATGCACGGCTGGGGCATGACCGAGATGAGCCCGGTGGGCACGCTGACGATCCTGCGTCCCGAGGAGCGCATGCTGCCCCCGATCGAGCGGGCAGCGCTGGCCGCGCGCCAAGGGCGGCGGGTGTTCGGCATCGACCTCAAGATCGTCGATGAGAAAGGCAACCGGGCTCCACCGGATGGAGCGACGACAGGCGAGCTGTTCGTGCGTGGCCAGACCATCGTGTCGGGCTACTTCAGGAATCCCGAGGCCACCGCGCGGCAGGTCGATGCCGAGGGCTGGTTCGGCACCGGCGACGTGGTGAAGATGACGCCGGACGGCTGGCTGATGATCGTCGACCGCACCAAGGACCTGGTGAAGTCTGGCGGCGAGTGGATCAGCTCCATCGACGTGGAAAACGCGGCGCTGGCCTGCAAGGGCATCGCCAACTGCGCGGTGATCGGCGTGCCGCATCCGAAGTGGACAGAGCGCCCGCTGCTGGTGGCCGTCAAGGCGCCCGGCGCCGAACCCACCAAGGCCGAGATCCTCGACACGCTCGCCGCCAAGGTTGCCAAGTGGCAGCTGCCCGACGACGTAGTGTTCGTCGACGCCCTGCCGCTGACAGCCACGGGCAAGATCTCAAAGAAGGAGCTGCGCGCCAAGTTCGCAGATTACAAGCTCGCGGAGTAGGTTGGGGTCGAGCGCGTCTGCCCCCGGCTTCGCCGGGGGTGAGGCAATCTACGGCGCGGAGCGGATGCTACCGCGCAGAGCGGACGCCGGCCAGCGGCATGCTCTGGATCCGCTCCCTGGGATCGAGGGACATCCAGACGGTGGGGTTGAGGTAGGACTGCCGCATGATGAACTGGTACTGCACCTGGTACCAGAGCTTGATGTCGTCCGTCTTGTTGTCGAGGATGAAATCACCCTGCTGGGTGCGCACGGTGAGCACGGCGTGGCCGTCGCCCCGCTCGTCGCGCACGACGGTGATTAAGAGTGCGCTCACCGGCCAGCCAAGCTGCATGAGCCGCTTGCGTTTCAGGAGCACGTAGTCCTCGCAGTCGCCCCTGCGCCGCGGGATCGTCCAATGATCGGCCTCGCCGTAGAGGTCGATATCGGTCACAGGCTCGATCTGCTCATTGATCCTGCGGTTGACGGTATCGAGCTGGGCCAGCCGTGCCGGCGTGGCCACGAAGCGCTGCTCCTCCTGCGGGCCCTGAAGGCATTCACGCGGCCAGCGACGGCAGAAATTGACGAAGCCGTAAGGCGCCTGGGCGGGGCCGAAGACCCGCATGAACTCTTTGGGTACGCCGAATTCCGAAGACACCGCGACGGGGTCTGCAACAGCCGACGGAGAGATCGCCAGCATCCCGGCCAAGGACGCAACAACAATCGCACTCGGTCTCATCTTCACCCTCAACTCCACCGCACTTACCCTCAACTCCACCACAGCGTTGCCGGAGGCACCCTCTGCGCGCTGAGCGTCGGCCGGGCCGGCGGACGTCTGGCTGTTTGAATTGACCCATTATGACCCGCTCTGCCTTAATGAAGCCCTAAACCCTGCCCGCGTTTGGGATCTGCCGATGCCTGCCAGAAGTCGGGCCACCGGCTGCTCCGATGCAGTCTGATCTGCCCGTATCGGCACCAGGCTAACCTGCCATTCAGTCTTCCTTGCGGCCGCCGTCGAGCACGCGAAAATTACGCCGTGCGCCGGCGGACGCCGTGTTGAGTGGAGGCTCCAACAATCCGGCGCCGGAGATGACCCGGTTGGGGCGGCCGTCCGGCCAGATCGACTCGTGGCTGACGAGGCGGCGGTCGCGCAGGTGATCATGCCCCAGCCAATGTGGCGAGGCGATTGCGCTCATGGCGCCGATCACGCGGCCGATGGCGTTGTCGGCGTGACTGAGGGGGAGCAGGATCACCTCGAGCTGGACGCGCCGCGTCGTGTCGGCGCTGGCCTCCAGGACGAGATGGAGGGCGGCGCCACGCTCGCAGGTCAGCGCCAGATCGGCGGCGAGGGTGGCCCGGTCTGGCGCGGTCCAGCCGTCGAGCAGGTTGGTGCCGCGCAGCTCCGAGCCGAATATCTCGCACAAGCGCGTGCCGGCAAGGCGATAGCAGTAGGTGGCTGGGTCCATGCGCTCGAGCAGGAAGATCTCGGGCAGGATCGCGCCGATGCGGGACGGATCAATCTCCAGTCGCTGCGGTGCGATGCGGCCCGCGCGCAGCCCGTTCCAGTAGGTGTAGAGGATCTGCAACGTGCGCTGCTTCATAGGGGAGTGCGACTTTCGCTGCGGCGGCTGGCGTGCATGGGTTGATGTATGGGGCAGCCTCGTGTCCTCAGCGTGCCGAAACGAGACGCGGAACGCGTGGAGCGGGGGTGCCCGTATGGACAAGAGCACCGATCGTGCCACGTCTGGCGCCCCGGGCGAGCCGGACCCGGCAACAAGGTTGCCGTGCGTCCGCAAGCACACACTGCGGGCGCATCACCTGTCTGCACAGGCTGCGGCGTTGTGGCTCGGGCAGCGGTCGGGTTTTGGGTGGCCGCGCCGGCAACGATATATATGCGGCCGGATGAAGCCTCAGGAGCGAGGGATGTCGTGAGCGAGCGCCAACCGATCTTCAACGCGCCTGGAGTCGTGATCGCGCTCCTGGCGGCGTTTTTCGCCGTCCATCTCGGTCGCGAGCTTCTTACGCCGGACGGAGACGAGCGGGTGCTGGAGCTGTTTGCCTTTGTGCCTGATCGGCTGGGCCAGGGTGCGCAGGCCTATCCGGGCGGCAGCATCACGGCCGTCACGCAGTTCGTCAGCCACATCTTTCTGCATGGTGACCGCACGCATCTCCTCATCAACTCGGCCTGGTTCCTGGCGTTTGCCACGCCGGTGGCGCGGCGGCTCGGCACGGTGCGCTTCCTTGCGTTCTTCTTTCTTTGCGGTATCGGCGGTGCGCTGCTGTTCCTGCTCCTCAATTCCGCGCCGATGGTGGGAGCCTCAGGCGCCATCTCAGGGCTCATGGGGGCCACCCTGCGTTTCCTGTTCCTGCCCTTGAGCGATGGCGATGCCGATGCGCTGTCGGGCAACGGTCCCGCACCTGCACTCAGCCTTTCGCAGGCGCTCACAAACCGACGCATCCTGATTGCAGTGGCGGCGTGGTCGCTCTTCAATCTGCTAGCGGCGTGGGGTGCGCAGGCGGTTCTGCCCGGCGTGAGCATTGCGTGGGAGGCGCACTTGGGCGGCTTTTTCACCGGCTTCCTGCTGTTCGGGTTGTTCGATCCGCGGTTGCGTTCACAATAATTGCACGTCAATTAGACGCCGGCGGAATGACGGCTTGCGCTGAGCCCCGGAAACAGCTCAGATTGACATAGGCGACCAGACAAGAAGCGGCCGTCGCGCGGGACGGACTTGAGCTGTGCCGCGCCCGCTCGCCACGGGCGGTCCCAGCGTCCTCCCGTCGGCGGTTGCAACCGGGAGTACGTCCATGAATGTTGCAACAATCCTGAAGCACAAGGGGCGGGCCGTCACTACCGCTTCTCCAACGCTCACGCTCATTGAGGCGGCCGAGCGGCTGGCCGAGCGGCACATTGGCGCCCTTGTGGTGGTCGATGCCACCGGCGATCTCGTCGGCATCATCTCCGAGCGCGATATCATCCGTGCCCTGTCCGAGGCCGGCCCGGAATGCCTTGGGCGCACGGTGGCAGAGCACATGACCCGTCAGGTCGTCATCTGCCAGGAAAGCGATACGCTTGACGAGCTGATGGCCTTGATGACGACACGCCGATTCCGGCATCTGCCGGTGGTTGCCGAGGGCGATCTCATCGGCATCGTCTCAATCGGCGACGTGGTCAAGCATCACGTGGCGGAGATCGAGATGGAGGCGACCGCCATGCGCGAGTACATCGCCAACGGGTAGAGACCATACCCTGGGTAAAATGTGAGACGGAGGCATTGCGGCGTCACCAGTGGGAGTGACGCCGTTGTTATTCATGCCAGGGCTGGGTGCCGGCTATTTGCTTTTGTGCATCAATGCCTTGGCCAGAGCGGTGTTGATCTTGATCTCCTCGGCAATCTGCGCGGCGAATTCATCGGGTCTCAGCGTGCCGGGGTTGAGGCCGTTGGGGAGGAGCTTCGCGCGCACGTTCTCGTTGGCAAATGCCGCCATCACCTCCTTGTGCAGGCGCGCCACAATCTCCTTGGGCGTCTTGGCGGGCGCGAGAAGGCCGACCCAGGCGGTGGAATCCGACTCCGGGAAGCCGGCCTCGATCGTTGTGGGCACATCGGGCAGCACGGCGAGGCGCTTGGGTGTGCTCACCGCCAGCGCCTTGACCTTCCCGTCGCGGATGAAGGGGAGCGAGGTGTTGACGGGGCAGAAGTAGTAGTCGATGCGCCCGGCAATGATCTCGGTGATGCCCTCAGCACCGCCCTTGAAGGCCACAGGCACGGCGTCAAATCCGGCCGCCAGGCGGAAGCGCTCGGCCGCCATGTGCACGCCGGAACCCATGCCGAGGGTGACGAAGTTCAGCTTGCCCGGATTGGCCTTGGCGAAGGCGACGACCTCGGCGACGCTCTTGTAGGGCGCGTTGGCCGGCATGATCATCACGTTAGGCAGGCTGGTGAAGATGGCAACGGGCGCAAAGTCCCTGATGGCATCGTAGGTGAGGTTTGGATAGAGGGTCGGCGCCACCGAGAAGGCAGAGGAGGTGGCGAGCAGGGTGTAGCCATCGGGCGGAGCCTTGGCGACCAGCGCCGTGCCGGTGGTGGAGCCGGCGCCAGCGCGGTTTTCGACGACGATGCTCTGACCCAGCTGCGCCGAGACCTGGTCGAGCACCAGGCGGGCCACCACGTCGGTGGCGCTGCCGGCGCCGAACGGCAGGATCGCGCGGATCGGCTTGGAGGGCCAAGGCTGCGCATTCGACTGCGCCTGTGCTGGGGCGGCGAGTGCTGCGAGGACCAGGGCAATGACGATCGTCAGCCGAGGGCGCATGGGTTTTCGAGCTCCTGTCCGGTTTCAATCCGCACAGGGTGCCACGCTTTGCAGCGACGCGCGACGTGAACCTTTCGGCAATCGCTGCCTAGTGTCCTGATCGCGAACTTCGTCTCAGCGTGCCGCAAGGTTGGAACGAATTTCGGGATCTGAAGGACACCAGCCAACATTATGATCGCTCGTGCGATTCAGATCGAGAAGGCTTCGCCACCTGGCCAAATCGATGAAACGGACATCTCGATTATCGCACTAATTGGCAGGCGACTGCTGCCGCTCCTGCCCCAGCCCCGACCCGATTGCAAACGCGGCCGCCGGCTGCCAGATGAGGAACAGCAGCCGCTCGTCGATTATCTTACGTTGACCCAGGAACAGCAGCAGCCCGGCCGCCGCGCCAACGATGCACGTAAGGGCCACGGCGGGTATCCGGCGCAGCTCCGGCGCAAATAACGAGCAGCCGAGGTGGGTGAGCCCTGCGCCGGCCGCGCCGGCTGCGAGGCTGGCGGCGAGCAGATGCGGATCGTCGTCAACATTGCGTTGCAGGCGGATGGCGAGCTGGAGCGCCGCGCTCCAGGCGTACATGGTGGTCACCGCCAGAACCGGCAACGCCCACCAATTGCGCGTCCAGTGCCACAGGCCGAGGCCGATCGCGGCGCCAAAAAAGAGCCCGATCGGCACCGGGCCGGCATCCATGAAGAACAGCTTGCCCACCGGCTTCAGCCAGGTCGGCTCCAGGTCGAAGCCGATGGCGGCCGACAGTCCGCCGGCTATCAGCCCGAGTACGGCCATGATGAGCGGCGGCCGCCGCTGCCAGCCGGCAAAGGACGTGGTGGGAGCCATCGCTCGCCCTTCCGATTCCTGTACGTCAAACATCCGATCTATTCGTCCAACGCATATAGCGGCCAATTATGGCCGCCCGAGGTAGCCGACGAGGCGGCTCCTGGCTTCGGGCATCGCCATGTCGTGCGGGCGCAAGGCGCGCGCGTCCAGGAAATGCCCGGTGAGCGCCAAGCCGGCGAGGACGTCCTCGTGGCGCACGTGCCCAGACGATCCGCCGCGCAGGAACTGAGGCAAGAGCAGCAGGCGATCCTTGTACGGCTCGCCGGTCTCCGCCGAGACGGCGCGCCCGGACTTGGGCGACACATAGATCAGGTCCGTGGCGCCACCGGTGACGGCGCAGGCAGCAAGATCGAGGCCAAATCCGAGCTCGTCGAGCAAGGCCAGCTCCCAGCGCACCAGGAGCGCCGGCCAGACCGCCGGGTCATCGAGAAAACCGAGGACAAACAAAGTGATCTCGAACAAGTTGGGATGCGGGTCGCGCTCCGGCAGCAGTCGTGCCAGTGCCGCCATCGAGGTCATCGCCGCCAGCGCCGCGGCATCCTCCATCAACGGCGCAGAAAGGGCCCGGCGCAACTCGATGCCATAGTGGCCAAGGTTGTCGGCAAGCCGGGCCTTCCAGGTGGCGTCGACATGGTTTCCGACCTGCAACACGGGACGCAGCTTGCGCGAACGGCCACCGTGTACCAGGCCGGAATGGCGGCCGTGCGCGCGCGTGAACAGATCCACCACGGCGGCCGTCTCGCCATGGGTGCGCACGCTCAGGACCACGCCTTCGTCGGACCATTCCATCGTGGGCCGCACCCTAGCGGATCGCCGGCGCAGCACCAATGAGACAGTGTCGCCGCGGAACACGCCCGGTCGCCCCCGCCCGCGATCCGGCGTCGGCGCCGCGCCGCGGAGCGCCGCCCGTTCGCCGCAGCGCGGCTACAGGTACTGCGGGCTGTGGATCAACCTACGGCTTGAGCGCCTTGCCGATCGCCTTATCGAAATCCTCGATGCTGGCGCCCGAAAGCTTCTCGCCGTTGACAAAAAAAGTGGGCGTCGCGTTGACGCCAAACGCGCTGTGGCCGCGATCTCGCACCTTGGTAATGGCATCGACCAGCTGCTTCTGCTTGTCGCTGATGTTGGTATCACTGTGTGGAACGCAGGCGTCGAAGGCCGCCCGCGTCAATCCAACCTGCTGAGCGAACGGGAATAGCTTGTCCCCCAGAGCCGGCAGCGAGGCCGCCTGAATCCAGTCGCTCTGGCTCTTGAACAGGGCGGAGATCAAGGGAAACGCGGCCTGCGGCGGCGCGCAGCGCACGCTCGCGAAGGCGATCAGCGAATGGCTGTTGAGCGGAAACTCGCGGAACAGGAGGCGGGCCTTGCCGGTGTCGAGATACTTTGCCTTCACCTTGGGCAGCACGTCGTGGTGGAAGTGCGCGCAATGCGGGCAGCTCAAGTCGGCGTACTCGACGATGGTGACGGGTGCGTCGGCCTTGCCCATTACCATCTCTGGCAGAGGGCCGGGCTTCAACAGCTCGGCAGCGCGACCTGTGGCTGGCGGCGCAGGGGGCGTGACGGCCTCTTGCGTTGGGGGGGCCGCGTGGGCAGCTGCCACGGCCGCCATGAGCAGGGCCGCGAGAGACGAAAGGAGAAGAGGCTTGCGCATGCGGGAACTCGACCTCCGGGGTCGCTTCAGGACAGATTGCAATAGATGCACAGGTGTCGTCTTAGCCCTTTGGTAACGCCTGCCCCAAATCACGGAAATGTGCAGCGGCGCCAGCGCGGCCTTTTTTGTGCAACCTTTTGCGGTTTTGCCTTGTGGCCGTACGAGCGCAACCGGCGGCTGCGCCGCGTCAGCGCATCCAGGCCGGCACCCCAGGCGTCTCGCTCGACAAGCGCCGGCATGGCGCCGCCTACGCCTTCGGAAAGGTCAGCCCCAAATCCCGGTATCGCGCAGGGTCGTCGCCCCAGCCTTCGCGCACCTTGACGAACAGGAACAGGTGCACCGGGCGATCCAGCAGCGCGCTCAGCTCCTTGCGCGCCTCCATGGAGAGCTGCTTGATCATGGCCGCACCTTTACCGACGACGATGCGCTTCTGGCTGTCACGCTCTACGTAGATGGACTGCTCAATGTGGATGCCGTTGTCCTGCTCGGACCACGACGTGGTTTCCACCGCGGTCTGGTAGGGCAGCTCCTCGTGCAGGCGGTCGTAGATCTTCTCGCGCGTGATCTCCGCCGCCAGCACCCGCATCGGCGCATCGGAGACCTCATCCTCGGGATAGTGCCATGGCCCGCGCGGCACCGCATCGGCGAGGTACGCCTTGAGGTCGGGCACGCCGTCGCCGTCGGTGGCCGAGATCATGAAGGTGCGGGCGAACGCCACGCGGGCGTTGAGCTCGGCCGTCTGCTCCAGGAGCTTCTCCTTGTGCACGCGGTCGATCTTGTTGAGCACCAGCAGCGGCGCCGAGCGGGTGCCCTCTTTCAGCTTGCCGACGATGCGCTCCACGTCCTCGTCCAGCCCCTTGGCCGCGTCCATCACAAGGAGCACGAGATCGGCATCGCCAACGCCGCCCCAGGCCGCCTCCACCATCGCCCGGTCGAGCCGGCGCTTGGGCTGGAAGATGCCGGGCGTGTCGATGAACACGAGCTGGCTGGCCCCGACCATGGCGATGCCGCGCAGTGTTGCACGCGTGGTCTGCACCTTGCGGCTGACAATGGCCACCTTGGTGCCGACCAGCGCGTTCACCAGCGTCGATTTGCCGGCATTGGGCGCGCCGATGACGGCGATGAAGCCGCAACGCGTCTCGGCGGGGGGCTGGGGCTCGGTGCGGGATGGCGCTTGCGCCACCGGCTCCCGGCCGTCTTTCTCGGCAGTATCAGGCATCGGCGCCTCGCTTCCACACACCCTCGCGCGCGAGCAGGGCAGTGGCAGCGGCCTGCTCGGCGGCGCGCTTGCTGGCGCCCTCGCCGCGCGCGGGCTTGCGGCCTTTGATGCGCACCTCTGCAGTGAAGCGGGGAGCGTGGTCGGGGCCCTGCCGATCAACCTCCACGTAGGCGGGAAGTTCCAGCCCCTGGCCCTGCACCCATTCCTGCAACAGCGACTTGGCGTCGGCCGCCTCGGCCGGCGAGGCACCGAGCCGCGAGGCCCAGTGCGTGCGCACGGTGTTGCGCGCGGTCTCGTATCCGGCTTCCAGGAACACCGCGCCCAGCAGCGCCTCGCACGCATCGGCGAGGATCGTCTCCTTGTCGCGCCCGCCGCTTTCGGCCTCGGCATCGCTCAGCACGAGCGCCGGCCCCATGTTGAGCTCGCGCGCCACGGCGGCGCAGGTGCGCCCGCGCACCAGGCGATTGAAGAGGCGGGCCAACTCGCCCTCGTCAGCATTGGGATAGAGCTCCCACAACAGCTCGGCGATGGCGAGGCCCAGCACGCGGTCGCCGAGGAACTCGAGCCGCTCGTTATCGCGCCGCTTGCCCGGCGCCTGCCGCACGCTGGCGTGCGTGAGCGCCTTCTTGAGCAGGTCTCGGCTCTTGAACTGGTAGCCGAGGCGGGCCTCAAGATCCTTGAGCTTGCTGCGAGGGGCCGCCACGACCGTCCCACCGTCTCGTCTCACCGCACGAGGCTGAAGATCCGCCGCCAGCGGATGTCGAACGGCCACCGCCACGGGGTGGTGAGGCGGAAGCAGCCAGGCTCGTCGCACGCGGAGAAGAAGATGATCTCGGCACGGCCGACCAGATTCTCAAAAGGCACGAAGCCGACGCCGAAGCGCTGTGCCGGCACGCGGCTGTCGAGCGAGTTGTCGCGATTGTCGCCGAGAACGAAGAAATGTCCGGGCGGCACCACGAACGGGCCGGCGTTGTCGAGATCGCCGTCGGGCCGGGCATCGAGCACGTGATAGGAGACCCCGCTGGGCAGCGTTTCCTTATAGCGCGGGATGGTGCCGTACTCCCAGTCATAGTGCTCGCCATCGCGCACGCGCGGAACCGCGGTGCCGTTGATGTAGACGATGCCGCCCTTCACCACCACCTCGTCACCCGGCAGGCCGATGACGCGCTTGATGTAGTCCTTGTCGGTGTCGCGCGGC
>DASURA010000080.1:0-4803 GCA_036280295.1 Hyphomicrobiaceae bacterium
GACGCGCTGCAGGCCTACGACGCACGCGATGCCGCCAGTCTCAACACCAGCCGCCCGCGCCTGCTCACCACCGCCACCGAGGATTTTCCGATCCCGCCGCTGCTCGCCTTCGTGAAGACAAGTGCGTGGGAGCAGGCTGAAAACGTCACGCACGAGGCATTCGCGGCCGTCACCGATGCGCTCGGCGGGCGAGTGCAGGAGATCAACCTCGACCTCACCACCGAGAATGGCCTTGCCGCCGCCCGCACCATTCACGACGTGGAGCTGGCTGCTCACTATGGGCCGCTCCTGGATCGTGCACCCGAGCTGATGAGCAAGGACCTCGCCGAGCGCATCGAGCGGGGCCGCCGCGTCCCGGGCGTCGCCTACTACACCGCACTCTCCGCCCGCGACCGCTGCTACGCCGCGGTGGAGGAGGTGTTCGTCAACTACGGCTTCATCCTGACACCGGCGGCGCCGGGCCCGGCGCCGAAGGACTTCGGCACGACCGGCAACCCGGTGTTCTGCGCATTCTGGACCTTCCTGGGCGTCCCCGCCATCACCCTGCCCCTCCTGGAGGCCGACGGCATGCCCATGGGCATCCAGCTCGTCGGCCGCCGCGGCGACGACGGCCGCCTGCTGCGCGCCGCCCGCTGGCTGGCGCGGCACCTGGGGGAGGAGGCGTAGTTGAGTCCCTCTCCCAGCTTGAGGAGAGAGGGGTGTGGAAGCAGCCGGCGTAGGGCGGATTGCCGAAGGCGTAATCCGCCGTGCATCGGTTTGGCGGCGGATTAGGCGCTTGCGCGCTAATCCGCCCTACGTTCCACCGGCGTCATCGCACCATCCCATGCTCCTTCAGCACCTCGGTGATCTCATCGAGGATGGCGGGGTCGTCGATGGTGGCGGGCATCTTCCAAGGCTCACCGTCGGCGATCTGGCGCATGGTGCCGCGCAGGATCTTGCCGGAGCGGGTCTTGGGCAGGCGCTTCACCGTCATCACCGTCTTGAACGCGGCGACCGGGCCGATCTCGTTGCGCACGAGTTGCACCACCTCCTTCTCGATCTCCTCCGGCGGCCGGTTGACGCCGGCGCTCAAGACGATGAAGCCGGCCGGGGTCTGCCCCTTCATGCCATCGGCGACGCCGACCACGGCACACTCGGCCACGTCCCTGTGGCGCGCGACCACCTCCTCCATCTGGCCGGTGGAGAGGCGGTGGCCGGCGACGTTGATCACGTCGTCGGTGCGGGCCATGACGAACACGTAGCCGTCCTCGTCGATATGCCCGGCATCCTTGGTGGTGTAGTAGCCCGGCAGCTCGGCGAGATAGCTTGAGCGGAAGCCCTTGTCGTTCTCCCACAGTGTCGGCAGGCAGGACGGCGGCAGCGGCAGCTTGATGGCCAGCGTGCCCGTCTGGCCCGCTTTCACGGGCTTGCCCGCCGCGTCCAGCACTTGCAGGTCGTAGCCCGGCATCGGCACGGTCGGCGAGCCGTATTTCACCGGCAGGGCGCCGAGCCCCACCGGATTGCCGCAGATCGTCCAGCCGGTCTCGGTCTGCCACCAATGGTCATAGACCGGCACCTTCAGGTTCGCCTCCGCCCACTTGATGGTCTCGGGGTCCGCGCGCTCCCCCGCCAGGAACAGCGTGCGGAAACCGGAAAGGTTGTAGCGACCGATGTGCTCGCCCTTCGGATCCTCCTTCTTGATGGCGCGGAAGGCGGTGGGGGCGGTGAACAGCGACGCCACGCTGTGCTCGGATATGACGCGCCAGAAGGCGCCCGGGTCGGGCGTGCCGATGGGCTTGCCCTCGTAGAGAACGGTGGTGCAGCCGTGCAGGAGCGGCGCGTAGACGATGTAGGAGTGGCCAACCACCCAGCCTACGTCGGAGGCGGCCCAGAACACCTCGCCGGGGTCAATGCCGTAGTGGTTCTTCATGGTCCAGGCGAGCGCCACCATATGCCCGCCGTTGTCGCGCACCACGCCCTTGGGCTGGCCGGTGGTGCCGGAGGTGTAGAGGATGTAGAGCGGATCGGTGGCGGCAACCGATACGCAGCCGGCCTTGCGCCCGCGCCGCTTGGCGTCGGCAATGGCGACCGCCCAGTCATGATCGCGGCCGGCTGTCATCGTCGCCTCGGCCTGCGGTCGCTGCAGCATCAGCACCGTGGAGGGCTTGTGGCTGGCAAGATCGATGGCGGCGTCGAGCAGCGGCTTGTACTTGACCACCCGCCCCGGCTCGATGCCGCACGAGGCGGAGACGATCGCCACCGGGCGGGCGTCGTTGATGCGGGTGGCGAGCTCCGGCGCGGCGAAGCCGCCGAACACTACCGAGTGGATGGCACCGATGCGGGCGCAGGCCAGCATGGCCATCACCGCCTCGGGAATCATCGGCATGTAAACGATGACGCGATCGCCCTTCTTGACGCCCAGCTCCTGCAGCACGCCGCCAAGATAGGCGACCTCGTCGCGCAGCTCGGCATAGGTGAGGCTGCGCTGGGTGCCCGTGACGGGGCTGTCGTAGATGAGCGCCTTTTGCCCCGCGCGCCCGCGCTCCACATGGCGGTCGAGGCAATTGTAGGCGGTGTTGCACTCCGCACCGGCGAACCAGCGCCCGTACTGGCCGGCGTAGGGATCGAGCACTTTGTCCCACGGCTTGTACCAGTCGATGGCACGCGCAGCCTCGGCCCAGAATCCCTCCGGATCCCGCTTCCACGCCGCGTAAACCTCGGCATACCGGCTCGAGGCTTCGCTCGCAGCTGGGCTCGACAGGGTCCTCGACATGGCGCGCGCTTCTCCCGCAGTGGCGGCCGGCTTCAGGAGCCGGCGCTTGGCTGAAAAGTGAGCCGCGGCCGCACGGAAAGCAAGCTGCAGAAATCAAATCCCGGATCAGACTTGAGGTGGGGGCCAACGGCCGTCAGCCAGACGCTGGCGTGGCCGGACGCTCATCAGGTAGACATAGACCCAGGCCCTGAGGGTTGCCCCGGAATTGAGCCACGCGAGGCGCTCGACCCGCGCATAGACGCCCTGATCCGGTCGCAGCGGCAGGACGCCTTCGTAGGCGTCAAGCCACCGCAGGGTGATGGCTGGCATCTTGAGCGCATAGACCTCGCCGTGCACCAGGCTGGGGGTGGTCCCATTTGCCCCATGGATTGGCCGTTCCGGAGCCTCCACCAAGCCCGGATAACGCCCTAGGTTGTAGAGCCGCCCAGCCATGGTTGCGGGACCGATCAGCTGAGCGTCGCGCCGCAGCCGCGCGCCCATGGCATGGCCGGCGTGCGAGAGCAGCGTGCCGTAGACGAAGAGGTGGACGTTCATGCCCCAATGATTGCTCCCCTGGCCGCGGAGGCCCTGGAGCATCATAGCCGACCGCAACGCGCCAGGGAGAGCCGCACGTCCAGGTCGCTTTCTTGCCAACGAAGGCTCGAGGCCAGGCAAAAGCGAAGCGTCAGAGCCGCGGTGGCGGACCCCTGTTCGGAGAGATGGCGCCACTCCCAGCGCGATCGGGAGTGGCGCTCCAGGGACGGCGCCGGGAGGGAACGCCCGGTGTCAGCGCCGCTGTGCCCAGACGGGATGAGGTCCGACCGGTCATGCGGGCGTCCCGACGGGGGAGGAGGCGGGAGACCCGAGCGACCTGGCCAGCGTAGTGCCGCGCTGACCCGTCTAGCCTGTTCCCGACTATGGCCGAAACCTGTGAACTCACCGTAAACGTGCGAAGCCAAAATCGGGCCTACCCTCGATAGCAAACGTCTGTTATTACAATACAAGAGGGCGGCAAGCCCATGATCGAATCTTGGTCGAATCTGGGTCGAAAAATGGCACTTGCTGCATCTCAACTGCGGCGGCTTGACTTGGAAAAACAGGAGGTTAAATACGACGCCGGATTCGCACCGGCAAAAATGTTACAGGGCCAGCGCCAGATAACGCCAGTGACAACAAGATGCGAAGGTACCGGGGAGAGTATGGGGAAAGCTGACAGTAGTCGTACGGCGAAGAAGGTCGTGCATAAGGCTGAAGCTGCAAGCAACGGACGAGTGCTCGCACCGCCACCAATGCACGAGGTCAGACTGATGAGGACCTCGGGCCGCGCTCCGCGAGGGTCGTCTTCGGAGATCATCGCTCTGCCGGAGGGATACCGGCCCAGCGAGAACGAGCCGTTCATGAGCGAGCGGCACAAGATCTACTTCCGCAACAAGCTGATCGACTGGAAGGAGGAGATCGTCCGGCAGAACCGGGAGACGCTCCACCTGCTGCACGAGGATTCGGCACAGCACGCCGACATCGCCGACCGCGCAACCTCGGAGACCGACCGCGCTCTGGAGCTGCGCGACCGTGATCGCAAGCGCAAGCTGATCGCCAAGATCGATGCGGCCCTCGCCCGCATCGAGGATGGCAGCTACGGCTACTGCGAGGAGACCGGCGAGCCGATCGGCCTGAAGCGCCTCGATGCGCGGCCCATCGCCACCCTGTCGGTTGAGGCGCAGGAGCGCCATGAACGGCGCGAGCGGGTCTACCGCGAGGATTAGCTGCTGTGCGGTGTCAGACCTGTCCGGGTCTGACACCATCGCCACGACGCAGCATCGGCCATAGAGCAGAATCACGACGCAGCGCAGACCCAGCGTTCAGCTGTGCAATGCTGACGATTGGATCTTCGCTGTCAGTAGAGTGACGTGCGAGCCAAAGCCGCCCTACGGTCCGGCGGTTATTTTCATGCTCCCATTCGCATTCGCCAGCGGCGGCGCCTCCGTCGCGCGCAGTGTCACGTCCAGCTGGTTGAACGGAATCTCGATGCCGTTGGCGCGGAACGCCTTGAGGATGGCAAACCGCAGATCGGA
>DASURA010000081.1:0-11328 GCA_036280295.1 Hyphomicrobiaceae bacterium
GCTGGAGGATTGGCTCGGGGTGCCGCTGTTCGAGCGGCGCGCGCGCGGGGTCGCCCTCACCGATGAGGGAGCGGAGTTCCTGGCCGACACCACGCAGGCGTTCGCGCGGCTTACGGCAGCCACCGAGAAGGTGCGGCGGCCTGAGGTCCGGCGCGTCTCCGGGCTGCTGCGCGTAAACGTTCTGCCGAGCTTTGCGCTGCGCTGGTTGCTGCCGCGCCTGGCGCAGTTCCATGCGATGTTCCCCAACATCGAGGTGCGGCTGTCGACGACGTCGCGGCGGCTCAGGTACATCGGCCAGGCCTTCGACGTCGGCGTGCGCTCGGGTTCGGAGCAGGCACCGGGGCTGCGGTCGGAGACCCTGATGCCGGATCGCCGGCGGCCAGCCTGCAGCCCGCAGGTGCTGCACAGGCGTCCGATCGAGACCGCGCAGGATCTCAGCCGGCACACGCTGCTGCATTCCGTCTCCACGCGATCGGCATGGCCGCACTGGCTGGCGGCCGCTGGCGCGCCGGAGCTGTCGCCGGCGCGCCACGTTGAGCTGGAGCACGTCTACCTGCAGCTGCAGGCGGCCGTCGATGGGCTGGGCGTGGCACTGGCCTCGATGCCCCTCATTGAGGCCGATCTCGCGGCCGGACGGCTGGTGTGTCCGCTGGCGGTGGAATGGCACGCCCCGAGCTATCAGCTCGTGATCAACGAGGACCGCGCCCGCGACGATGCCGTTCGTGCCTTCCGCAAATGGATTGTCGCAGAGGCGCGAGCGGAGACGAGACACCCGGATGCCGCGCATGCCGCCGACCTGCGCAAATGAGATCGCCTTCGGCCGCAATGCTCAAAATCAAGGTTGCATTATGATGCATCACAAGGCTAGCATGCTGGCACAATAATGCATGCTCGCGCGGAGACGGTCCGTGGAGCGCTTTGGGAGAGCGCCGGCAAATGACCACACAGCGCATCGATTTTCAGACCGAGCCGGCGCGCTACCGCCACTGGCAGCTGAAGTTCGACGGCGAGGTGGCGGAGCTCATCATGGATGTCGATGAGAACGCGGGCCTGTTCGCAGGTTATCAGCTCAAGCTCAATTCATACGACCTGGGCGTCGATATCGAGCTGGCCGACGCGGTGCAGCGGCTGCGCTTCGAACACCCGGAGGTGAAGGTGGTGGTGCTGCGGTCCGGCAAGGACCGGGTGTTCTGCGCCGGCGCCAACATCCGCATGCTGGGCGGCTCCACCCACGCCCACAAGGTCAACTTCTGCAAGTTCACTAACGAGACCCGCAACGGCATGGAGGACTCCTCGGCCTGCTCCGGCCAGAAGTTCCTGTGCGCCATCCGCGGCTCAGCCGCCGGCGGCGGCTATGAGCTGGCGCTCGCCGCCGACTATATTCTGCTCGCTGATGACGGCAGCTCCTCCGTCGCCCTGCCGGAGCTGCCGCTGCTGGCCGTGCTGCCGGGTACAGGCGGCCTCACCCGGGTCACCGACAAGCGCAAGGTGCGGCGCGACCTCGCCGATGCGTTCTGCACGGTTGAGGAAGGCGTGCGCGGCGCCAAGGCGGTGAAGTGGCGCCTCGTCGACCAGACCGTGCCCAACTCCAAGTTCGACGCAGCGGTGGCGGAGGCCGCGCAGAAGCTGGCCGCCCAGTCCGACCGCCCGGGCGGCGATGCCAAGGGCATCGCCTTGACCCCGCTTGATCGCAAGATCGACGACGATACCGTCACCTACTCGGCCGTGAAGGTGGAGATCGACCGCGCCGCCCGCCGCGCCATCCTGACGATCCAAGGTCCGAGCGAGCCGCCTCCCGCCTCGGCGCAGGCGATGCATGCCCAAGGCGCGCAATTCTGGCCGCTGCGACTGGCACGCGAATTGGACGACGCCATTCTGCACCTGCGCCTCAACGAGGCCGAGATCGGCGTGGTGATCTTCAAGTCGCAAGGCGACCCAGCGCAGGTCCTCGCCTATGACGCCTTCCTGGAGGCCAACAAGGGCCACTGGCTGGGGCGCGAGATCCTGCACTACTGGAAGCGCACGCTGAAGCGCATCGACGTGACCTCGCGCTCGCTGGTGGCGATGATCGAGCCCGGCAGCTGTTTCGCGGGCACGCTGGCCGAGATCGTTCTGGCGTCAGACCGCTCGTTCATGCTGATTGGTACGCTGCAGGGCGATAATCGCCCGCCCGCCGCGCTCACGCTGTCGAAGCTCAACTTCGGCCATTACCCCATGAGCAACGGCCTCACCCGGCTCGATACCCGATTTCTCGGCGAGCCGGAAAGCGTGGCCAATGCCGAGGCGCAAACCGGCAAGCCGCTCGACGCCGAGACCGCCGAGGCGCTGGGCCTCATCACCGCCGCCCTCGACCAGGTAGACTGGGACGACGAGGTGCGCATCTTTCTGGAGGAGCGCGCGTCTTTCTCCGCGGACGGGCTGACCGGCCTGGAGGCCAACCTGCGTTTCGCCGGCCCTGAGACCATGGAGACCAAGATCTTCGGCCGCCTGACCGCCTGGCAGAACTGGATCTTCCAGCGCCCCAACGCTGCCGGTCCCGAGGGGGCGCTGAAGCGGTACGGGACGGGGGTGAAGGCGAGTTTCAACCCGGAGAGGGTGTGATCCCCCTCTCCCCGCTTGCGGGGACCTGATGGAGCGAGAGGTAAGTGATGCCCGAAACCACCCACGTCGACTACTCGACCAAGATCCCCAACAACGTTGGCCTCAGCGACGACCAGCGCGTCCTGAAGGCCCTGGAGCAGTGGCATCCGGGCTATATCGACTGGTGGAACAGCATGGGCCCCGACGGCTTCCAGACCTCGGATGTCTACCTGCGCACTGCCGTCTCCATCGATCCCAAGGGCTGGGCCAAGTTCGACTACGTCAAGATGCCCGAGTACCGCTGGGGCATCCTGCTGGCGCCCCGCGCCGAGGGGCGCAAGGTCAACTTCGGTGCCCACAAGGGCGAGGCGGCGTGGCAGGAGGTGCCGGGCGAGTACCGCGCCATGCTGCGCCGGCTGATCGTCGTGCAGGGCGACACCGAGCCCGCCAGCGTCGAGCAGCAGCGCTTCCTCGGCAAGACCGCGCCGTCGCTCTATGACATGCGCAACCTGTTCCAGGTGAACGTCGAGGAAGGCCGGCACTTGTGGGCGATGGTCTATCTGCTGCACAAGTATTTCGGCAAGGACGGCCGCGAGGAGGCTGGGGAGTTGCTGAACCGGCGCTCGGGAGATGCCGACAAGCCGCGCATGCTCGGCGCCTTCAACGAGGAGACGCCGGACTGGCTCTCTTTCTTCATGTTCACCTACTTCACGGACCGCGACGGCAAGATGCAGCTCGAAAGCCTCGCCCAGTCCGGCTTCGACCCGCTGTCGCGCACCTGCCGCTTCATGCTGACCGAGGAGGCGCACCACATGTTCGTCGGCGAGACGGGAGTCGGCCGCGTGGTGGAGCGCACCTGCGAGGCTATGAAGGCGGCCGGCATCGAGGACCCTTATGAGATCGCCGCGGTGCGCTCGCTCGGCGTCATCGACCTGCCGACCATCCAGAAGAAGGCCAACCTGCACTTCTCGCTGTCGCTCGACCTGTTCGGCTCGGAGGTGTCCACGAACGCCGCCAACTACTACAACTCCGGCCTCAAGGGCCGCTACCAGGAGCACCGCCTGGAGGACGACCACGCGCTCACCAGTGCTACCTACGCGGTAAGCAAGCTGGTCGACGGCCAGGTCCGGATGGTCGACGAGCCGGCGCTCTCGGCCATCAACATGCGGCTGCGTGACGACTACGTCACCGACTGCGCGAAGGGCGTCGAGCGCTGGAACAAGGCGATCGAGAAGGCCGGCGTCGCGTTCCGTATCAGGCTCCCGCACGTCGCCTTTCATCGCCATGTCGGCGAGTTCCAGAACGTCAACACCACGCCCCACGGCGACATCCTGGGCGATGGCGAGTGGAGCAGGCGCCGCGACGAGTACCTGCCCTCCAAAGCCGACGGCGACTTCATCCAGAGCCTGATGCAGCCCTGCTGGGAGCCCGGCAAGTTCGCCTCCTGGATCACGCCCCCCAAGATCGGCATAGACAATAAGGGCGGCGATTTTGAATATGTGAAGATTCATCGGGCGTAACGGGTCCCCTCCCCTTGCTAGCGGGGAGAGGGTCAGGGGGTGAGCCAGGCATTCCGAATATCGAGTGTGCCCCTGCTCCTCACCCCGCCCTCTCCCTGCGCCGCTGGAGTGCGGGTCGACGTCGGCACCGCGCGGGAAGGGGGAGACGTTCCCTGCCAACTAAAGAAGAGCCCCGTCGCGGTTTCCCGGCCGGGGGCATTGCGTTATATCAAGAGACGGGACTAGCGGAGGGAGACATACCAAATGAAGAAACTGCTGCTTGCGGCGACGGCCGCGCTCGCCCTGGGGGCCATGCCGGCCCTGGCCCAGGGCAAATCCATCAAGATCGGCTTCGTCAGCACCTTCAGCGGCCCGACGGCGGTGATCGGCAACGACATGCGCAATTCGTTCGAGCTGGCGCTCGACCACATGGGCCGCAAGATGGGCGGGCTGCCGGTCGAGGTGATCTACGAGGACGATCAGCAGAAGCCCGAGATCGGCCGACAGAAGACCGAGAAGCTGATCCAGTCCGACAAGGTGGATTTCATTTCCGGCTACATCTGGTCCAACGTGCTCGCCGCCTCGGTGGCGCCGATCGTCGATTCCAAGACGTTCCTCATCGTCGCCAACGCCGGCCTGTCGCCGCTCGCCGGCCCGAAGTGCTCGCCCAACGTGTTCTCGGTATCGTGGACCAACGATTCCAACCCGCGCGCGGTCGCCGAGTACATGAACCGGAAGGGCCTGGAGAGCGTCTACCTGATCGGCCCGAACTACGCCGCCGGCAAGGAGAACCTTGGCGGCCTGAAGGCAGTGTTCAAGGGCAAGGTGATCGGCGAGGACTACACCAAGTGGCCTGACCAGCTCGACTTCTCCGCCGAGCTGTCGAAGATCCGCAACGCCAAGCCGAAGGCAGTCTACACTTTCTATCCGGGCGCCGCCGGCGTGCAATTCCTGAACCAGTACGCCCAGGCTGGCCTGCAGGGCAAGATTCCGCTCTACACCACGTTCGTGATCGACTCGCTCAGCCTGCCCTTGCAGAAGGGCGCGGCCGAGGGCGTGATCTCCGTACTGCAGTGGGGCGCCGACCTCCCCAATGACGCCAACAAGAAGTTCGTCGCTGACTTCAAGGCCAAGCATAAGGCTGAGCCGTCGTTCTACGGCGCCCAGAGCTACGACGCCGCCAATCTGATCGCCTCGGCCGTGGCTGCGGTGAAGGGCGACCTCAGCAACAAGGACGCCGTGCGCGCAGCGATCAGGAAGGCGGACTTCAAGTCCGTGCGCGGTGCCTTCAAGTTCGGCCCCAACAACTATCCGATCCAGAACTACTACAAGCAGGAGGTCGTGAAGGACGGCGACGGCTACCGCCTGAAGACGATCGAGACCGCCGCCGAGAACTTCCAGGACGTGCACTACTCGAAGTGCAAGATGTGAAGTGGAAGGGGTCAGGTATCAGGTATCAGGATTCAGGGAGTGCTTCAGAAGCGCCTCCTCTTTCCCCGACACCTGACCCCTAGAACCTGAAACCTTCCTGATGCTGCTTTTCCTTGAGCAATGCCTGAACGGCCTGCAGCTGGGGCTCCTGCTGTTCCTGCTTGCGGCCGGGCTTACGCTGGTGTTCGGGATCATGGATCTCGTCAACCTGGCGCACGGCTCGCTCTACATGATCGGCGCCTATTTCGCCGCCACATTCACGGCGCTGACCGGCTCGTTCCTCGCCGGCGTGGCGCTGGCGCTGGGGGCGACGCTGCTGACGGGCATGGCGGTGGAGGTGATCGCCATGCGCCGGCTCTACGGCCGCGACCACCTCGACCACGTGCTCGGCACCTTCGGCCTGATCCTGTTCTTCAACGAGGGGGTGCGGCTCGTCTGGGGGCCGGCCGGCCGCAACCTGCCGCTGCCGGACTGGCTCGGCAAGTCGATCGAGATCCTGCCGGGGTTCCCCTATTCCATGTACCGCCTGTCGATCATCGTCGTGGCCCTGGCGGTGGCGATCGGCCTCTACCTCGTCATCATGCGCACCCGCATCGGCATGCTGGTGCGCGCCGGCGCCTCCAACCGCGAGATGGTGGGTGCGCTCGGCATCAACATCAAGCTGCTCTACACCTTCGTGTTCGGCGTCGGCGCCGCGCTGGCCGGCCTCGCCGGCATGATGCAGGCGGCCATCCTCACGGCCCAGATCGGCATGGGCGAGAACGTGCTGATCCTGGCCTTCGTGGTGATCATCATCGGCGGCATCGGCTCGATCCGCGGCGCCTTCGTCTCGGCGCTGTTCGTCGGATTCGTCGATACCGTCGGCCGTACCTTCCTGCCCGAGCTGTTGAAGCTTGTCCTCAGCCCCTCCGCCGCCTCCACGGCGGCGCCTGCCTTGTCGTCGATGCTCATCTACCTCTTGATGGCGGTGGTGCTCATTGTGCGGCCGGCGGGCCTGTTCCCCGCGGCCAGCCGATGACCAAGGCGCTCCTCACCCCGCGCAATGCCATCGTCGGCATGCTCATAGCCGGGCTCGCCCTGGTGCCGGTGTATGCCCAGGCAGTCGGCAATCTCTACATGCTGTCGCTGTTCACCCGCATCGTCATTCTCGCCATGGCTGCCGTGAGCCTCAACCTGATCATGGGCTTCGGCGGCATGGTGAGCTTCGGCCACGCCGCCTACATCGGCGTCGGCGGCTATGCGGTCGGCATCCTCGGCTACGAGGGCATCACCTCGGGGCTGATCCAGTGGCCGGTGGCGCTTCTTGCCTCGGCCGTCTTCGCCCTCGTCATTGGCGCCTTCTCGCTGCGCACCCGTGGTGTCTATTTCATCATGATCACGCTGGCGTTCGCGCAGATGATCTACTACTTCGGCGTCGGCCTGGAGCGCTACGGCGGCGACGACGGCCTCTCCATCGACTACCGCAGCCAGTTCGGCGGACTCGTCAACCTGTCGAACCGCACCGTCTTCTACTATCTCTGTTTCACCCTGCTCATAGGCACCGTGTATCTGGTCTGGCGCCTGGTTGGCTCGCGCTTCGGCCTCGTCATTCAGGGCGCGCGCTCCAATGACCGGCGCATGCGCGCCATCGGCTTCCCGACCTACCGGTACCGGCTCGTCTGCTTCGTCATCGCCGGCACCATCTGCGGCCTTGCCGGGGTGCTGCTCGCCAACCACACCGACTTCATCAGCCCTGCCATGATGCACTGGACCCGCTCGGGCGACCTGATCATCATGGCGGTGCTGGGCGGCATGGGCAGCGTGCTCGGGCCGGTCATCGGCGCCGTCGTCCTCCTCCTGCTGGAGGAGGCGCTGTCTGGTGTTACGGAGTACCGGCAGATCATCATGGGGCCGCTCCTGCTCGCCGTCGTGCTGCTCGCGCGCGGCGGCATCGACGGCATGCTTGCGAGCTTGCGCCGTGCCTGAGACCGCACTTCTCCGGGTCGAAGGCCTGACCAAGCGCTTCGGCGGCGTGACGGCCTCCGATGCCATCACGCTGGCAGTGTCACCCGGCGAGCTGCACGCCATCATCGGCCCCAACGGCGCCGGCAAGACCACGCTGATCGGCCAGCTCACCGGCGAGGTGGTGCCCGATGCCGGCCGCATCTCATTCGGCGGTGTCGATATCACCCGCTCAGCCGCGCACCGGCGCAGCCTCGCCGGGCTCGCGCGCTCGTTCCAGATCACCTCGCTGTTCCAGGACTTCACCGCCCTCGACAACGTGGCGCTCGCCGTGCAGGCGCACGCCGGGCACTCGTTCCGCTTCTGGCGCGGGGCGCGCGAGCTGACAGAGCTGCGGGAGCCGGCGGCCAAGGCTTTGGCCCGCGTCGGGCTGGCCGAGCGCGCAGATACACTGGTCGCCAACATGAGCCACGGCGAGCACCGTCAGCTCGAGATCGCCATGGCACTGGCGACGAACCCGCGCATGCTGCTGCTTGACGAGCCGATGGCCGGCATGGGGCCGGAGGAATCGAGCCTCATGGTGGCCCTGCTGCGCGAATTGAAGGGCGAGCTGACGATCCTGCTCATCGAGCACGACATGGAGGCGGTGTTCGCGCTCGCCGACCGCATTTCCGTGCTGGTCTACGGCCGCGTCATCGCCAGCGGCGCCCCGGAGGAGGTGCGCGCCAACGCCGAGGTGCGCCGCGCCTATCTTGGCGATCAGGAGGCGGTGGGCCATGAGTGAGGCACACGTCTGGTGCAACAAGCGAAGCGCATTGCACCGTGTCTGCCGTCGGCTCGCGCACCTGCCGCTTCGGTGCAACGAGGTTGCGCCTTGTTGCACCCTACGGTCGCAAGGTTCGCTATGACGACGCCCGTCCTTCTCGAAGTCGATTCCGTCGACACCGCCTATGGCCGCAGCCAGGTGCTGTTCGGCATGTCGCTCACGATTGCCCCGGGCGAGATGGTCACGCTCATGGGGCGCAACGGCATGGGCAAGACCACCACCGTGCGCTCGATCATGGGTCTGACGCCGGCTTCCGCCGGCTCGATCCGCCTCGCCGGCCGCCAGATTCGCTCACTGCCGCCTTATCGCGTGGCCAAGCTCGGCGTCGGCCTGGTGCCCGAGGGCCGGCAGGTGTTCCCAAACCTCTCCGCCCGCGAGAACCTGATCGCCACCGCCGCCAACCGCCTCGGCGCCGCTGACCCGTGGACGTACGACAAGGTGTGCGCGCTGTTCCCGCGGCTTGCCGAGCGCATCGACAGCGCGGCCAACCTGCTGTCCGGTGGCGAGCAGCAGATGCTGGCGGTGGGGCGGGCGCTGATGACCAACCCGCGCCTGCTCATTCTTGACGAGGCCACCGAGGGGCTGGCGCCGCTGATCCGCGAGGAGATCTGGCGCTGCCTGGGCGCGCTCCGCGCCGCCGGCCAGTCGATCCTGGTGATCGACAAGAATGTTGCCGCCCTCACCCGCCTCGCCGATCGCCACTACCTGATCGAACGCGGCCGTGTGGTCTGGACCGGCACCTCGGCGGAGCTTGCCGCGGCGCCCGAGGTGCAACACCGATATTTGGGGATTTAGCCGGTTTAGACCCGGAGCCAACGGGTCACAGACCCTGCGGGTCTGCCCCAGGATGGAACGCTTTCATTCCGTAAACTCTGCCAGCGCGGCGGCGAGACCGCACCTGACCATATCGCGCCACCGCCGCTTCGGTGCTCATCGTAGACGCTGTCATGGGGCAAAAGTGCCCACGCGCGCTCGCCGTGCCCACCGGCTCTGCGGCTGGCGTGACCAAAGTTGGCGGATGGCTTCGGGGATGATCTCGGGAATGCTCGCCTCGAGCGGGTCGAGACCTCGCGGAGGGCATCAAGCTCTTCTATGCGAAGATAGACATGGGCCTCTCCCACGGATGTCACCCTGGCGCGCGGGCGGCATATAACAATTCAATCCGTACAATGAATTATGAAGCTTCGATGGCCGTGCTATGGGGTCAGACCCGGAGGGTCTGACCCCATGGGAGCCCCATGCGGGCTACCCCTTGATCAGGGCGGCAACCTGCTGGTCGATCCAGCGGCGGCAGCTGGCCTGCCGGTCGTCACACTTGACGTTGATGACCGCCACGCCGCCGTTCTTGCGCACGGGCTTGATGCTGGCAGCGGTGTGTTGCGGGGCCTTCTCGGTATCCTTGTCGGCAACCTCAGCCTTGACCGTATCCGCTTTGGGCGCCTCCGCGACGGCGGCCGGCGTCTCCTCGGCGGCAGCGGACGCCGGCATCGGCGGCGACGCTGCGGCCACTGCCGGTGCGGTCGCGTCCGTGGCAATGGCGGTCCCGGCCTCGCCCGGCTGGGCCGCGACCTCCGGCCCGGCATCGGCGACCTGGATCGGTCGCGGCTGTTCAACCAGCTGCGGCTCGGCAACCACGTCGTCGCCGTCTGCCACCTTGTCAGCCAAGCCATCGGCAACCGGGGCCGACGGTGGCGTCGCGGCCGGCGCGTTGTCGGCGTTGTCCGCCACGATGGTCGCCGGCACAGCCTCAGGCGCCGGAGCAGGCACGTCCTTCGGGCTGACATCGCGGGTGGCGCGGGCGACCAGATCGGCGGCGCTCATGCGACGCATGAACGGGTTGGCGTGGATGACACCGTCATCCAGGATCCGGGTGAGCCGCTGGTCCGCCGGCGCCAGCAGCACGCGCGCGGCGCCCTGAGGGCCGAGCAGGAAGGCGAGCCGCAGATGGCCGAAGGTGGGCTTGATCCCGCGCTCGACAAGATAGTCCATGTTCTCGCGCGTGAACGCCTCGGCGGCGCGCCGCGCGTACTCGTGGTTGGTGCGCAGCGCCAGGATCTGCCGCTCGCTCTTGTTGGCGATCTCGTCCGGGAAGTGCCGGCGCATCACCGCGAGGAAGGTCGAGTTGATGAACTGGTACGGTCCCAGCGCCGAGGAACGCGGGTTCTTGGCATGGCTGCGGCCGTTCGACTCGGCACGCATCAGCTTGTCGAGAAACTGATCGAATGCGGAGTCGGGCGCGCCGACGGCGACATTCGCCCCGGTATATTGCGGCGGGGACTCTGCCCCCGTAACCGCGGGTGTGGTTGCTGAAGCTCCCCCTGAGAGGACGCAGGCAATCATTCCGGCCCCGACGAGGCCGGGGACGCAAAACGAGACGCTACGCAAGGTTGGATTCCTCCAAAGTTGCTTGGCGAGATTGTCCGGGAATCGGATTTTTATTCCCCCGCGCGCGTCGACACCCGTACCCCCGGCGCGCCCGAGCCTGCTTTGTAGCGGCTAGGTTCCGTCGCGGGACCCGCCCAAGGGAAATATCGTTAATGGCGCATGTGCGAATTGATCGCGCTGAGCGCCGCGGCGCGCTCAATTCTGGCGGATGCGGGCGATCGACGAGGCCGCGTCGGCGATCTCGCGCTCGAGGTCGACGGCGACGCATTTCCGCTCACGCATGGCACGTTCGAGGGCGTAGGCGTGGGCGATCTCGCGATCATACTCCTCGACCGCCTTCAGGCCCTTTGACGAGCCGCCGAACCAGCGCCCGAACATCGAGAAGGCGGTGGCCGGTGGCGATGCCTGCTCGGCCATCGCCTTGGCGGGGAGCTTCTTGATCAGCTCGATGCGGCCCCAGATGCTCTTGTAGAGCTCGTCGCACGTTGCATCCGTCTCACGGCTCTCCAGGCGGTAGGTCCCGTCAGACTGCAGGCCAAACGTGCTCATGCAACCACCGAGCAGATGCAGGGCAGCCAGCAGGGATGTGCAAAGGACCGCGCGCACAGGCTTGACGGCCACTCGCTGCCAGAGGGTAATGGCGGGCATGGGAGCGCTGATGTGTGA
>DASURA010000082.1:0-18284 GCA_036280295.1 Hyphomicrobiaceae bacterium
GACCAGCCATTCGTGGCTGACCCGGCAATCGTCGTCCGTGAAGGCGACCCAATCCACGTCCAAAATGCGGCATCTCTCCAGCACGGCATTGCGGGCCTGGGGGATGCCGCGTCTCGGCTCGTGAACGTAGTGCACGGGAAACGGGCAGCGGGCAACGAACTCCCGGACCAGCAACTCGTTGCCCGGCGCCGGCTCGTTGTCCGCCACGACCACATGGATCTCGATTCCAGCTGGGACCGACTGCGCCGCTATGGCAGCGAGGCAATTCACGAGCATCTTCGGGCGAAAGGCCGTGCAGACACCAATGGCCAAGCGAGACCGGCCGCTGCCAGCTCGGTGCCCGGCTGGTGGCTCTGCAGAGGGTCCCTTCAAGACCACTGCAGCGAAGTCACCGGCGCGCGCATGTACCAGTCCAGATCCGCCGTCTGACATTCGCCGCACATCCCCACCTCGCCTACGCCCGAGATAAACAGCTTATGGTCGATGTCAGATGCCAGCAATGTCATACCGCGCGAGCACGCGATATCGACTTACCTCAAGTGGCAGCAGAGGCACTTTGCGGCCATCTTCAGCTGGCATTTGGGACACCACGCCTCAAGGTTGGTGAAACCGAGCGAATACCGGCGCAGTCGAAGCAAATCCACCGCGTGCGACATGTCGGCGCCGGCGGTCCCACGGGCTCGATCCGTGGGCCACCTAAAGGTCTCGAACCGCTTCTCGGCCGGATTGAGTGCGAGCGACTGAAAGCAGTTAGGGAGGTGCGCACTTGCCTCCTTGGGACGCGCGAGGAGCTCAATCGCGAGCGGCCGCACCAGCCATCGCCATGAGGTGCCCGGCGGGGGGCTGCACACCGTCAATCGCCCTACAGCGGCCTGCCGGACCTCGTCTGCATCCTGGCGTCGCCGTCCTCAGCAGAAGGGGGCTGCACCGTGATCCTGATAATTGGCAGCCGGCAGGATGAGGGTGTGCATCAATTACGCTCCATCGCTCGCTTCAGGCGCGGCGCCCCATAGCGAGCACGCCCACGGAACGAGGTGCACTGCGTCCCCGCCTTCGTGTTGGGTCCCGGAGGATTGGCTATCAGTTCAGCAGGGGCTCGGTAGTCGAGGCATTTGAGCGTGGTGCGATTGTAGTTTGCAACGAAAGCGTGAAGGAAGGCATCACGCTCGGCGTGTGGGTATGGAATTTGTTCTTACCCTCGTTGCGGGCAACGGAAGGCCTGGCAGCGATGGCCTCGGCGAGGCGGCGGTTAAAGCGCTCGAAAGACCGTTGGTTTGCGGGCGGAAGGGGCGGGTCAGCCGGTGCTCGATGCCGTGGCGTTTGCAGACCTTGTCGAAGAGATGCTGGCCGCTCGGCGGGCAGCCTCCCGGGCGCGATCTGTTCCGCTAGATGGGAAGCCTGGAGACCGCCCGACGGTCCTACTTTGATGGCCGTGAGCATGTTTCCCCTCCCTCTCGACAATGGGCGGTCGAAGATTACACAGGAATCGCAATGACATACGTGCTCTGTGTATCTACCCACTTGGCTCGCCACCTTCCGGTTTGCCCGTGATGATTATAATTTTCGCATCATATTCAATATCGTACGGCCTCACAGGGCTCCCTTGAGCGCGGTGATGTCGGCTTGGTCCTGTCGGCGCTGTGCGACGCGTCGCTCGTAGCTGGCACGGTTCTTCCGGCAGATGAGCGCGTAAGGTCTGCCGCGACGCTCGGTCTGGAGGTCGAGATCCGCACGGGCTGCCTTGATCTCTCGTTCCACATGATTGCGTACCTGCTCGGCTGCCTTCAGCGTCCATGCCTCGGACGTGGGGCTTGCCAGGAAGAGGCTGAGTGCGGAACAATGTTCGCACTTGCACCCGATGTTGCTCGACCGCGTCCAGTCCTTGGGGGCCTCCAGAGGTTCCGCTGCGCGCACCTCCAGATGCTTGAGGCACGCGGCATGCAGTTTCTTCATGCTGGCACCGGATTTCCGAACGCCGGCCGCCAGCAGGCGTCGCACGGCTGGAACCAGGGCCCGGTCGAGGTTCCAGGTCGATGACCAGGCGAGCAGATGCTGGGCCAGCTGTCGGGCGAGTTCCGCATCGATCGCCTCGGCAATCATCACCAGATCGGCAACGACCCCGGCGCCGGGGGCGACCCGACGCCGTCGTCCCCATTCGTCGACGGGAGCGAGCGCCGGGTCGCCCGGAAGCGACGCAACGAGGCGGCTGGCTGCGGTCGCGAGATGTCGTGGGTTTGCCGCAAACGGCCCGGCGATCGCGGCGCGCAGCAGAGCGCATGATGGCGCGAGAGCTTTGCTGGCGTGACTTGCGACAACTGCTTCGATCATTCCAGCCGCGCGCTTTGGCGGGAACAGCGCCACTCCTGCAAGAATGGCTGCGTTGTCGGCCTCGTCGTGTCTGCGGCGCGCCGTGAGCAAGTCGATGGCGGCGACGATCCGCGCTTCGTCCTTGAGCTTCGTGAGCGAAGACACGAGACGCGCCAACCCGGACCGTTTGCCGTCCTCCACGACTTCGTCGGCTTCGTAGCCCTCGTCCCCGTCTGAATCGTCGAGGCCGCCGTACCCTTCCGACGCCGGCCAGGTCGCCAATATATGGCCTGACAGCACATGGGCCTCGGCCCATATGGCTGAATCCGCCCGCGCGCCTTCCTCGATCCATTTTGCCGCGAGAGCGTCGAGATAAGGCAGCGTTACCCCGGGCCCGGCCTGATTGATCACCGCGAGCCGCCGTTGCCGCGGCCACAGCACCATCGCCGCATGACGATAGGTGCGCTCGAAGGAGGCGCCCTCATTGCCCGTGGCCTCGTGGAAATGCTCCTCGTCGGGCTCCATGTCCTCCAGGGCGTCGGGTGGCGAGACCTCGCCATCCTCAATCGGAATCTCTCCAAGCGCGCTCGCGCCGCCGTCTGGCTGCCGCCACTCGGTCAAATTCTGCCAACGATCGAATACCTCGACGACCTCGAACTCATCCTCGTCATAGTACCCACAGTGCTCCGCCGCGCCGCTCTCCCCGATTGAAACGACGGCCAGATGCAGGTCGCAGCCGGCTTGGGGCGCTGCTGCCTTGAGAAGAGCCGCTGCGGCCGCATCCGCACCCTTGAGCTTGGCGAAATCGAGCTCCGCCGGGGTGTAGGCGTGCTCCAAGGGATAGATCACCTTCTCGGGCGTGCCGGCGCTCCGCGACGCTGTGCCCCGCACCCAGTCCTGGAGCAACGCCGTGACGCGTCCGGTCTCCCGATCGTAGCTGGGCGGCGTTAGCGTACTGCCTTTGCCCCGGCGCACGAGATTGTAGATCAGCGTTGCCCGGCAGCCGGCTGTTACGGGGCGAACCTCGTGCACGCAGTCGGCATAGAATGCGGCGAAAGCCACCTCGCTCGGCTCATCGCCGGCAAGGTCGAGCTTCACCTCGCGCCCCTTGTGACGCACCACGAGCTCCCCGCCCGACGACAGCGACGGCAACGCGAGCACGAGGGTCGCGAACATTCCCGGCTCCTTCTCGGTGTCGCGGTGACCGACAAAGAAGCTGCCTTCGTCATAGATGAGGAGCTTGTAGAGGCTCGCCGAGATCGGCTCGCCCACGCCGAGTCCCTCGGCGACCAGCCCGACAATCCGATCGAGCGTTGCTTTCCAATGCTTGCCATCGAGGCGCACCCGGTCAGGGCCGATCTGCCAAGTGCGTCGCACGCTGGTGTCGACGATCGTTTCGGAGCCCCGACCGTAGGGTGCTTGGTCGGCGACCTCGATCAATTGTTGGGCCTGAACCGGAAGCAGCGGCAACGCGACCTGGCCGACGCCGTCAATCTCCAAGCGCGGAAGCAGGACCGCCGATCGGCCGGTCGCATAGAAGTCCCCTGGCCGCTGGACCGTGCTCAGGAGCTCCGCCAATTCCTCGCAGATGCCTGGCATTTCCCTCCCCCACGCGAGTCGCCATGAAGCGAGATCATGGCATTGGTCGGCGCATCTCGCCCCAGCAGGCTACGCCTATTCCACAAGCGTTGTGTTTGGCGAGGTGATGGATGAAAAGCCATCACGCCAGGGGTGTCCAGGACGGCCATGCAATGGCACGCCCGATCAGAGCGATGGGAAATCACACAGCAATCGAAATGACATACGTGCTCCGTGTATCTACCCACTTGGCTCGCCAATTCGGTACTTGTCCGACCCGGGTGCCGGCCCGCAGGGGTCATGCCGCCCCTGCAGGACGCGCAGACGCCAGTCCGGTGACTATGGCCGGTCAAAAATCACATAGGTATTGCAATGATATGCGTGCTCTGTGTACCAGCCCATCCGGCTCGCCAATAAGCCACGCAGAAGAGGGCATGAGACCAGGCTTCCTCGGCGTTCCCGACTATAGGCGGGCGAGTGGGCTGGGCCGTGTTTCACGATGGGGTGCGCGGGGTGCGTTCACCCAGGGGGCAGGTGAGCTGACCCCCGGCACGCGAGCCAGCTCTCAGGCACGCCACTCGCCGGTCGACAGATAGCGGTCGATCGCCGCTGCAGCGGCGGCTCCATCGCCCATGGCGCTGACGGCGCGGTGCGGCGAGCCCTGGCGCACGCTGCCGGCCGCGCACACGCCGCGCTCGGGTGTTCGCATCGCCGCATCAACAACAATGCCGCCGCCGGCGTCGACGGGCACGAGCGCACGGAACAGGCCCGTGTTCGGAGTGAGGCCGACGCAGGCAAACACGCCGTGCGCCGCAAGGTCGCTTTCGGTGCCGGCAGCTGCGTCCCTGATGCGGACGTGGGTCACGGCCTCCTCGCCGAGGATCTCGGTGACAGTTGACCCCAATCGCACCTCGATCCTGTCATTGGCCGCAATGCGATCGCGAAAGCTCGCCTGTCCTGTCAGCGCGTCGCCGCGCTCGACGACGACGACCTTGGCGGCGTGCTCGGCCAGGGTCAGAGCCTCCTGCAGCCCCGAATCCCCGCCGCCTGCCACGACGGCGACTTTGTCGCGCAAGAGCGGCGCATCGCAGCTTGCGCAAGCGCTGACGCCCTTGCCGGCCAGCCGCGCCTCGCCGGGCACGCCGAGTCCGCCCATTGCCGTCCCGGAGGCGATGATCACCGAGCGCGTGATCATCGTTCCGCCGTCATTCGTGCCAATGCGCCACACGCCGTCGAGGGTGGCGAGATGGTCGCAGCTCGCCATCAGGAACTCTGCGCCGGCGGTCTCGGCCTGCTCCTGGGCCACGGCGCAGAGGTCGTAGCCGGCGACGCCTGCCGGAAAGCCGGGCAGCCCCTCGATCTTGTCGATGCTGGCCAGCTGGCCGCCGAACACGGTACCCGTCAGCACGGCCGTGCGCCAGCCGAGACGCGCTGCGGTCAGCGCCGCAGTCATGCCCGCGAGACCGCCGCCGATCACGACAACGGCATGCTCACTTGTCATTCCTTGTTCCCTCAGCAACAGATCTCGCACTAGCAATCATAATGTTGACTGGTGTCCTTCAGATCGCGACATTCGTCCCAATCGCGCAGCACGTTGAGACGAATTTCGCGATCAGGACACTAGCCGCGCGGCTTGCCGTTGTCCTTGGCCACGGCCTGCTGGGCCTTGTCGAGAAGGTCGAACAGCTGCTTGACCTCGCGTGCCGACAGGGCGTCCCTGATCGGCTGCTCAGTCGCCATGGCGACTCCATGCATCTCCCGCATCAGCGCCTCGCCGGCGGGAGTGAGGACCAGCGAGTTGCGCCTGCGGTCGCTCGGCGAGCGGACCCGGATCGCAAGCCCGCGCGCCTCCAGGTCGTCGACGATGGCAACGACGGCCGACTTGTCGAGGCTGCCGATGCGCGACAGCTCGATCTGCGAGTAGCCGGGGTTGGCGGCGATCATCACCATGGTCGTGAGCGAGCCCGGCCGCAGCTTGTAGGACGCGAACGCCGCCTCGACGCGCTGGCTCATGAGGTGATGGAGAAGACGGACGCGAAAGCCGAGACGCTCCGCGTGCAAGCCAAGCCGCAGCGCCGTCGGCATTTCTTCCGTCTGCGTGGCTTTCTTCCTGGCCCTCGCATTGGTCTTGGTTGCAGCGCTCAATGTCATGATTCCTGCTCAGCGGTTTTGCCGGCTTTTGCCAGCCTGCCCGAGCACCATCAAGCGGCAAACTCGTCCGCTCATGAAACGATCTTAAAGTGGACGATCCACGTTGACAACGGAATTGCCCTGGCAGAAGATCACGGCAATCAGGCCAGGAAGACCGAAGAACCAGGGACGCGAACGCCATGAACATTGCCGTTCCCCAATCCGAGATCGTCCGTGACAAGGTGGTCGCGCTGAGCCCGCTCGGGATTCCCCCGCAGATCCACGCCAAGCAGCCGGCGCCGCGTCTCGACACGCTGGATGGCAAGACCGTCTACCTGATCGACAGCCGCTTCGATGACTCGATCGAGCTTCTGAAGCAGGTCCAGGCGTGGTTCGCGGCGCACATGCCGGGCGTCACGACGAAGCTCGTGTCGCTCGCCGGCTACTACGGCCACGACGATCCGGAGTTGTGGGCCGAGATCAAGGCCAACGGCCACGCTGCAATCATCGGCGTCGGGCACTGCAGCACCTGCTCGCCGGCAGTTTCCACCCACGCCGTCACGCTCGAGACCAAGTACGGCGTGCCGACCGTCGCGCTCCACACCAGCAAATTCGACAAGGTCGTGCGCTCGGTCACACGCGTCGCGGGGTTGCCGCAGGCGCCATCCGTGTTCGTGCCGCAGCCGGTCATGGGCCAGAGCGCTGAGGTGCTGCGCACTTATGTCGAGGGCAACGATCCGATTACCGGGACCGCGGTCATGCGCGAGATCATCGAGGCGCTGACGGGGGCCTTGTCGCCGGTGTCGAGCGCATCGTCGGCCGCTGCCCGCGCGCTGCCGCGCCTGGTTGAGGCCGAGAGCGAGGAGGCGCTGCACCAGCTGTTCCTCGACAACAACTGGACCGACAAGCTGCCGATCGTGCTGCCAACGCCCGAGCGCGTGGCGGCGATGCTTGCTGCTACCTCGCATCCGGCAGACAAGATCGTCGGCCGCATGCAGGCGACCCCCAACCGCGGCCTGTGGGAGTACACGGTCGAGCAGGTGGCGGTGAATGCGGTGATGTCCGGCGCCAGGCCGGAATACTTCCCGGTGATCCTGGCGCTTGCCGCATCGGGGGTGACGGCACGCGGCTCGACCTCCAGCTCGGGCTCGGCCATGGTGGTGGTCAACGGGCCGATCCGCGACCAGATCGGGATGAACTACGGCATCGGCGCGATGGGGCCCTACAACCACGCCAACGCCACCATCGGCCGCGCCTACGGCCTGCTATCGCAGAACCTCCAGGGCGGCTCGGTTCCCGGCGATACCTTCATGGGCTCGCTCGGCAATGCCTATGCCTACAACAGCATCACCTTTGCCGAGAACGAGGAGCGCAGCCCCTGGGAGCCGCTGCACGTGCAGCGCGGCTACAAGGCCGGGGACAGTGTAGTCAGCATCTTCTTCGGCTGCCGGTCCACCAGCTTCGGCCTCGGCCTGCGCAAGGACTTCTGGCGCGAGCACGTGCGCGACATGCTGATCGCGACGGATACGGTGGGGCCGCCGGTGCTGCTGCTCGACCCTATCACCGCGCGCCAATTCGTTGAGCGCGGCGGCTTCGACACCAAGGCCAAGCTGATCCGCTACGTCTATGAGACGGCGCAAATGCCTGCGGCGCGCTACTGGGACATGCAGCTGGTCCAGAACTACATCTACCCCAATGCGACGCTCGGGGTGGAGCCGCTGGCGACCAAGCTCAAGGCCGCACCCGACGAGCTGATCCCGATGTTCCAGGAGCAGGACATCAACGTGGTGGTGGTCGGCGGCGAGACGAACGGCTACTGGCAGATCATGGGCGCCAAGCCGCGCGCCACCGTATCGATCGACGAGTGGCGCTGAGCAGGCGCGCGTGGGGACATTCCGGCACTTGCCGGGATCCCTCTCATCGCCCTGCCGGGCCCATGGGATGGCTGGATTTCGGGCGGACCCCAGGATGACATCTTGCACTTGAAACCTGCGTGACGCTTCATTCCGCAGCAGCGCACGCCGCATGGACCCCAAAAAAAATCGGCTAAGCCCGCCGAATCAAACGGAGGAAAACATGAGATACGGTCTTCGCATTGCGATCGCATTTTGCCTCACGGCATTGGCCTCGGCGGCAACAAGGAGCGAGGAGCCGAAGGTCGTGCGTTTCGGCTGGCAGGCATCGACACCTGTCGTCACCTTTTGGGCCGGCTTCGCCCTGAAGAAGTTCGAGGAGCAGGGCCTCAAGATCGAGCCCACCAGCTTCAACGGCAACGCCCCCGAGATCCAGGCGCTGATCTCCCGGCAGCTCGATATTGCCACCGTCGCCCCGGCGCCCACGGTGCAGGCGATCTCGCTCGGTGCGCCGCTCAAGATCATCTCGGCGGTGGAGTACTCCTTCAAGGACAAGCAGGGCACGCAGTGGTCGGCGGCAACCCTGGTCGGCCGCAAGGACGCGGGCATCGCGTCGCTCAAGGATCTGAAGGGCAAGCGCGTCGCCATCTTCGGCTTCTCGTCGAACTGGTTCCTCGCCCTGCGCGACCGGCTGAGCGAGGTCGGCATCAACCAGAAGGATGTCAAATTCCTCAGCATGCCCTACACGCAGATGGAGGGCGCGCTGGCTCACAACGAGGTCGATGCCGCCGTCATGACCACCATCGGCGCCCATCATGCCAACAAGCGGGTGCCGCTCAACTTCATCCTGGGCAGCAGCGAGATCACCAAGATCGCGCTCGACATGTCGCAGGTGATCGTCGCGCGCGAGGACTGGCTGGCCGCCAACGGCGATACCGCGGTGCGCTTCATCAAGGGCCAGCTGGCTACGCGGCGCTTCGTCGAGCAGGACGTGGCCGCCGGCGGCGCCAAGATCAAGGCGGTCATCCAGTCGGCACTGAAGTACGACGACTGGACCAACGACGCCTTCTACAAGCTGCGCGTCGCCTCGGCCGGGCTGGAGCAGAAGTTCATCAACTCTCTCGATCTGCCACGCGCCACGTTTGCCGCTTACAGCCACATTCTGGAGACCTCCGGCCAGTTGCGCGGCAAGGCGCCCGCAAGCTACGAGAAGCTGATCGACCTCAAGTTCCTGCGCAAGGCGCATGCCGAGATGGGCATGACCTGGGACGAGTCGAAGGTAGAAAAGTGAAGGACGTGCCGATGACGGCCGGGGACGATGTTCACATCCACGTCCGCCGCGTGAGCCAGCGCTACCGCACCGGGCGGCGCGGCGATCTCCTGGCGCTCGACCGGGTCGAGTTCCAGGCGCGGCGCGGCGAGTTCGTGAGCATCGTCGGCCCGAGCGGCTGCGGAAAGTCGACCCTGCTCTACATCGTCGCCGGACTGCTCGAGGCGACCGAGGGGGAGATTACGGTCGACGGCGTGCCGGTGCGCGGCCCGTCGCCAGCCCGCGGGCTGGTGCTGCAGAGCTCCAGCATCTTTCCGTGGCGGACGGTGGAGGACAATGTCGCGTTCGGGCCGGCGATGACGGGCGTGCCGAAGGCCGAGCGCAAAGAGCTCGTCGCGCGCTATCTCGACATGGTCGGCCTGTGCAAGTTCGCCAAATTCTATCCCCGCGAGCTGTCGGGCGGCATGAAGCAGCGCATCGCCATTGCCCAGATGCTCGCCTGCGGCCCGAGCATCTTCCTGATGGACGAGCCGTTCGGCGCGCTCGATTCGCTGTCGCGCGAGGTGCTGCAGGACCAGCTCCTGCAGCTCTGGGAGCGCGATCGCCGGACCGTCCTGTTCGTCACCCACAGCATCGACGAGGCCGTGCTCCTGTCCGACCGCGTGGTCGTCATGTCGCCGCTGCCGGGCCGCGTGAAGGAGATCGTGACCGTGGACCTGCCGCGGCCGCGCGGCGAGGCGCGCGGCCTGCCGGAGTTCGCGTCCTTGCGCAACTACATCTGGTCGGCGATACGCGCGGAATCCCTGGAGGCAATCGGATGACGATGCTGGCCGACAACCGCGCGCTCGCGGCGGAGCAGCGCGACACCCAGGCCGCGGCGCCGGCGAGGCAAGCCACCGCCACGCCGGAGCGCGCCGACAATGCCGTCGTCCGCTCGCTGCGGGCGACCGCGCGCTACTATCCGGTGTTCCTGATCTTCGTCCTATGGGAGGTCCTGGCGCGGGCGGGCCTCCTGGACCCCATGTTCATGCCCTCGCTGGAGGAGGTCGCGAAGACCTTCTACCGGGAGGTGTTCGTCACCGGCGAGCTGCTGACCCACATGGGCTACAGCTTCGCGCGCGCCGGGATCGGGCTCGGCCTCGCCGCCATCGTCGGCGTCCTGGTCGGCATCCTGATGGGCCGCGTGCGCGCCATCGAGGTGCTCATCGACCCCCTGATCTCGGCGCTGTTCCCGACCCCCAAGCTGGCGCTGTTCCCGCTGATGATGATCTTCCTCGGCATCGGCGATGCGTCCAAGATCGCGCTGATCTTCCTCGGCTGCTTCTTCCCGATGGTGATCAACACCTATGCCGGCGTGAAAAACGTCGACAAGTTCTTCATCTGGAATGCCCGCACCAAGGGTGCCAACGGCCGCCAGCTGATCTGGCACGTGATCATCCCGGCGTCCCTGCCTTTTGTCTTCGCGGGCTTGCGGGTTGCGACCTCCACCGCCTTTCTGCTGATCGTCGCCTCCGAGCTGATCGCCGCCAACGAGGGACTCGGCTATCTCATCCTGTTCGCCGAGCGCTCGTTCGATCCCGCGCTGATGTGGTGCGGCATTCTGCTGATCGCGGGGATGGGCTTTTCCGTCGACCGCCTGCTGCTGGCGATCGGCAACCGCATCTTCATCTGGCAAGACAAGTAGGACGGCGAGAAAGCAGGCGTCATGAGCAACGGCAAGGTTACGAGCCGGCAGGTCACCTCCATCGGCCTCGAGGTCACGCGCAGCAAGGGCGGCATGAAGTACCGCCGCGTCGGCAAGTCCGGCCTCACCGTGTCGGAGATCGGCATGGGCTGCGTCGCCTTCTCCAACTTCGTGGAGATGCCCGCCGTGAAGGCTGTGGTCGACTGTGCGCTTGATCTCGGCGTCAACTACTTCGATACGGCAGACAGCTACGGCATCGGCATCTCGGAGGAGAAGCTTGGCGCGGCACTCGAGGGGCGGCGCCACAAGGCCGTAATCGCCACCAAGTTCTCCAATCGTGTCGATGAAGGGCCGAACGACATCGGCACCTCGCGCAAGCACATCATTGACGCCTGCGAGGCGAGCCTGAAGCGGCTGAAGACCGACTACATCGACCTCTACCAGGTGCACTGGCCGGACCGGCAGACGCCAATCGAGGAGACGTTGCGCGCGCTTGATGATCTGGTGCGCGCCGGCAAGGTGCGCTACCTGGGCGTCGCCAACTTCTTCGCCTGGGAGATCTGCGAGGCGCTGTGGACGTCGGAGAAGTACAGCCTCAACAAGTTCATCTCGGCGCAGGATCACCACAGCCTGCTCTATCGCGAGGCCGAGAAGCAGCTGGAGCCGTTCTGCGTCAAGCACGGCATCGGCATGACTGCGTATTTCCCGCTGGGCGGCGGCCTGCTGACCGGCGTCCACAAGCGTGAGAGCGTCGCGCCCGGCACGCGCGCGGCGGCCAGCCCGCACTACTCGGCCTGGCACAGCCAGCGCAACTGGGACGTTGCCGAGAGCCTGCAGAAGTTCGCCGACGAGCGCGGCTGGGCGCTGCCGGCCCTGGCGCTCGCCTGGCTGCTGCACCGGCCCGCCACCTTCACCACGATCTCGGGGGCGGACAAGCCCGAGCACCTGTTGCAGAACATCAAGGCGCTGGAGATCAAGCTCACGCCCGAGGACCTGGACGAGCTCGACCGGCTGACGATCGTCGACGAGGATCGCAGCGTCGCGCCGGTCTACCGCCTGCACCGCCCCGACAAGGTGTTCGAGCTGGAGCCCATGCGGCTGGCCAGGGAGCGCGCGCAGCAGTAATGGGGTGTCAGACACTCCAGGTCTAACACCATTCTCCGACCTGCGATGGCGCCATGGTGTGAGATTCAGAGGGTCTGACACCTCACAGGGGAGCACCAGATGAGCGGTTTCATCGAGCTTGCGAGCGGCGACGGGCACAAGCTCGGCGCCTACGAGAGCCGGCCGGCCGGGGTGCCGCGCGGCGGTGTCGTGGTGCTGCAGGAGATCTTCGGGGTCAACAGCCACATCCGTGCCGTCGCTGACCGGATCGCGGCGGCGGGCTACCACGCGCTCGCACCCGCGCTGTTCGACCGGCAGGCGCCCGGCTTCGAAAGCGGCTACACGCCTGACGACGTGGCCCGCGGGCTGAAGGTGCGGGGCAAGATCCCGCTGGATCAGATGCTGCTCGATGTTCAGGCCGCCATCGACGCGGCCAAGGCGAGCGGCCTGGTTGCGGTGATCGGGTTCTGCCTCGGCGGCTCGCTGGCCTTTCTGGCGGCGACGCGGCTCACGGGCCTGGCCTGCGCTGTCAGCTACTACGGCAGCCTGGTTGCAAGGAACGCGAGCGAGACGCCGCGCGTCCCGACCCTCATGCACTTCGGCGAAACCGACCATTCGATCCCGCTGAGCGATGTCGAGATCGTCCGCAATGCGCGGCCGGACTGTACGATCCACGTCTATCCTGCTGGCCACGGCTTCAACTGCGACGAGCGCGCGGCCTACCACGCCGAGAGCGCGGCATTGGCCTGGACGCGCACCCTGCAGTGGATAGAGAACGCCTTGCGCAAGCCGGTATGAGCGAAGCGGTCTCGGTACCCGCGCTCCTTCGCCTTTGCTAATGTGCCGTCTCCGAAGCTTCCTGCCCGACGTGCCCGGTCGTGAGCGGCGCGACCTGGATCACCCGATCGTCCACTTCGATGATCGGGATGTCTGCACCTTGCTCGAGGCTGGGTGGTGGGACTTCTCGATCTCAATCGAACTTTGGCAATCCGAAGTTAGTTGGTGTGCTTCATATCACTGAAATTCGCTCCTGACCACGCAGCTCGCTGTAACGAACATCGCCATCCGGCCTTGCACAGCGTTGCGTAACAACCCCTGCCCGCAAGGACCATCGATAGTCTCAGCCCGAAGCGGCGGAGGCGGAGCATGCGAAACGCGCGCTCGGCCGCCTGAACGTCGCCGCACGTATCGTGCTCGACAGGCACCCTGCGACGTTTGCCCAGTTTGTCGGCAGGGCAGAGGATTGACCGCCATAATCGTCAAAAGGTTATCGGCCGATTAACATTCCCGGTTGCCCAGGCATTGAAATATGTAATCACTCCAAGATGTGTGGCGGCTCGGCGCAATCGTGCGGCAATTGCAAGAAAAATCTCTCGCGCCGGCTTGCAACGAATTGAAAATCAAAGCATTAGATTGTCCAGAAAGCAAATTTGGCGGCACAGGAGCTTTTTGCGATGGCACGTATCACCGATCTGGACAAAATGTCGTATGCCGAGCTGGTGGAGATGGAAGCGAGGATCGCCCGGCTGATCGTCGAGAAGCGCGACGCCGAGCGGGCTGCGCTCAAGGAGCAGGTGGCGGCGCTCGCGCGGGAAAGCGGCTTCGATATTCGCGATCTCATCGGTGGCGCCAAGCGCAAGAACGGGCCGGTGGCGATCAAGTACCGCGATCCGCAGAATCCCGAGAATACCTGGACCGGTCGTGGCCGCATGCCGCGCTGGATGGCACAGGCCACCAAAGGCGGCAAAATGAAGAAAGAAGCATTTCTGATCGAGTGAGCGCGCGTCTGGGAGATCGGCCGCCGGCGTGGCAATGACGCGAGGTCCCAGATTTGCGGCTCCGGGACGGCGGCTTCTGGCCCAGCCTCATCACGGCATCTCATCGCCGCATGTGCATGACGATGCCGGTGCCGTCACGCCGGGAATTGGGCGGACGGCGTTGAGCGGGAGATGCTGAGCTCTTCCTCGTTCATCTCGGCTGGGATATTGGCGAACAGCGGCGTCGACAGATAGCGCTCGCCGGTATCTGGAAGCATGGCGAGGATGCTGGCGCCCTTCGGCGCCTCAGCGGCGATCTTCAGCGCGCCGGCAAACGTGGCGCCGGAGGAGATGCCGCAGAAGATCCCTTCCTTGGTGGCGAGCTCGTTGCTCATGCGGAAGGCCTCTGCCCCCGCCACCGGGATCAGGCAGTGGATCAGCTTCATGGCCACCGCGTCGGCGGTGATCTTCGGTATGAAATCGGGCGTCCACCCCTGCACCGGATGCGACTTGAACGCCGGATGGCCGACGGCGGGTGAGCCATCCTCGTTGCGTACCTGCTCGATGCCACTCGCCAGCAGCTGCGCGTCCTCGGGCTCGCAGACGACGATCTTGGTGTCGGGCCGCTCCTTGGCCAGCACCCGGGCGACGCCCTTGAGCGTGCCGCCGGTGCCATAGCCCGTCACCCAGTAGTCGAGCCGCTCGCCCTTGAAGGCGTCCACGATCTCGCGTGCGGTGGTGCGCGAGTGGAAGTCGGGGTTCGCCTCGTTCTCGAACTGCCGGGTCAGGAACCAGCCGTGTGCCTTGGCAAGCTCGGCTGCTTTGATCACCATGCCCATGCCACGCAACGCCTGCGGCGTGAGCACCACCTTGGCGCCCAGGAAGCGCATCAGCTTGCGGCGCTCGACGCTGAATGGCTCGGCCATGGTGATGACGAGCGGGTAACCTTTCTGCGCGCACACCATGGCGAGGCCGATTCCGGTGTTGCCGCTGGTCGCCTCGATCACCGTCTGTCCGGGCTTGAGCTGGCCCGCCTGCTCCGCCGCCTCGATGATGCCGAGCGCCAGGCGATCCTTGACCGAGCCCAGGGGATTGAACGCCTCGACCTTGACGAACAGGTTCACGCCTGGTGGCGCCAGCCGGTTGATCTTGACGACCGGCGTGTGACCCACGGTGCCCAGGATGCTGTCATAGCGCGCCACGCTCATCTCCATCGTAATCTGGTCAGGCAACGGCCCAAGCATTGGCCCTTGCGTGCTCCGTGTCAAACCTGCTCGGATCCGTAGAGCCTGACCGCCCGTCACCGCTTCCATCCTTCGCGCGCCGCCTGGCGGAGGCCGCCGCGATCTGTAGCTCGTGTGATAGAGATCAAGAAGGTCCGCTTCGCCACCGAGGCACACGATGCCGCGGCCGTCGTATCCTCGCGTCCTGATTGCGAAATTTCGTCTCAGCGTGCCGGAAAGTTGGGATGAATTTCGCGATCTGAAGGACGCTAGCCAACATTATGATTGCTGGTGCGATCATCGCACTAGCAAGTCGGCACAGGCGGAACCCATAGAAACCCCGATAGGCGTTGCCCTCGCCGGCTGGCACACGCCATGTATGCGATCAGGACCGATCGGCATCGGCATGAGCGAGAAGACTCAGACCAGGCTCACCGGCCACACGCCTCGGCTTGTCCGTCTGCTGTCGATGGACGTGCTCGCCGCTGTCGTCCTCACCGGCTTGTCGGCGTTGGCAACCGTGGCCGAGGAGGTGGAGACGCCCGCCGGCCTCATCGCCGCGCAGATCAGAGCACAAGGCTACAGCTGCAGCCCGCCCGTTACGGCGGCGCGGCGCGGACAGGAGGCCACGACGCACGACGCGGTCTGGATCCTGAGCTGCAGCAACGCGCGCTATCGCGTGCGCCTGATCCCGGACATGGCAGCACAGGTCACCCAGCTCGACTAAGCGCTGGGGAGAGGGCCGCCGTGCGGTCACGGACGCGTTCAGCATCACCGGGTGGGCGCGCATCGAACCGCCGGCGGCTTCTCACCTCCATCGCCGGCGCGCTGCGCTGCACCCGGCTCCGGCCATCAACTCCAGGATGTGGCGCTGCCGCTCATGGGGCGAATCGCCGGGCAGCGCACAGCGCTCCGGCGAGCGAGACCTTAGGTTTCCGCGCCCTTCACAGGCGTCCCAGGCTGGCATCGCATGTCCAGAAACCCGCTAGAATCGGCTGATTACGTGAGTATTTCCACAAAAACAGGCTAGTTTCGGCCATTCCACCTATGCTAGGCGCTGAGTCATCGTTCCCTGAGGGAGATTGCAATGGCTGCAAACTCGACTTCGACGGCGAAGGCGCCAGCAAAGGTGGAGACCGTCACCTTGCGTCAGCTCGCCGAGTTGCTGTCCAACAACCATGAGCTGCCCAAGAAGCAGGTGCAGAGCATGCTTGAGGACATGATCACCGCCATCACCAAGCATCTGAAGAAGGGAGCCCGCATCCGCATCGGCGGCTTGGGCATTCTCCAGGTGCGCAAGCGGCCGGCGCGCATGGGCCGCAACCCGGCGACCGGCGAGCCGATCAAGATCAAGGCCAGCAAGAAGGTCGCCTTCCGCGCCGCTAAGGAGCTGAAGGAATCGATCTGACAGCCGCACGCGAGTCCGACGGCCGCTGTGCTTCTGGCAAGACGGTGAGTGGTGAGATGGGGGTTCGGGATGAGGATGTGAGACCCGGCGGTTTCCATCCCTCAGGGTGGAAGTGCCACGTAACTTAGCCGGGCTATGGCGACCTCCCTCCAACTCACCACGTCACGACCTGGCGGCACGCTCGCCGCCTCCAATGCAAATCTCGCCATCTCGCGACCAACCATCTCACCCCGGCGCTGGCGGGCCAGGTCCGACGCCCGGGCGGGCTTGATTTTCGCTGCCGCCCGTGGCCAATGTGCGCGCCAAATCGTAGAAAACCCGGAGTTGAGGCCTCATGACGGTCACGCGCGGCGGGCTGTTCAGCGTGCTAAGCCGGACCGATAGTCCCCGGCGCGAAACGCTGCGCGAGGAGCTGGCGCGCGCCAAGGCTGCGGCCGGACGTCGGCCAGGATTGAAGCCGAAGCTGGTGCTCGCCAGTGCCTCGCCACGGCGCCTGATGCTGCTCGGCCAAGCCGGCATCGAGCCGGATGCGCTGCGGCCGACCAGCATTGACGAGACGCCAAAGCGGGGCGAGATGCCGCGCGCGCTGGTGACGAGGCTGGCGCGCGCCAAGGCGCTGGCGGGACGCGATGCGATCGCCAACGACAAGGACATCGCCGACGCCCACGTCATTGCCGCCGACACCATCGTCTCCGTCGGGCGCCGCATCCTGATGAAGCCGCGCTTCGTCGAGGAGGCGCTGGCGTCGTTGCGCCTCTTGTCAGGGCGCTCGCACCGGGTGTTGACGGCGCTGTGCATGGTCACGCCCGAGGACAAGGTGCGGCTGAAGATCGTCGATACCCGGGTACGCTTCAAGCGCCTGTCGGCGGAGGAGATGGAGGCCTATATCGCCTCCCGCGAGTGGCGCGGGCGCGCCGGCGGCTACGCCATCCAAGGTCTCGCCGGCTGCTTCGTGCAGAGGATCAAGGGCTCTTACACCAACGTCGTCGGGCTGCCGCTGACCGAGACCATCAACATGCTGATGGCGGAGGGCTTCCCGATCCATTTCAACTGGCTCAAGCTGGGCGAGACGGACCCGGAATAGCATGGGCTCGCACCCTGCTGACACGACACCCGGCGGACGCGGCAAATGCCCCGTCTGCGGTCGTCCGAGCGAGCAGAGGTATACCCCCTTCTGCTCGGGCCGCTGCGCCGACGTCGACCTGGCACGCTGGCTGCGCGGCGCCTACGCCATTGCGGACGACGAGAGCGAGGATGGGGATGCTCCTGCCGGCGACCGCTCAGATGAGAAGCCGTAGGGCGGATTAGATTAGGGCGCAGCCCGCAATCGGCCGTCGTGTGGTACGAGAGCGGGCGGATTACGCTCCGCTCATCCGCCCTACGGCTTACGCCGACGGAGACGCCAGTGACCACCGCCGCCGCCAGCGCCGTTCCGCCTGACTGCGTCTCGGCCGCGGATTATGAGCGCCATGCGCGGGCGCGGCTGCCAGCCGACGTGTGGTCATACATCGCTGGTGCCGGCGCGGATGGCTTGACGCGGCGCTGGAACCGCGAGGCGTTCGACAATCTGCGGCTTGCCGGCCGCGTGCTGGCGGATCTGAGGACGGCCTCAACCGCAAGCACGCTGCTCGGCGCCACCCTGCCGTTCCCGATCCTGGTGGCGCCGGTGGCCTATCAGGCGCTCGTCCACCCCGACGGCGAGCGCGCGGCCGTGCTGGGTGCCTCGGCCGTCTCGGCGTGGATGACGATCAGCACGCTGTCCAGCGTCAGCATTGAGGAGATCGCCGCGGCGGCCAAGACCGTGCTGTGGTTCCAGCTCTACATGCAGCCGAGCCGGCAGCAGTCGCTGGCACTGGTACGCCGCGCCGAGGCGGCCGGCTGCAAGGCTCTGGTGGTGACGGTGGATGCAGCGGTCAACGGCGTGCGCAACGAGGAGCAGCGCGCCGGCTTCAACATGGCGCGCTACCTGC
>DASURA010000083.1:0-11864 GCA_036280295.1 Hyphomicrobiaceae bacterium
TCCATCGTCGAGCTGGCACTGGAGTACGCCAAGCCGGTGCGTATCGGCGTCAACTGGGGCAGTCTCGACCAGGAGCTGCTGACCCGGCTGATGGACGAGAATGCAAAGTCCAGCGAGCCCAAGGACGCCCGCAGCGTCATGCACGAGGCGATCGTGCAGTCGGCGCTTATCTCGGCGGAGCGCGCCGAAGCGCTGGGCCTGGGCGCCGACCGCATCATCATCTCCGCCAAGGTCAGCGCCGTACAGGATCTCGTCAGCGTCTATACGCTGCTGGCGAGCCGCTGCCGCTATGCCCTCCATCTTGGCCTCACAGAGGCCGGCATGGGCTCCAAGGGTATCGTCGCCTCCTCAGCCGCCATGGGCATCCTGCTGCAGCAGGGCATTGGCGATACCATCCGCGTCTCGCTCACGCCCGAGCCGGCCGGTGACCGTACCCGGGAGGTGCTGGTGGCGCAGGAGCTGCTGCAGACCATGGGCCTGCGCGCGTTCGTGCCGATCGTCGCCGCCTGCCCCGGCTGTGGCCGCACCACCTCCACCGTGTTCCAGGAGCTGGCCGCCGAGATCCAGGGCTATGTGCGCACGCGCATGCCGGAGTGGCGCACGCGCTATCCGGGCGTCGAGAGCCTCAACCTCGCAGTGATGGGCTGCATCGTCAACGGCCCCGGCGAATCCAAGCACGCCGACATCGGCATCTCGCTGCCCGGCACCGGCGAGGCCCCCACGGCGCCCGTGTTCATCGACGGCAAGAAGGCCATGACCCTGCGCGGCGCCAATATTGCCAGCGAGTTCAAGACGATCGTGGAGGAGTATGTGAGTCGGCGGTATGGTGGCGCGTGACACGCCGTCGAAGTGAAAAATGCCGGAGCGCTGGCAACAGCGGGCTCGCTCAAGCCGGCACGGTCTCCAGCCGGCGGTAGCGGCCCTTGTAGAAGACGAGCGGTCGCGAGTGCACCTCCTCGTCGGCGACCGTGATGGCGCGGACCCGGCCGATGAGAATGAGGTGGTCGCCGCCCTCGTGGCGGGCGTAGCTGTCGCAGTCGAGCCAGGCCAGTGCGCCCGGCAGATGCAAGAAGCCATTGTGCACCATGGGCTCAAGCCCCACCCATTTGTCATTGCTGGAACGGGCGAAATGGCTCGCCAGCTCCTCCTGGCCTTCGCGCAGCAGGCAGACGGCGTAGGTCTCGGCGGCGCCCCAAACATTGAACGCCTTGGCGCTGCGGCCGACGCTGAACAGGATCAGTGGCGGCGACAGCGATACCGAATTGAAGGAGCTGACCGTCATGCCGACCTTGGTGCCGTCGGGCGCGATGGTGGTGACGATGGCAACGCCGGTGGGGAACAATCCCAGCGCGTTGCGGAACTCGCGGTCTGTGAATTCCATGGCTCGCTCCCCCCGCTGACCCGCAGCGCGGGTGCTCGTTGCCGATAGCGCCGCCCGGCCCGCAGCGCCCGGCCGCAGCATCTCACGGGCCAACCCGTCCCGTCGAGATCCTTACGCCAGACCGCCGCAGCCATGCCGAGGTTGGGGGGAACGGGGTCAGTTGGAGACGTAGGGTGCAACAAGGCGTAGCCGCGTTGCACCGTTGTCGTGCGGGCCGGTGCAATGCGCTTCGCTTATTGCAGCCTACGCTTCTTCGGCAAAAATCCGGCTGGAGAGGATGTCGGGCGCGTCAATCAGTGAGAGATCCTCGCCGGTGAGAGCGCCGGAGGCGCTGGCGAGCAGGCGGTTGGCCTGGCGCAGCCTGGCACGGTCGAGCGCATTGCGGATCGAGCGGGCATTGCCGAAGTGCGGCTGCCGGCGCCGGCGGGCGACATAGGCCGCCAGCGCCTCGCTGCCCGCCGGGGAGAGCCGATACCCCTGGCGCGCCAGCATCAGTTCGGCAATCTGCATCAGCTCGGCATCGGCGTAGTCCGGGAAGTCGAGGTGGTGGCCGATGCGCGAGCGGAAGCCGGGGTTGCTGGCGAAGAACTGCTCCATGCGGTCGGCGTAGCCGGCCAGGATCACCACTAGGTCCTCGCGCTGGTTCTCCATCACCTGCAGCAGGATCTCGATCGCCTCCTGGCCGTAGTCGCGCTCGTTCTCGGCGCGGTAGAGGTAGTAGGCCTCGTCGATGAACAGTACCCCGCCCATCGCTTTCTTCAGCACCTCCTTGGTCTTGGGCGCGGTGTGGCCGATGTACTGGCCGACGAGGTCATCGCGCGTCACGGCCACCAGGTGGCCCTTGCGGACGTAGCCCAGCCGATGCAGCAGCTCGGCCATGCGCAGCGCCAGCGTGGTCTTGCCGGTGCCGGGGTTGCCGGTGAAGCTCATGTGCAGGGTCGGCGGCTCCTGCGTGAGGCCCAGCCGCTTGCGGGCGCGCTCCACCAGTAGCAGCGCGGCGATCTCGCGGATGCGCTGCTTGGCTGGCGCCAGGCCGACAAGCTCGCGGTCGAGCTGATCCAGCACCTCGCCGACGCCAGCCTCGGCATACTCGCGGCGCAGGTCGACGGTGGCAAGAGATCCCCTCTCCCCGCTTGCGGGGAGAGGGTCAGGGTGAGGGGCAGGGTCACGCGCTGACCTATCCATGCGGAATCCTGTCATGGACATATGCTCCGTATTAAGGCGCCGCGTGGAGAGGGCGGCATCTGTGGCTGCCCCTCACTCCACCCCTCCCCCGCAAGCGGGGAGAGGGGTGCTGTGCGCTCACCCATAGCGCTTGCCTTCCGGGTGTTCGGTGGCATAGGGGCGGGTGGTATAGATCAAATGCCGGCCCTTGCCCTCGCTGCGCTCAAGGTGGAAGCCGGGCTCCTCCTGCGGACGGTTGACGATGAAGGAGAGGCGGACGGATTCCCAGCCAGGGCTCGCGTCGAAGGCGTTGAGGCGGATGTAGCGGTCGCCGTAGATCTTGCGGCACGCATTGAGTTCGGCCATCACGCCGGCCGCATCGCGCAGGTCGAACATGGGCAGGCCCCACATCTCCCACAGCGTGTTGCGCGGATGCGGATCGTCGGTGAACTCAATAGCGACGGCCCAGCCGTTGTCGAGGCAGTACTCGACCTGCTTTCGGATCTGCTCGTCGGTCAGGTCGGGCAGGAAGGAGAAGCAGCCTTGGGTGATGTGCATGGTTTTGTCTCGGTCGCAGGGCGGTTAGGGCGAAGCCCGTAATCCGCCATTTCATGAAGGCGGTGGATCGGCGGATTACGCCTTCGGCTAATCCGCCCCATGATCAGTGCGCAACGTTCGGCGTCGGCATGAAGTCGGGCGTGTCGGTGGAGGTGTAGTCGAACGTCACGTTCTTCCACACGTCCAGCGCCTGCTTCAGCGGCGTGCACGTGGTGGCCGCCTTGGCCAGGATGTCCGGGCCTTCACGGACGATGTCGGCGCCCTCGTTGCGGGCCAGCACCATGGCCTCCAGCGCAACCCTGTTCGCTGTGGCGCCGGCGGCGATGCCCATCGGGTGCCCGATGGTGCCGCCGCCGAACTGCAGCACCACGTCCTCGCCGAGCAGGTCGAGCAGCTGGTGCATCTGGCCGGCGTGGATGCCGCCCGAGGCCACCGGCATCACCTTGTTGAGCGACGCCCACGGCTGGTCGAAGAAGATGCCGTGCTCCAGGCACATCGGGTTATGGCCCTCGCGGCACACGTCGTAATAGCCGCGCGTGGTGTTGGGGTCGCCCTCCAGCTTGCCCACCACGGTGCCGGCGTGGATGTGGTCGACACCGGCCAGCCGCATCCATTTGGCGATAACGCGGAACGAGACGCCGTGGCTCTTCTGGCGCGTGTAGGTGGAGTGCCCGGCGCGGTGAAGGTGCAGGATCATGTCGTTGCGGCGCGCCCACTTGGCCATGGACTGGATGGCCGTGTAGCCGATGACAAGGTCGATCATGACGATGACGGAGCCCAGATCGCGCGCCAGCTCGGCGCGCTCGTACATGTCCTCCATGGTGGCGGCGGTGACATTGAGATAGGTGCCCTTCACCTCGCCGGTAGCGGCCTGGGCCTTGTTGACCGCCTCCATGCAGTAGAGGTAGCGCTCGCGCCAGTGCATGAACGGCTGCGAATTGATGTTCTCGTCGTCCTTGGTGAAGTCGAGTCCGCCCCTGAGCGCCTCGTAGACGACGCGGCCGTAGTTGCGGCCTGACAGGCCGAGCTTTGGTTTCACCGTGGCGCCGAGCAGCGGCCGGCCGAACTTGTCGAGCCGCTCGCGCTCCACGACGATGCCGGTGGCCGGGCCCTGGAAGGTCTTCACGTAGGCTGTGGGCAGGCGCATGTCCTCAAGGCGCAGGGCCTTCAGAGCCTTGAAGCCGAACACGTTGCCGATGATCGACGCCGTCAGGTTCGCGATCGATCCGGGCTCGAACAGGTCGAGGTCGTAGGCGATGTAGGCGAACCAGCTCCCCGGCGTACCGGGCACGGGATCGACGCGGTAGCACTTGGCGCGGTACTTCTCGGCCGCCGTCAGCCGGTCCGTCCACACCACGGTCCAGGTTGCCGTCGACGACTCGCCGGCCACCGCCGCGGATGCCTCGATGGGATCGACGCCATCCTGGGGTGTCACCCGGAACAGGGCGATGATGTCGGTGTCCTTGGGCTCGTAGTCGGGCTCCCAGTAGCCCATCTTCTTGTATTCCATCACGCCGGCGCGGTAGCGGTCCTTGCCGGCCGGCTTTGCCTCGGCCTTCGGCGCGCGCTCCAGCGTTGTGGTGTCTGTCATCATGGTACTGTCCTTTCCAGAGCGGTTCCGGTTGACGCCCATCCTGCGCACGTCATCCCGGCGCCGGGATAACGTGGCGGGGAGAGAGTTGCGTCGTGCCTGATGTCGATCATTGGTCTGATCCACATGCCTCCAGAGCCGAGGTCACGCGGCCCGGGCGCGCACGGCCGTGGGGTCGAGCGCGCCGGAGGCGTAGCGTTTGGCCATCTCGCCCATGGGGATGACCTTGATGCGGGAGGCCCGGCCGGAGGTGCCGAAGGCCTCGAAGCGGTCGCGGCACACCTTGGCCATGGCCTCCATGGCCGGCTTCATGAACTTGCGCGGGTCGAATTCCGACCGACTCTCGGCCGCGACGCGGCGCAGCTCGGCGGCCGCGGCGAGGCGCAAATCCGTGTCGATGTTGACCTTGCGCACGCCCATCTTGATGCCGCGCACGATCTCCTCCACCGGCACGCCGTGCGTCTCCTTCATCTGCCCGCCGAAGCGGTTGAAGGCCTCCCGCAGCTCGGCCGGCACCGAGGAGGAGCCGTGCATGACGATGTGCGTGCTGGGCAGGCGCTGGTGGATCGCCTCGATCACATGCATGGCGAGCACGTCGCCGGAGGGCTTGCGCGTGAACTTATAGGCGCCATGGCTGGTGCCGATGGCGACGGCCAGCGCGTCCACCTTGGTCTCGGCGACGAAGCGCTGCGCCTCGTCGGGGTCTGTGAGCAGGGCCGCCTTGTCGAGCTTGCCCTCGAAGCCGTGCCCGTCCTCGGCCTCGCCGCGGCCGGTCTCCAGCGAGCCGAGGCAGCCGAGCTCGCCCTCCACCGAGGCGCCGACCATGTGTGCCAGCCGCGCCACCCCGCCGGTGACGCGCACGTTGCAGGCGTAGTCGGCCGGCGTCTTGGCGTCCTCCTTCAGCGAGCCGTCCATCATCACCGAGGTGAAGCCGTGCTGGATGGCCGAGAGGCAGGTGGCGACGGAGTTGCCGTGGTCCTGGTGGATGCAGATCGGGATCGCCGGGTAGCTCGCCTCCAGGCCCTCCATGAGCTTGGCCAGCATCAGGTCGCCGGCGTAGCTGCGGGCGCCGCGGCTCGCCTGCAGGATCACGGGTGCGTCGCATGCCTGTGCCGCGTCGAGGATGGCAAGGCCCTGCTCCATGTTGTTGATGTTGAAGGCCGGCACTGCGTAGCCGTGCTCGGCCGCGTGGTCGAGGAGTTGCCTCAGGGTGATGCGTGCCATGTGCCGTCTCTCCCTTGTCCTATTTCCGTGTCGGTCGTGACGCGGCAGCCGCCACCTCTGCCGCCACCACGATGACCTCAGGCGTGATGCCGAAATGGCGATAGAGCTGGTCGGCGGGTGCCGAGGCGCCGAAGGAGCGCATGCCGATGAAGCGGCCCACGTGTCCGATCTGGCGCCCGATCCAGCGCTCCCAGCCAAGCTGCGCGCCGGCTTCAATGGCGATATGCGGGGCGCTTCCCAGAACCTTCTGCCGGTAGCTCTCCGATTGCTCCCCGAACAGCTCCCAGCTCGGCATCGAGACCACCGCGGCGGCAATCCCCTTTGCGGCGAGCTGCGTGGCCGCCTCGACGGCCAGCGCAACCTCCGATCCGGTCGCCAGCAGCGTCACGTCGCGTCCGCCGGGCGGCTCGATCAGGACATAGGCGCCGCGGGCGACGAGGTTGCCGTCGGTCGCCTCGGTGCGCAGGGCTGGCAGCTCCTGGCGCGTCAGGCACAGCACCGAGGGTCGGCTGGTCTCAGCGAGGGCGACCCCCCACGCCTCCGCGGTCTCGACCGCATCGGCGGGTCGCAGCACCAACAGGTTCGGGATGGCGCGCAGGCTGGCCAGGTGCTCGACGGGCTGATGCGTCGGCCCGTCCTCGCCGAGGCCGATGCTGTCGTGCGTCATGACGTAGATGACGCGCTGGCGCATGAGCGCGGCGAGGCGGATGGCCGGGCGGGCGTAGTCGGAGAAGACCAGGAAGGTGCCGCCGTAGGGGATGAATCCGCCGTGCAGGGCGAGGCCGTTCATGGCTGCCGCCATGGCGTGCTCGCGGACGCCAAAGTTGATGTAGCCGCCGGCATAGGCGCCAGGCGCCAGGGACGTCTGGTCCTTGGTGCGCGTGCCGTTGGAGCCTGTGAGGTCGGCGGAGCCGCCGACGAGGCCCGGCAGCACGGGAATCACATGCGTCAGCACCCGCTGCGAGGCGATGCGCGTGGCAATGCGCGGACGCTCCGCCACGAAGGCGTGCTTGGCCGCGTCGATGGCGATGCCGATGGCGGCGGCGGGCGGCTTGCCCGACAGCCGCTCCAGGAAGTCCCGGCGATCCTCCGCCGGCATGGCGTCGACGCGCTCCTGCCACCGCTCCCGCGCGATCCGGCCTCGGGCTCCGACTTGCCGCCAGGCCGACAGCACGCCGGCCGGCACCTCGAACGGCTGCGCCGGCCAATCCATGGCCGCTCGCGCGGCGGCGATCTCGGTGGCGCCGAGCGGGGCGCCGTGCATCTCCTTGGTGCCCTGCTTGCCAGGCGCGCCGTGGCCGATCAGGGTGCGGCAGGCGATCAGCGATGGACGCTCTGAGCGTTGCGCCAGGGCAAGGGCAGCGGCGATGTCCAACGGCGCGTGGCCGTCCACGCCCGTCACGTTCCAGCCTGCGGCGGCGAAGCGCTTGAGCTGGTCCATCGAGGTCGACAGCGCCGTGCTGCCGTCGATGGTGATGCCGTTGTCGTCGAACAGCAAGATCAGCCTGGAGAGCCGCAGGTGGCCGGCGAGGTCGATCGCCTCATGGCTGATGCCTTCCATCAGGCAGCCATCGCCGGCGATGACGTAGGTGTGATGATCCACAAGGCCATCGCCGTAGCGGGCATTGAGCATGCGCTCGGCCAGCGCCATGCCGACCGCGGTGGCGAGCCCCTGGCCGAGCGGCCCGGTGGTGGTTTCCACACCGGGGCAGTGGCCGTATTCGGGATGGCCGGCCGTCTTGGCGCCCAGCTGGCGGAAGCGCTTGATGTCATCGAGACCGACACCGGCGGTGCCGGCGAGATAGAGCAGGGCATAGAGCAGCATCGAGCCGTGCCCGGCGGACAGCACCAGGCGGTCGCGGTCGGCCCAATCCGGCGCCGACGGATCGAATTTCAGAACCTGCGTGAACAGCACGGTGGCCACGTCGGCCATGCCCATGGGCATGCCGGGATGGCCCGACCTGGCCCGCTCCACAGCGTCCATGGCAAGGATGCGGATGGCATCCGCCATGCGGTCCAGGGGCAGGGCCGACAAGCTGGCGGCAGCTGCCGCGGCGCCGCGGCCGTGAATGTCGAAGGCCTGGCCGGTGGCCGGCTTCAGGGTCTCAGCTGGCACGCCGCTTCCTTTCGATCAGCCGCAGGATCATGGGAGTGAGGATCAGCTGCATGGCAAGGTCGAGATTGCCGCCGGGAATGACGATCGAGTTGGCGCGCGACATGAAGCTGTGCGGGATCATCGACAGGAGGTAGGGGAAATCGATGCCGCGCGGGTTGCGGAAGCGGATCACCACCATCGACTCGTCAGGCGTCGGGATCCAGCGGGCGATGAATGGGTTGGAGGTATCGACCGTCGGCACCCGCTGGAAGTTGATGTCGGTCTGCGTGAACTGCGGGCAGATGTAGGCCACGTAGTCGGGCATGCGCCGCACGATGGTGTCCATCACCGCCTCGGTGGAATAACCACGGCAGGCCCGGTCGCGATGAATCTTCTGGATCCATTCGAGGTTGATGACAGGCACCACACCGATCTTGAGGTCGGCATGCCGGGCCACGTCGTGCCGGTCGGTGACAATGGCGCCGTGCAGGCCCTCGTAGAACAACAGGTCGCTGTCCTTGGGCAGGTCCTCCCAGGGCGTGAAGGTGCCCGGCGGGTGGCGAAGGGCGGCTGCCTCCACGTCATCGTGCACATAGCGCCGGGTGCGGCCGGTGCCGTTCTCACCGTAGCTCCTGAACACCGTCTCCAGTTCCGCCAGATGGTTCGCCTCCGGCCCGAAGTGGCTGAAGTGGTGGTTGCCGGCCTTGGCTGCGTCGGCGATCGCCTCCTTCATCGCCGCGCGGTCGAAGCGATGGAAGGCGTCGCCCTCGACGAAGGCGGCGTTGATCTTCTCACGCCGGAATATCTGTTCGAACGTCATCTTCACCGAGGTGGTGCCGGCGCCGGAGGAGCCTGTGACGGAGATGATCGGATGCCTGATGGACATGTCGCTCGCCCTCTAGGCTCCGAACAGCCCGCGAATGTTGAAGAGAGGCGAGCGCTCGCCGATCGCCTGGTGCGTCTTGTAGCGGGCGATGCGCTCCACCTCCTCGCGAGAGCCGAACACCAGGGGCGTGCGCTGGTGCAGCGTGCCGGGCTCCACATCCAGGATGCGCCGATGCCCGTCCATGGCGCTGCCGCCGGCCTGCTCGATCAGCCAGGCGATCGGGCTGGCCTCGTAGACGAGCCGCAGGCGGCCCTGCGCGTAGCCCTTGCGGGCATCGGCGGGGTAGAGGAACACGCCGCCGCGAACCAGGATGCGGTGCGCCTCGGCCACCAGCGAGGCGATCCAGCGGGTGTTGAAATCCTGCTCGCGCGGGCCGTCGCGGCCGGCGACGCAGTCTGCCACGTAGGACCGGATGCCCTCGCTCCAGTGACGGGCGTTCGAGCCGTTGATGGCGTACTCGCGCGTTCGCGCCGGCACGCTGGCGCACGCTGCAGTCAGCAGGAAGCGGCCGGTGGTGCGGTCGAGGGTGTAGACCTGGGTGCCCTTGCCGACGCTCAGCACCAGCGCGCAGTGCGGGCCGTAGATCACATAGCCGGCGGCCTTCTGGGCGCTCCCTTTCTGCAGGAAGGCGCTGTCCGGATCCTCGCGCGTGCCGTCGACTGCGGGCAGGACAGAGAAGATGGTGCCGATGGCCACGTTGCTGGCGATGTTGGAGGAGCCGTCGAGCGGATCAAACGCCACCGCCAGCGGCGCGCCGGAGGCCAGCGCAACCGCACGCTCCATCTCCTCGGAGGCGACCGCGGCAACGGGCGCCTGCCGCAGCGCCGCGATCATGAGGTCGTTGGCCCGCACATCGAGCATAAGCTGCGTCTCGCCGTGCACGTTGCTGCCGACAGCGGCATCGGCGGCGCCATCGAGCGGGCCTCTTGCCACCAGCGCGGCGATCGCCCTGGCGGCGTCGGCAATGGCGAGCAGCGTCGCGGCGACGTCGCGCCGCTCCGCTTCGACCGCACACCACCCGGCAAGGTAGGTCTGGAGCGAAATCTGCTGCGGCATGCCGGTCTCCTGACGAACGACCTGGTGCGCTCGCGGCCTGGAGCCGACTTGCGCTGGGCTGACCTTAACGGTCTGGATGTTTCAGGGAATTTGAAATAACTTGGCAGTGACGAAAGATATTCTAAAAGTATGGCAGAGCGTGCCCATGCGAGACGTGACCCTGAAACAACTCCGGGTTCTGGCCGCCGTTGCACGGACCGGAAAAATTACCAGCGCCGCCAGCGCATTGGGCGTCACGCCGCCGGCCGTCACGCTGCAGCTTCAGCTGCTGGAGGAGAATGCCGGCGTGCCGCTGTTCGACCGCACGCACCAGGGGATGCGGCCGACCGACGCGGGCCGTTACGTTCTCGGCGTCCAGGCGCGCATCGAGGCGGCGCTCGCCGAGTGCAGCGAATCCCTGATGCTGCTGCGCGGGCTCGGCGGCGGCAGGGTCGCGGTGGGTGCCGTCAGCACGGCGAAATACTTCGCGCCACGCATGCTCGCGGCGTTCGCGGAATCGCACCCGCAGATCGACGTGCGCCTGATCGTCGGCAATCGCGAGGAGACGATTGCCGCGCTGGCTGAGCTGGAGCTGGACATCGCCATCATGGGGCGTCCGCCTGAGACCATTGCCGTCGAGCAGCAGGCGATCGGCGAGCATCCGCACGTGATCATCGCTGCGCCGCGCCACCGGCTGGCGGCGCCGTCCGGCCGCCGGCTGGCACTGGAGGCGCTCAGCGCCGAGACGTTCCTGGTGCGCGAGCGCGGATCAGGCACGCGCACGCTGATGGAGCGGATCTTCGCCAAGGCGCGGCTGGTGCCGCGCATCGGCATGGAGCTCGACAGCAACGAGACCATCAAGCAGGCGGTGATGGCCGGGCTCGGCATCGCCTTCATCTCTGCCCATACCGTTGCCGCCGAGGTCGAGACCGGCCGTCTTGCCGTGCTCCCCGTACGCGGGCTTCCTGTGGTGCGGCGCTGGTATGCTGTCAGGAACCGCCGCAAGCATCTGCTGCCGGCCGGCACCGCCATGTGGGAGTTCCTGACGTCCAAGGGCTTTGGCTTCCTGCCCGATGTCTCCGCGCTGCTGCGTCCTGCGGCCGGCAAGCCGCATGAAGCGCCAAGACGGGGGGATAACTAATGCGGATTTACTATGGATGCAGATTAATAATGACGCAGACTGCGTAACATGCTCTCGTGCGCGCGCCTCGGAGATGAGACGGCGGTCACCTAGGGCCACCCCTCAGACTAGGAGCCGGGGGCCGTAGCCCGGTGCGTCGGCTGGCTGGTGGGTAGACCGCCCAAGCGCCAGTGCGTCCGGACCAAGACGGGGGTTGACCCCGTGCGGAACAGGCGCTCCCTCGGCGCAGAGTCGAGGCAGTGAGCCCGGGTGCGGCGAAGTCGCTCTCCGATACCCCGCTGGGGCAGCCCTGCTGGCTGGTGGACAGGCGATCCAAGCGCCAATGCAAGAAACCCGCATAAAATCGGCACTTCTTGACGTTGCCGGCGCTCTTACTATCAATTTGGCTATCAACATGGCGCGTAGGTGGGTTGCGACCGGCGCATAAGAAAAAGGCCCGCACTCGGGCGGGCCTCACGTCGTCACGCATGGTATCGGCGACGGCCTTCAGGCGTGAGCAGTCGTGTCGGTCAGGCGTGACGGATTGGTCTTCGCCATCCGCTGCGCCTCCCGCTCCCGCTCGCGATGGCACGCTAGATGATAGCGGGCCTGACGCATCCGGAAGGCGATGCGCTTGGCCTCATGTCGGAAGTAGCTGTAGCAGGGCATCACCTTGACACAGTGGCGATGCCCCATAAGGGCGCCGGCCTGATCGGCGACGATGGCGGCATGCCGCAGATTGCTGTGTTCTGAGACGACGCGATTGGTGAGGCCGCAGACGACAATCCAGGGCTTGTTGCTGTTGCTCAT
>DASURA010000084.1:0-3082 GCA_036280295.1 Hyphomicrobiaceae bacterium
AGCCTTCTCTTGCGCGCGAGCGCGGGCCATTCGCAGCGACCACACGTGCCGCGCGCGGGCATACGACAGGGCAGCGGCCGGTGCGAGTCCGAGTCCTCCCGCGAAGGCGTGAATCGGATGCGCCGGCAGGTAGCCGAAAGCGGTCTTGCGTTCCGGGCGGATGAACCACGCGAAGGCGGCGGCCTGCAGCACGAGGCCGAGGCCGAGCGCGGCCTGGTGGGCCTCGGCCGGGTAGTGCCCGTCTTCTGCCGGCCACAGGGCGACGATGAAGCCGGAGAGGCACTGCAGGCCGAAGGCAGTGCCCATGTTGAGGACGCCGAGGGCGGCGTTGGCGCGGCCCGACACCTCCTTGGGGAAGTACTGCGCCAGCACGGCGAAGCTGAGCACGGTAGCGGCGCCCGCGGCGGCGATCGCTGAGAACAGGACATAGGACGACACCGGAAGGCCGAGCAGCAACGCGAGCTGGGCGGCCATGGACAGGGTGAGCGTGGCGGCGAGGAACAGCTCGGTCGGGATGCCGGCACGGCGCAGGCGCTCGGCGGCCGCCCCCAGCAGCAGGGCGCTGGCGGCGAGCACGGCTGCCATCAAGGTGAGGTGCCTGACGACGGCGGAGCGATCGAGGCGGGCAACGTCGGCGAGCCAGGGCGCCGCCCAGAGCCCCTGCAGCGAGAAGGAGGTGCCGACTCCCAGCGCCGCCAGGGGCGCGATGCGCAGAAAGCGCGGGTCCAGGTAGATGGCGAGGAAGCCGATTCTCGGTGAGGTGGTCGCCTGCGTCGGCGCCTTCCGGTCGGGCACGACGAGAAGGATGATCAGCGCCACGGTCGCCGAGGCCGCGGCGAGAGCCGTGAACAGCCCGCGCCAGCCCAGAGCCTGAACGACTGTCTCGGCCGGCCCTGTCGCCGACAGGGCACCAAGCGCGCCCAGCATGATGTACAAGCCATTGGCGAGGGCGACGCGCTCGGGCGGGAACCACAGGACGATGGCTTTGAGGCCGGCCATCAGCCCGACGGCGACACCGAGGCCGATCAGCGCACGGCCGGCAAGCAGCGTTGCCACGCCGTCGGCAAGGGCGAACAGGAGCGCGCCGGCGGCGGCAACGAGGAGCAGGGTGCTGTCGATGAGCCGCGGCCCGTACCGGTCGAGGAGCACGCCGCAGGGGAGCTGCACGGCTGCGAACAGCAGGAAGTACACTGACGTGAGCAGGCCGAGGTCGGCTGCGGTAAGGCCCAGCTCGGCCACGAGGTCGCCGGCGATCACGGCGTTGATGGAGCGGAACAGGTAGGAGAGATAGTAGCCCGCCGCAAAGGGCAGCAGTACGCAGACGACGAGACGCAAACGGGACATGGCGGGCATCCTGGCAAGAGGGCTCCGTTGCGGCAGCGCTGGTCGCGCTGCCGGCCGGGGTTTGGGATCTCGGTGGCGGCGTCAGCTCTCGATGGCAGCCGCCTGCGTGCCTCAGCCCTCGTCCTTGCGGTCGCGGCGCCAGATCAGGCGCACGAGGCCGTCGTCGGTGCTTTCGAGGAGGACGCCCCAGACCGGCTGCGGCCAGGCCGGATCGTCGAGGCGCACGCGCAGGTAGGTCTGGTCAGTGCCCTGCTTGGTCCTGCGCCAGGCGGCGCCGATCTCGGTGGTGCCCAGCGAAATGCGGAAGTCCGGCGCCCCCTCGCTGTCCTTCCGGTCGTTGGCGAGGATCCTGACGCGACCGTTCAGCATGAGCGTGCGGATGCTGCCGATGTAGCCGTCCTTGACGGCCTGGAAGGTTCCGATGACGGGCACGGCTTGTCCTTTCTGTTGATCAGTTCGGCGTCGATCCGCGGTAGGGCCGGAGCAAAATGTCCTTGTGCACGATGATGCGGAGCGGCCAGCCGGGCCGCACCGTGATGGTCGGCTGGACGTTGAGCTGCCGCTCGATCAGGCGCTGGCCGGCGCGGTTGGTGGTGGCCTGCGTCGACTGCTGCAGGGCGCGGATCAGGTCGCTGTCGGAGGAGGCGAAGGCGAGCTCGCTGCCAACGCCGAGCACCGTTGCGAGGGCCACGCCCTTCAGAAGCTTCCAGGTGTGGAAGTCGACCTGATCGGCAAGACCGGCATAGCCGCCGGTATCTGTTGCCGGGAGGTTGTCGATGACGATGGAGGTGCCGTTGGGCAGGATGATGCGCTGCCACACCACGAGCGCGCGCTCCTGGCCGAAGGCGACGATGTTGTCGTACTTGCCGACGAGACGGGCCCCCTGCGGGAGCAGCAGGTGGCGTCCCGAGACGGTGTCGAACACGTTCTCGGTGACCTGGGCGATGACGAAGCCCGGCAGGTCCGAGTTGAGGCCGGTGATGAGGCTGGCGGCGATGACGGTGCCGGCCATCAGCTGGTAGGGGGAGGCCGGCGTCTGCAGGGCGTGCGGATTGTAGATGTCCTTCTCCGGCCCTGACTTGAGGAAAGTGAGCTTGCGCGTCTGGTCTGAAGTGCCCGCGCCCAGAGCATCGAGATCGCCGCCGGCCAGCGCCACGGCGCGCTCGGCCGCACGCAGGGCGGAGAGCGCCGTCGGGCCGCCGTCGGCTACCATTGGAGCGGGAGGGAGCGGAGGCTCGGGGCGCACATCGGCGGTCACCGTCTCCTTCGGCGGGGCCTTGAGCTGCAGCCGGAAGAACATCGGGCTCTTGCGGGCCTCAGCCTCCATGCGTGCGAGGAGGGCCTTCTCGGCGCGGTCCGCCTCATCGCCCCACTCCCCCGGCTGCGGTGCCGGCACACTCTTCGGCAGGCCGGGTGCCGTCTCCTTGGCTGCGGGAGGCTTCTTGTCCGGCGGCAGGCCGTCATAGCTGGCGGGCAGCTTGGAGAGCGCGTCCGCAATCGGCTTGTGCTCGACGTTGAAGAGCTCTTGGCGGTCGGCAACGCGCAGGCTGGGCGCGCGCAGCGCCAGCAGGACAAGGCCGGCGATGAGGAACAGCAGGACCGCGGCCGTACCGATCAGCACCTTGCGGTTGATGCGGGTCACGGGGCGGGGTTGCGCCCGCAGCTCCAGGGGCTCCGGAGCGACCGTGCTGTCGGGGCCGTCGGGAGCCTGGGGATTGTTCGGGTCGGGCGCGGTCAC
>DASURA010000085.1:0-8251 GCA_036280295.1 Hyphomicrobiaceae bacterium
CACCGACGTGCGCGCCAACACCACTTGCGCCGAGCCGGCCGGCACTGGTGGGCCGGGTGCAGAATATATCCTGACCGGGCACAAGTGGTTCATGTCGGCACCCATGTGCGATGCCTTCCTGATGCTGGCGCAGGCGCGCCAGGGCCTGTCCTGCTTCCTGGTGCCGCGCTTCCTGCCGGACGGCTCCGTCAACGCGCTGCGCTTCCAGCGCCTCAAGGACAAGCTCGGCAACCGCTCCAACGCCTCCTCGGAGGTTGAGCTTGCCGGCGCCCACGGCTGGCTGATCGGCGAGGAGGGCCGCGGCGTTCCCGCAATCATCGAGATGGTCACTGGCACCCGGCTCGACTGCGCCGTCGGCTCGGCCGCCCTGATGCGGGTGATGCTCGCCAACGCCATCCACCATTGCCGGCACCGCACGGTATTCCAGCGCAAGCTGATCGATCAGCCGCTGATGACGCAGGTGCTGGCCGATCTCGCACTCGACGCCGAGGCAGCGACGGCGCTGGCATTCCGGCTGGCACGCAGCTTCGATCGCGCCGCCGATGCCAACGCCGCGGCCTGGCGCCGGCTGATGACGCCGGTCACCAAGTACTGGATCTGCAAGATGGCCCCGGCGTTCGGCTACGAGGCAATGGAGTGCCTCGGCGGCAACGGCTATGTCGAGGAGGGCCTGGCCGCCCGCGTCTATCGCGAGATGCCGCTCAACGCCATCTGGGAAGGCTCGGGCAACGTGATGGCACTCGACCTCCTGCGCGTGCTCCAGCGCGAGCCGGAGACTGTAGCGATGGTCATGGAGGATCTCGCAACAAGCGCAGGCGGTGACGCCCGGCTCAAGGCACAACTCCACCGCGTGCAGGGAATGCTGCACGAGCCGCGCTTTCTGGAGCAGCGTGGGCGGGCCTTGACCGAGGCTCTGGCGACCCTGGCGGCAGGTGCGATCCTGCGCGCGCATGCGCCTGCATTCGTGGCCGACGCCTTCCTTGCGACCAGGTTGTCTGGGGCCGCCCCCCGACAGACCTATGGACAAGGACTGGACGGCGCCGATACCCGCGCCATCGTCGACCGCGCCTTCCCGGGTTGAGAGGGCGCCTCTCCCTGCGATGGCGAGAAGAGGCTAGTTCACCGAAGCCCTGCTCTGCGCCGCCGTCCGGCTCATCGCCCTGACGATCTCGCCCAGCGCCTCGACGAAGTTGCTGCGCTGGTCCGACCGCAGAACCGAAAGAATGCGCTGATCGACCTTGGTCGCCTGCGGCTTGACGCTCGACAGGATGTTCTGACCCTTGGCGGTGAGCCGCACGGCATACATGCGCGCATCCTGCTTGGTCCGCTTCCGCTGCAGCAGCCCCTTCTTTACAAGGCGCCGTACGACATCGGCTAACGTGGAGCGATCGACGCCGGTCTGCTCGACGAGCCCGGTCTGGCTCACGTCAGGGTTCTGGCCGACGCACACGAGCACCGCATACTGACGCGGCGTCAATGCCGCCTTCGCGGTTTCGTTCGTGAACAGCACCTCGGCGCATTGCCCGGCCCTGTGCAGTAAGTGCAGAGCGGAGGTATCGAGTGGGCCTGAACGTTGATTATCCTTCATGTGAGCATTCTCCGATCGTGGGGATGGAAGAGAGATAGTGGCCGATGGCCCCGCCACCAATAGCCACGCAGTGCACGTTGCATCGATAGTTTGTGACCATCATTCTTAATTTCCGCTCTAATCGTCTCTTTCCGTGGCATGTGAGAACGTCCGACCCAGGGCTTTCCGTCGCGGTAACTGGGGTAGAACGGATGAGCGAAGTGCACTCCGCTGTTCGCAGCGCGTCGGCGGATTGCTGGCTTCGCCGCGATCCGCCCTGCGTCTACGGAGCAGCAGCACCGCCTGATGTCCTGCTCCCGAAATTGGTGTCAGCGGTTTGGGAGCAAATTTCGCAATTTGAAGGCAAGGGCCAACATCATGATTGCCAGTGTGGGTCCGATCGAGAAGTCCGCTTCTTCCGCCTGGCCGCCGCGACGGAGGGGACGTCTCGACTCGCACTAGCCAAGGCCAAGGTTCCTGATGCGATCGAGCGCACCCTGCAGGATCAACGTCGCGGCCACCTTGTCGATCACCTCGGCACGCCGCTTTCGCGACATATCGGCCTCCAGCAGCGCCCGCTGCGCGGCCACGGTCGACAGGCGCTCGTCCCAGAAGACGACCGGCAACGGCGTGGCCTTCGCCAGATTGCGGACAAACGCCCGCGTCGCCTGGGCACGCGGCCCTGCTGAGCCGTCGAGGTTGAGAGGCAGGCCGACGACGAAGCCGCCCACGCCATGCGTGGCCGCCAGCTCGACAAGCCGGCTCAAGTCCTCGGTCAGCCGGGTGCGTCGCAATGTCACGAGCGCCGAGGCGATGCTGCGAGTGGCATCGGACAGCGCCAGCCCCAGCGTCTTGGTGCCAACATCGATGCCAATGAGGCGCGCTCCCGGTGGCAGGGTTGTGGCAAGTTCGGCGAGGGATAGGTGAAAGCTCTTGGCTCGGTCTGCGGTGGTCATAGCGGCAGCTCCTGGGCGCCAGCTCGCGGATCGAAGGGATACGGATATCTTGCCACCAGCTGGGGCCATAAACGCCGCGCAGCGTCCCGTGTCGCGTGAAATCGCAGTAATGCGGTCTCGGCCTTTTCTTTACGGTGAAAAGGCTTCGGCGGCGGCGCCAGGCGGTGCTCCCCGATATGTGAGAGACTTCGGCCTGCCGATTTTGTCGACAAACGGCCTGTCCGCACGATAGGACACGGCGGTCGCCGGGTCCAGGCGGTCAGCCGAACTCGTCCGGTCGACCGAGGGCATGGGGCGCTGCTATACGGCGTGCCGAGCTTGTGAGATCCGGCTTCGGACCGGCGCACCTAAGGGAAGGTTGAGGTATGTCCGACAACAGCATCGGCAACGGCCGCAGCGCCGTGCCGCCGTTTCTGGTGGATGTCGCCAAGAATGCGCCGGCGATGATGTGGACGTTCACCGCCACCACCTTTCTTTCGGCGCTGCTGCTGTTCGCCATCCAGCCGATGTTCGCCAAGATGGTGCTGCCGGTGCTCGGCGGCTCGCCGTCGGTATGGTCGGTGTCGATCTTCTTCTTCCAGGCGGCCTTGCTCGCCGGCTATCTCTACGCTCACATTCTCATCAACAAGGCGCCGGCGCACCTCACCGGCCTCATCCATCTGGGTGTTTGTGCACTCGCCTTCATCTGCCTGCCCATCGGCATGGCGCGCTGGATGGGCGAGCCGCCGCAAGGTGAGCCGTACCTGTGGCAGCTTGGCATGTTCACGGCCTCGATCGGCCTGCCGTTCATGGCCGTTTCTGCCAACGCCCCGCTGCTGCAGGCGTGGTTCGCGCGCAGCGGCCACCCGCATGCCCGCGACCCCTACTTCATGTATGCCGCCAGCAACCTCGGCAGCCTGATCGCCCTGCTGGGCTATCCCTTCGTCCTGGAGCCGACCTTCGGGCTCAGCCAACTGAGCTCCCTGTGGGCGTGGGGCTACGTCCTGCTGGTGCTGGCGATTGCCGCCTCATTCTTCCTGATGCGCGGTGCCCAGGCCGGCGGCGTGCCGGAGACGGTGGCAGCGCCTGCGGCCGATGCCACCACGGCGGCGGAGGCGCCGACGCTGGCGCGGCGCCTCAGCTGGATCGGACTCGCCTTCGTGCCGGCGGCGCTGCTGACGGCGTTCACGGCGCACATCACGACCGATGTCGCCTCTGCGCCGCTGCTCTGGGTGCTGCCGCTGGCGCTCTATCTGCTCACCTTCGTGCTGGTGTTCCGCGACCACTCCGTGATCTCGCGCGAGGCGCTCCTGTTCCTGCACCTGGTGGCGCTGGCCATCGCCCTCTTTGCGCTCTCCTTCCAGACCCATGACTGGTTCATCCTGAGCGCGACCGGCGTCGTGGTGTTCTTCACCACCGCCATGCTGGCACACCGCACCCTCTACGAGGCGCGGCCGGCGCCGCAGCACCTGACCGAGTTCTACCTGTGGATGTCGTTAGGCGGTGCGCTGGGCGGCATGTTCACGGCGCTGGTGGCGCCCAAGCTGTTCAGCGAGATCTATGAGTACCCGCTGCTGCTGGCGGCCTCGATGGCATGCCGCCCCGGCGCCCTTCGACTTTCCGAGGACAAGGAGACGGCCAAGAGCGAGCTCCTGGTGCTGTGGGCGATGGCCGCAGCCGGCATTCTGGTGATCTGGTGGCTGCCCATTCTTGCTGACTGGGGGTGGCTGCCTTCGGCCCTGGCGCAGATCGGCTGGACGCAGCTTGTCGTCGTCGTGCTCACGGTGCTCCTGCTGGCGAACGTGCTCAACGCGCCGCGCCAGCTGCTGGCAGCCGCGCTCATATGCCTGGCCCTCGTTACGCTGCCCTCCGCCGTCAGGCAGAAGGAATCCGCTTGGCCCGGGCATTCGCTGGAAGGCCGCTCGAAGCTCACGCAGCGCAGCTTCTTCGGCGTCTACCGGGTGTCGGACGTGCCGGGCCTAGGCTACCGCACCCTCATACACGGCACCACCCTGCACGGTGCCCAGCACGTCTACGGCGAGGACGGCAAGCCCATCGATGATACGGTGCCCACCACCTACTACTATCCGGGCAGCCCGATCGGCCAGACCATCGCCAAGCGCCGCGAGCTCCTGGCCGCGAAGGGGGAGAAGGGCACCTACGGCATCGTCGGCCTGGGCACCGGCTCCAGCTCCTGCCACAAGCAGGAGGGCGAGAGCTGGAAGTTCTTCGAGATCGATCCCACGGTCGTCAGGATCGCCAAGGACCCGAAGAACTTCACGTTCATCTCCAAGTGCCAGCCCGATATCGACATCGCCATCGGCGATGCGCGGCTGACGATGGGCAAGGAGAAGAACGGCAGCTTCGATCTGTTCGTCATCGACGCCTTCACGTCGGACGCCATCCCGGTGCACATGCTGACGAAGGAGGCGGTGCAGCTGTTCCTCGACAAGCTAAAGCCGGATGGGGTGGTGCTGCTGCATACCTCCAACCGCTACCTCGACCTGAACTCGGTGCTGGCCGCCATCCTGAAGCAGCTGCCGGCCGGCACCGCCGGCATCGCCATGCAGGACAACGGCGGCGAGGGCTACGGCCAGACCGGCTCCTCGGTCGTGGTGTTCGCCAAGAGCGCCGAGGCACTCGAGCCCTATCGCTCGCTGGATGGCGTGACGGAGCTCGACGATCACGGCCTCAGGGCCTGGACCGACGACTACTCCGACATTCTCGGTGCGTTCTGGAGCCGGTACATGGGTCGGGGCTGACGCGGTGATCCCCCTCTCCCCGCTTGCGGGGAGAGGGCCAGGGTGAGGTCGGTGTTGCGCGGGGAGAGGGAGATTTCCGCCTCCGGGGCTTGCCTCAGGCCGCAAGCCGCCGTACCAGCACCGTGCGGCACCCGACGCGGCCGCGTGGGAAGGGACTCGTCATGGAAGTCGACGCAGAGACCGTGCGGCGTATCGCCCGCCTGGCTCGCATCAAGATCACCGACATGGAGGCCAAGGCGCTGGAGACGGAGCTGTCGGGCATCCTGGACTGGGTGAAGCAACTCGACGAGGTCGACACTGCCAACGCCGAGCCGATGACGCGCGTGACGGCCATGACCCTGAAGCAGCGTCCCGATGGGGTGACCGACGGCGGCATGGCCGAGGCGATCGTCAAGAACGCACCGGCGACGGAGGAGCGCTTCTTCATTGTGCCGAAGGTTGTGGAATAGGCAGCGTTCCCGGATATGAGCGATCTCACCAAGCTGACGCTGGCCGAAGCACGCGACGGCCTCAAGGCCAAACGCTTCTCCTCCACAGAGCTCACCAGGGCCCTGCTTGATGCGGTGGAGGTGGGCAACAGCGCCCTTAACGCGTACGTGCTCGCCACCCCCGAGATCGCGCTGAAGCAGGCCGAGGACAGCGACAGGCGCCTGGCCAACGGTGAGGCACGCCCGCTCGAGGGCCTGCCGCTCGGCATCAAGGACCTCTACTGCACCAAGGGCGTGCGCACCACCGCCTGCTCCAGCATCCTGGGCGAGTTCACGCCGCCCTACGAATCCACCGTCACCCAGAACCTGTGGGATGCCGGCGCGGTGATGCTGGGCAAGCTCAACTGCGACGAATTCGCCATGGGCTCCTCCAACGAGACGAGCCGCTTCGGCCCGGTGGTGAGTCCCTGGCGCCGGAAAGACTCCAACGTCGGCCTCGTGCCCGGCGGCTCGTCGGGCGGCTCGTCCGCTGCCGTCGCCGCCGATCTGTGCCTCGCTGCCACGGCCACCGATACGGGAGGCTCCATCCGCCAGCCGGCCGCCATCACCGGCACGGTCGGCATCAAGCCCACCTACGGCCGCTGCTCGCGCTGGGGCATCGTCGCCTTCGCCTCGTCGCTGGACCAGGCCGGGCCGATTGCCAAGACGGTGCGCGACGCCGCCATCCTGCTGCGCCACATGGCGAGCCCGGACGCGAAGGATTCCACCTGCGTCGATGCTCCGGTGCCTGACTATGAGGCCGAGCTGACGGGCGGCATCAAGGGCCTCAGGGTCGGCGTGCCCCGGGAATACCGAATCGACGGCATGCCGCGCGAGATCGAGGATCTCTGGCAGCGTGGCATCGACTGGCTGAAAGCGGCCGGTGCCAGCATCCACGACGTGTCGCTGCCGCATACCAAGTACGCGCTGCCGGCCTACTACATCGTGGCGCCCGCCGAGGCCTCCTCCAACCTCGCCCGCTACGACGGCGTGCGCTACGGCATCCGCGCCGACGGCGGCGACCTGATCGACACCTATGAGGCGACGCGCGCGGCGGGCTTCGGTGCGGAGGTGCGCCGCCGCGTGCTGATCGGCACCTACGTGCTTTCGGCGGGGTATTACGACGCCTACTACCTGAAGGCGCAGAAGGTCCGTACCCTGATCCGCCGCGATTTCGACGAGGCGTTCGGCAAGGTCGACGTGCTGCTCACGCCCACGACGCCGGGCCCGGCGTTCGGCATCGGCGAGGTGAGCGGCGATCCGATCCAGATGTACCTCAACGACATCTTCACCGTGACGGTGAACATGGCCGGCCTGCCCGGCATCTCGGTGCCGGCCGGTCTCTCGTCCGAGGGCACCCCCCTCGGCCTGCAGCTGATCGGCCCCACCTTCGGCGAGCCCACCCTATTCCGCGCCGCTCAGGCCATTGAGAACGCCGCTGGCCGCTTCACCCCGCCGGAGCGCTGGTGGGCCGCGAGCGGTGGCGCGTCAACGTCCGAGCCGAAGCGTGGTGCAAAGGCTGGCGGCGGCAACGCCAAGGGGCGCGCGGCGAAGCGGTGATGCCGTAACGCTCCGATCCAGGAGTGGTCGAGGCTGTGCCCGATCACGCAGGGTTGGATGGCGAGGCGGCTCGGGCGCCAGGCGGCCGCATGCCCGGCACAGGCACGGAGCGCCGGATGGCCTCCACCTCCAGCTCGGCGACGGCGAGATGGGCGGCGATCAGGGGCACCAGCGCCTCGGCGCGCGCCCTGGCGGCAAGCAGCTCGCACCAAGCCTCCTCCAGGTCGGCACCGGATGTGGCGCCGTGCCAGGGAAGAGGCGGGAAACGGAAAGCTGGCAGCGTTCGTGCGTGCTCCATGGGCGGGCAACGCCGAAGGCCGGTTGCGGTTCGCCCTGCTGCGCGCGCGTGGTTTACGCCGGCACCGGCCGGTCATGCGGCTGGAGGCCTGGACCGCCGGGCAGGCTGCCGGCGCAGGCAAGCGCCGGCAGCCTTCAGATCGCGAAATTCACTCCAACCTTGCAGCACGCCGAGCCGAATTTCGCGATCAGGACAACTAGCCCACTTGCGCCTCGGCCGCGCGGCGCATCAGCTCGTCGGTGAGCTGGCGTAGACCATCGCCGGTCTGGCCCGGATACTTGGCCCAGTAGGAGCGGGGAGCAGGAGAGTAGTAGGCCGCCGCCTGCAGCGGGGTGACGCGCAGGATCGACTGCTTGAAGCAGCGATTCTCGCCGTTCTGGCGGAGCCAGCGGTCGTACTGGTCGTCGTCCGACGACTGCGGGTCCTTCATGTTGACGACGGTGCCCAGGAGCTCGGCGAAGCCCAGCTCCGGGTTGCGCTGGCGGTACTTGCGCAGGAAGACGAGGCCACGCGTGGAGATATAGTCGGGCCGCGTCGGCGCCAGGTAGAAAGCGGCTTCGCGCAGCCAGCTCTCGGTGACCACCGACAGGCCGGGGGCGCTGTCGATCATGATGAAGTCGTAGGTCTGCGACGCCTCGCGCAGGCAGTTGCCGATGGCGTGA
>DASURA010000086.1:0-9695 GCA_036280295.1 Hyphomicrobiaceae bacterium
CCTTCTCGACGGTGCCGTACTTCATGGCCCCTGAGTCGTGGCCACCATGGCCGGGATCGATGACGATGACCGGCTTGGCAGCCTTGCGGCGCGAGACACGTTTCGGTGTCGGCACGCCGGCGTTGGCGGCAATCTCCAGCACCAGCCTGTGACCGATGCCGCTCGGCGACTTCTCAACGGTCTTCTCGACCACCACCGGGCCAGTCACGTCGATGACGAGGCGCGTCCTGCCGGGCGCAGGCGACAGGTAGCGAAACGACCGCACGACGCCGGCCGGGGAATCAGCCGGCGGCAACTCGGGCAGTCGCATGCCAACCTGCGGCAGGTCCACGAGCACGCGACTGGAACTGTTGAGGGCGCGGACCTTGACCTCGTTCGCAGGGATGGCTCTGTCCAGGCTGACGATGAACCGAGTCAGCAGCGGAGCAGGTGCCACTGGAGCGCGGTGAGCGGCCGGCGCCGGAGCCGGAGTCTCCGGCATATCAATCGGCCCCATTGGCGCCCCGAATGATACCTCTTGCGCCGACGCCGCGAACGCCGGGAGCAGCACCGTCAGAATTGCCAGTAGCGACATCCAGCACACGCTGGACGCCCTGCAAGTGGGCATGCCTGGAACCCCCAATTGGCGCGTCACGAATGGCTGAACAAGCAACGTGGATGACAGCCGAAAATGGCATTTTCCGGGTGAACGACGCAACGATGATGGCAAGACCGGCTTTAACAAACCCTTACGGCAGTCGGCAATCGGCAGACGCAAGAGGATCGAGCGGGGCTGCCGTCGACCAATGTTGGGAGGACACCCAACAGCCATAAGTTGTATTCTCGTGCACAAGACCACGGGCAGGCCGATCGGCAAAAAAACTGCGTCCTTCCGCATGCGTGGCGGCGAGGTGTCTGACCCGTCCTTGGAGCCCGCATTGCTGCCCACACGGCATCCTGTTAACGTCCGCATTGTCCTGCGCCGGCCCGCTCTGTGGGGGAGGGGGCTCAGCGCGCACGCGGCCAGGACCTTCGGGGAGCTTCATTTCCAAGCTGTTTTTCAGGAGGGCGGCATGCGGTACGGGCCAGGGGATCGGGAGAGCGATCAGGTCGAGGACCGCCGCGGGGAGGGCGATGCATTCCCAGGCCGCTTTCCCGGCGGCGCCCGCATCCGCATTCCGATCGGCGGTGCAGGTGGCCGCGGCCTGGGCCTTGGCACGCTGGTGCTGATCGGCGTCGCGTGCCTGCTGCTCGGCATCAATCCGCTGACGCTGCTCACCGATGGCGGCATCGAGGTGCCATTGCCGGATATGGGCGGCAGGCCGAGCGCCTCGCGGCCAGGCGTGCCGGACACCAGTGGGCCGCGTCGGCCGGGAACCGAACAGGCCAGCGACGAGATGGCAACGTTCGTGCGCCGGGTGCTGGCCGACAGCGAGGACGTATGGGGGCGGGTGTTCGCGAACGCCGGCAAGCAATACCAGAAGCCGAAGCTGGTGCTGTTCACCACAGCCACGCGAACCGCGTGCGGCACCGGCGAATCGGCGATGGGGCCGTTCTATTGCCCGCTCGACCACAAGGTTTACATCGACCTGGCATTCTACGACGACTTGAAGCGCCGCTTCGGCGCACCGGGTGATTTTGCCCAGGCCTACGTCATCGCCCACGAGGTCGGCCACCACGTGCAGACGCTGCTCGGCATCGCCGATCAGGTGCAGGCGGAAAAGCGGCGCGCCACCAGCCAGGCCGAGGCCAACGCCGTGCAGGTGCGCATGGAGCTGCAGGCGGACTGCTTCGCTGGCGTGTGGGCCGCGCTGAATCATCAGACCAAGGCACGCCTGGAGCCGGGCGATATCGAGGAAGGACTGACGGCCGCCGCCGCCATCGGCGACGACACCCTACAGCGCAAGATGCAGGGCCATGTCGTGCCCGACGCCTTTACCCACGGCAGCTCGGCGCAGCGCGTGCGCTGGTTCAAGCGCGGGCTGGAGACGGGGCAGACCAAGGCGTGCGATACGTTCAACGCGTCCGAGCTGTAAAAGTGGCTCGGCCCAGGCGGCGCGCTAGTGGCGGTGGTGCGACGGTCGCCGCGGCCCTGCTCCGACGGCGTCGCTATCGAGGGATGACAACACGAAGGCGGCCCGCTCCGGGGGTGGCGCCTTCGGTATACGGCGGTGCCATGAACACCCGCGGATGATATCGATGGGCCATGCAGAGAGGCCGCAGGACGGCCTCGCCTGTCAGGGCCGCAAGCGCCGAGACCGCGTCGACAAGGCCCCGATCGAAGAACACCCATCCGGCGTGAGCCTCCGCCACCGTCCGATCGGCCAGGGCCACCTCGATGGCGCGACGCAGGAATGCCGGCAGGTCGACCCATGGCAGAGCCGTGCCGCCGGACGCCAGCTCATCCATTATGATGCGGCGGCCCGGCTCCTCGACGGCCGCGTATCCGCGGGCGGCCAGCTCGGTCAAAAGGGTGGATTTGCCGCCACCCGAGCAGCCAGAGATCAGTACGAGGCGGTTGCCCAAGGAGCCCTCACTTTCTGTCTGGCGGTCAGAGCCCGCACGGGCGATGACCCGAGGCAGGCATCGTGTTGCCCCTACGGCGTGCCCAGATCGCGGCGCACGTTAACCTCTCCTCAGTCCGCTGCCTGTCCGCGCATCCTACCGAGACGATAAGCTGTTGATGAGGCAGGGGCTCGATGCGCTCCCGCGCGCGCAGCCCTCCAAGAGCAACCGGACCAGGCAGGCTCAAGGGTGGCGCCATGCGGTATGACACGGCAGACCGGCAGAGCGAAAACGTCGAGGATCGCCGCGGCCGCGGCGGCGGCCCGTTCTTCCCCGGCGGGCGCATGTTTCCCCGTCCTGGCGGCGGCGGCGTCATCATCCCGATGGGCGGCGGCGGCCGCGGGCTGGGCCTCGGCTGGCTCCTGGTGATCGGCATCGGCTGCCTGCTCCTGGGCATCAACCCGCTAAGGCTGCTGACCGGCGGCGGCCTGACGATGCCGGACATGCCACGTCCCAGCGCGAATGGCCCGAGCGTTCCGCAGACACAGGGACTGCCGGGCCAGCCGGGAGTTGGCGGATCGACCGACGACATGGCCAAGTTCGTCCGTCATGTGCTGGCTGACAACGAGGACGTCTGGTCACGCGTGTTCAAGGCAGCCGGGAAGCATTACCAGCCGCCGACGCTGGTCCTGTTCAGCGGTGCCACGCCGACGGCGTGCGGGCCGGGCGAGTCGGCGATGGGCCCGTTCTATTGCCCGCTTGACCAGAAGGTCTACGTCGACCTCTCCTTCTATGACTTCATGAAGCGCCGCTTCGGCGCCTCGGGTGATTTCGCGCAGGCCTACGTAATCGCCCACGAGATCGGCCATCACGTGCAGAACCTGCTCGGCATCGCCAATGCCGTGCAGCAGGCCAAGATGCAGGCCGGCAGCGAGGCCCAGGCCAACCAGCTGCAGGTACGCATGGAGCTGCAGGCGGATTGCCTGGCCGGCGTCTGGGCCTCGCTCAACGAGCAGGTGAAATCGCGCCTGGAGCATGGCGACATCGAGGAGGGCCTGAAGGCGGCAGCCGCCATCGGCGACGACATGATCCAGCGCCGCACCCAGGGCTACGTGGTGCCCGATGCCTTCACGCACGGCAGCTCCGAGCAGCGCGTGCGCTGGTTCCGGCGCGGCCTCGAGACGGGCCAGGTGAAGGCCTGCGATACGTTCAGCGCTCAACAGTTGTGATGCCGTGGCATCCATGTCTTGATGCGGCGGCGCCAGCTGGTCCACTTCCGGCGATTATGCGCTATGCCCCGCCGGCAGATGCGGCTGCGGTGCAAGCGCCAGCCTCTTGATGAGGCCATCCTTCTCCGCTTCGGTGCCGGGGATACCGGAGCTTCCCCCGCCCCCAGTGTCAGCGAAGACCCAGCACATGCAACTGCGCCACTTGCTCGATGCATTGTGTCTCCGCCGGCGCTCGACCTAACCTAGGCGGATCGCGACGTTGCCCGGAGGAGAAGGAGAGAACGCGTGAAGGTATCGAGTTGGCTGGCGCTGGCGGTCTGCCTCATCGGCTTCGGTTGTGCGAAGGCGCAGACGGCGGATCCGAGCCCTGTGCTCGCCGACCAGAGCGAGCTGATGCAGATCCGGCAGATGATCGCTCCGTGCCTCAGGAAAGCCTGGAAGCCGCCGACACGCCCTCGCGCCTTCCGCCTGACGCTCAGATGGCTGCTCGACGAGGACGGCAAGGTGGTGGGCGAGCCGGAAGTGGTCCAGGCCCCGGGCGCGGCGCCGGATTCGCCGATTGCCAGGTCGGCTATGCAGGCGGTGCGGGCGTGCGCGCCCTACCGGCTGCCGGTTGCCAAATACCACCTGTGGAAGGAGATCGTCTTCAATTTCGATACGCTGTAGGCGCCGGGGAGAAGTCGGAAATCGGAAGCCGGAAATCAGAAAATCCCGGAATTGCTGAGTTCTGACTTCTGATTTCCGACTTCTCACTTCAAGCTTCGTCATCCGCATCGAGAGCAGCATCGGACAGGCGCTCAAACGAATGCCCCTGATGCGGCTCGATCTCACCCACGGCGCGGGCGCAGGCCATGAGCCAGCGTGCCGCTTTGCGCCGAAGCATCGTCGCGCCCTCGGCGTGCAGCCGCTCGATAAAGGCGGCATCGCGCTCGTTGAGTTCGTCGCGCAAGAGGTGGCAGCGCTCGATCAGCTTCTTGAGCGAGAAGCCGTCCACCGCCGTGTACCAGGTGGCGTCGTCGCGCAGCTCGACGAGCTTCTCGCCCTGGCGGGTGGTGAGATCCTGCCGGCGGGCGCCGATGCTGGCGAGGAAGTCCAGCTCCCAGTCGGTCCACTCGGCATCATCAAGCTTGCTGAGGCCCTGCGCCAGCGCCCTGGCACGCGCCGGGTCTTTCTGGATCTCGACGATCTCGCGATAGCTCGGCATCGGCGTCCCTGGGTGTGGCCTGTGGATAACCTGTGGCCAGCTTGTGGAGCGGTGTGGAGCAACGGTGGGAAACCTAGCCGATTCGGCCCGTATGGTGGCTGACAGTCCCCAGCTTAACGGTGGCTCGTGCACGGCTTATCCACGCGTTATGCTGGTGCCGGTCAGGTCTCACTCCCACGGAGGGTGCGATGCAAAGCCGCTGGAACGACGCTGACGCCCGCAAGGCGGTCGAGACCTATGGCAAGGCCGGCATCAGCGAGGATGTGGCGCTGCGTACGTATACGACGCGCCTGTTGGGCGGCGATCCGCTGCTGGTGCTGCATGGCGGCGGCAACACGTCCGTCAAGACCGCGATGCCTGACCTCCTGGGCGAGGTGCACGAGGTGCTGTGCGTCAAGGGCTCGGGCTGGGACATGGGTGCCATCGAGCCGGCCGGCCTGCCGGCGGTGAAGCTCGCCCCCCTGCGCAAGCTGCGCGCCCTCGATTGGCTGGGCGACGAGGCCATGGTCAACGCTCTGCGCGGCAACCTGCTGGATTCGCGCGCGCCCAACCCGTCGGTCGAGACGCTGCTGCATGCCTTCCTGCCGCACAAGTTCGTCGACCATACCCACGCAGCGGCCCTCCTGAGCCTGGTGGACCAGCCGAACGGCGAGGAGCTGGTGGCCGAGGTCTACGACGGCACAATGGGGCTGGTGCCCTACGTGATCCCCGGCTTCAGCCTCGCCAAGCTGGCGGCTGAGGTCTACGCGGGGAAGCCCGACGTGGAAGGGCTCATTCTCCATAAGCACGGTATCTTCACCTTCGGCGCCGACGCCCGCGAGGCCTACGAGCGCATGATTGAGCATGTCTCGCGCGCCGAGGCCCGCCTCGCCAAGGGACGCCGGAACGTGTTTGCGGCGGGAAACGGGGGCAGTTTCATCGTGCAGGATGCTGACAATCGATGCCCGCGTCCCGGCGAGGCGTCTGACCCCGTCTCGCCTGCCGAGATCGCCCCCATCCTGCGCGGCGCCGTGGCGGTGCCGGCGGCTGAGGACGGTGGCGAGCCGAAGCGCTTCGTGCTCGAATTCCGCAGCAACGATGCCATCGGCAACTACGTCGACGGCGCCGATCTCGCGCGCTACGCGCAGCGCGGCGTGGTGACGCCGGACCATATCATCCGGACCAAGAATTTCCCGCTGATCGTGCCGGCGCCCGTACGGGGCAGGCTCGGCGATTTTGCGATCGCGGTGGAAGGCGCGGTTACTCAGTATGCCACGGACTACGACGCAATGTTTGCGCGCCAGAATGCGCGCGTCGGCGGCAGCAAGGTGAAGCTTGATGCCAGCCCGCGCGTGGTGCTGGTGCCGGGCGTCGGCCTGTTTGGCATTGGCGTCACGGTCAAGGATGCCGCAATCGCCGCCGATCTCGCCGAGAACACCATCCGCGTCGTGACCGATGCGGAGGCGATCGGGCGCTACGAGCCGCTGGGCGAGGACGATCTGTTTGACATCGAGTATTGGAGCCTGGAGCAGGCCAAGCTCAAGGGTACGGTGGCCAAGGCGTTCACGGGGCAGGTGGCTGTGGTGACCGGCGCCGGCAGCGGCATCGGCCTCGCCACCGCCAAGGCACTGGCGGCCGAGGGCGCGGCGCTGGCCGTGCTTGACGTCGACGGCAACGCCGCAACGGTCGCCGCCACGACCATCGGCGGCGGCGCCATCGGGCTCGCCTGCGATGTGACTGACCGCGCTAAGGTGCAGGCTGCCTTCGCCCGCATCGCCGAGCAGTTCGGCGGCGTCGACATCGTCGTCTCCAATGCCGGCGCCGCCTGGCAGGGCAGGATCGGCGAGGTCTCGGACGAGGTGCTGCGGCAAAGCTTCGAGCTCAACTTCTTCGCCCACCAGGCGGTGGCGCAGCAGGCGGTCGACATCATGCTGAAGCAGGGCACCGGCGGCGTGCTCCTGTTCAATGTCTCCAAGCAGGCGGTGAACCCAGGCCCAGACTTCGGCCCCTACGGCCTGCCCAAGGCGGCCACGCTGGCGCTGATGCGGCAGTACGCCATTGACTACGGCTCAGCCGGCATCCGCTCCAACGGGGTGAATGCGGATCGCATCCGCACGGGGCTGCTGACGGAGACGATGATCACGCAGCGGGCCAAGGCACGCGGCGTGAGCGCGGCCGAGTACATGGGCGGCAACCTGCTCAAGCGCGAGGTCACCGCCGCCGACGTAGCGCAGGCGTTCGTCGCGCTGGCCAGAGCCCGCGCCACCACCGGGCATATCGCGACGGTGGATGGCGGCAATATCGCTGCGGCGCTGCGGTAGGCGACGTAGCGCGGATCAGCGAAGCGTAATCCGCCGGTGCGGCGCCAAATTGGCGGATTACGGGCTGCGCCCCAATCCGCCCTGCACCTGAGACCGCCCTACGCCCCCTCGGGCTGCTCCTCACCCGGTGACTTGGATGGCGGGCGCAGGCGGGCGATCCGGAGGAGCTTGGTGGTGGTGGGGCCGGTGACGAGGTCCGTGCGCGGCTTCGGCCGCTTCAGCAGGGCGTGCACCTGGCGCGAGGCGGCCACCACGCCGTCGTTGGCGTAGGCCTCGTGGTTCCTCTCGATGTCGCGGATTTCGTAGCGATAGTTCACCATCAGACCGTGGGCCGTGTTTTGGCCCTTCGCCGACGGATCGCCCAGCCAGTTGATGCGCTCCAGCCGGGCGCCGTTGCCGAGGTGGAAGCGCGCCACCGGGTCGAGCGGGCGGCCGTCGCCGGCCTTCTCGGTGAGGAAGTAGTGGGCCGCCAGCCGCAGCAGGATCGGCCGCAACGCCTCGGAAATGGCATCGCTCGTCGCCCAGTCCGGGTCGGACAGCACGCTGAGCCGCTCGCGCTCCTCCGGCGTCACGAGCCGCGCCGCCTCGGTGCCGGCCAGCATGGCATCGAGCCAGTCGGCAAAGCCTGGCACCGGCGACAGTGTCACGAAGGTGTTGAGGCTCGGATGCTCCTTCAGGAGATCCTCCACCACCTGCTTGATCAGGAAGTTGCCGAACGAGATACCGCGCAGGCCCTCCTGGCAGTTGGAGATCGAATAGAACACCGCCGTGGTCGGCTCGCCGACAGCCCCGTCGATCTTGGGTGCCTCGTCGAGCACCTCGCCGATCGCGGCGGGAATGTCGCCCATCAGCGCCACCTCGACGAAGATCAGCGGCTCGTCGATCAGCGAGGGGTGGAAGAAGGCAAAGCAGCTGCGGTCGGCCGGGTCGAGGCGTCGGCGCAGGTCGTCCCACCCGTGGATGGTATGAACCGCCTCATAGGCGATGATCTTGTCGAGGATGTTGGCGGAGGTGCGCCAGTCGATGCGCTGCAGCACCAGGAAGCCGCGGTTGAACCACGACGCCAGAAGGTGGCGCAGGTCGCTGTCGAGCGGCGCCAGCGACGGGTCGCCGGTGGCGATCAGGTCGCGCCGCATGGCGACGATCTCCGCGGTCGCGCCGGGCGCCAGGTTCAAGCGGCGGAAGAACTCCAGCCGCGGGCTTTCCACCACCCGCTGCAGCGCCCGCAGTGTCTTCGCGTCCGGCCCCGACAGATACGCCTTGGCAGCACGCGTCACCTCCGCGGGGTCCGGCTGCATGGTGCGCGCCAGGTATTTGAGGAAGTCGAGCCGGCCCTCCCGCGTCAGGCCGCGATAGCGGTGCAGCAGCTCGCGGGCGATGGCGACGCCGGAAGCCTCGCCGCGGTTGGAGCTGAGCGCGGCCGCCAGCTCGGTGATGTCGTCCTCGCGGCCGATTGCGGCGCCGCCGAAGGTGCGCGGCAGCAGCTGTCGGCCCTGCTCGGCGATGGAGTTGAGCAGCTCCTGCAGGAACGAGACATTCATGCGATCGGCCATTCTCTATGCGGTTGGCGACAAATACTCAACATGGGCACGCCTGTCCCCGGCTCCAAGGAGCGATCAGGCTCGCATCGTAGTATGACGGTCTGACGAAGCAAGCTTGCAGGTCGGGGGCGGGGGCTCCCGACGGTGGGCGGTGGCCTGCCAGGGGAGATGACACAGCCCAGTTAAGCTTGCATTCTGCCCGCCGCCGGCGCCAAATTTTTGTGCCGATGCGGGTGCCCGACGGCCGGGCATCCAATTTCTCGTGATCGCAGGAGTGTGTGTGCGATGACCCTTCCGATGAGCGGCGATGCCTATGAGATCCTGGCGATCAAGTATGCCGAGCTCATCCACCGCAAGCGCTTCGAGAGCTTCATTGCTGCTGATGACCACGACCAGCCGCATCCGATGGACTACTTCGTCTGGGTGATCCGCAACGCCCAGCGCACCATCGTGGTCGACACCGGCTTCGACGCCATCGAGGGGGCCAAGCGCGGACGCCGGGTGATCCGCGCCCCGGCCGCTGCCCTGGAGCATATCGGCATCGCCGCCGGCAACGTCGACCAGGTGGTCATCACGCATCTGCATTACGACCACGCCGGCACCTTGACGGCATTCCCCAAGGCCCGCTTCCACCTGCAGGCTGCCGAGATGGCCTACGCCACCGGCCCGTGCATGGCGCATGCGCACCTGCGCCATCCGTTCACCGCCGATCATGTGTGCGAGATGGTGAAGAACGTCTATTCCGGCCGGGTGATCTTCCACGACGGCGATGCCCAGATCGCCCCGGGGGTGACGGTGCACAAAATCGGCGGCCACAGCCGCGGCCTGCAGTGCGTCCGCGTTGCCACGGCCAACGGGCCGGTCGTGCTGGCCTCGGACGCCTCGCACTTCTACGAGAATTTCGAGACCGGAAAGGTGTTTCCGATCACCGTCGACA
>DASURA010000087.1:0-21430 GCA_036280295.1 Hyphomicrobiaceae bacterium
GGGTGGCGCAGCTTGCCTGCCGTCGTCCATTCGGTGAAGCGGATCTCGGCGACGAGTTTTGGCTTGACCCAGTGCACGTTCCGGCGAGGAGGCTCGCCCACGGCGAAGGGAGATGCAGGTATCTCCAGCTGTGCAAGCCTGCCGCCGAGCCGCTGCAAGGTGCCCCGGTCGAATCCGGTTCCGACCTTGCCCGCGTAGACGAGGTTGCCGTTGCGATAGAAGCCCACCAGCAGCGCTCCGAAGCCGACTCGGCTGCCTTTCGGATCTGTGTAACCGCCGATCACGAACTCCTGCTGCTGCTGACACTTGAATTTAAGCCAGTCGCGTGTCCTTCTCGAGACGTAGATGCTCGCGCCATTCTTTGCGATTATGCCTTCCCACCTCTTCTTGCATGCCCGTCGGTAGTAGGCCTCGCCCTCGGTTTCACAGTGTTCCGTGAAGCGCAACGACCCGCGAAAATCGAAAGTGCCGCGCAGCAGCTGCTTCCGGTGGCCAAGCGGCACCTGCCGTGTGTCATAGCCATCGAGATACAGCAGATCGAAGAGATGGAACCACACCGGCACGCGTCGGAGCAGATCAGGGGATGGGTGCTGCACCTGTATGCGTTGTTGAAGCTTCGCGAAGCTGGTGATCCCGCGTTCGAACGTGACGATTTCACCATCTGCAATGAAGGAATGGACTTCCTGGCGCTGAAGCGCCGCCGCTATCTCGGGGTACCTATCGTTCAGGCCTATCCGATTGCGCGAATAGAGCTTCAGATCATCACAGCCCCGGCGGAACGCGAGGCAACGCTCCCCATCCCATTTCGGCTCGAACAGCCATCCTTCGCGCGAAAATCGCTCCTGCGTCAGCGTCGCCAGCATGGGTGCAACCCATTCTGGTTGGGCTCGCTTGCAAAGCCGAGCTTTGGCGTGCGCCGGCAGGCCATCGAGAAGGTTACTGCCTGCGGTGAATGCCCCGGCGCCACGTCGACCCTTGCCGAGGCCAACGATGTCATGCCTCGGCTGATTGCCTGAGGGGCCGGGCCCCCTTTGCCGCTGGGCCATAGTTCGCTTGCCCGTCGCGAGATCGAGCCGTTCTCCCGCTTTATGGCTGCAGACTAGGATATCCCTCCGCTCCTGGACGTTGACGCCCATCAAGGCGGCCAGGAATCGGGTCCGGTGTAATGGCCGTCAAATGACCGGGTCGCCCCGTCGACAAGCACCACCACTAAAGCTTGCGATCGGCGTGAAGCAACGCTCAGGCCCCACGAGGTCGAGAACGAATAGGAGTCACTCTTGCAACAAGGCACGGTACCTGAAAGCACCCGCTCGCCCGCGCCGCGCGATGACGAGAGGCTTGCGGAAGCCAGGCGGCGAGTTGCCGCTATCAAGGGCTTCTACATCCACCTGATCGTATTCGTCGCCGTCATAGTGTCATTAGCCCTTCTGAACGGCGCCAGCGGCGACCCCTGGTGGGTGCAATGGGTGTTGCTGGGATGGGGCATCGGCGTCTTGGCGCACGCGCTCGCGGTTTTCGGCAGGGGCTCCAAGCTCGTTTCCGAATGGGAGAAGCGCAAGATCAAAGAGTTGTTGGAAGAGAAATGAACCGGCTCGAACCCGTCCTCACAAGGGAACGCCGACCCGCCAGCGGCCGTTGCCTCTTCAGCATGGGACATTTCATTGCGAGAGTTTGAATGATCCGCGAAAAGATTACCACCTGGTGTTCGCCTGCAGTGATTGCCATGGCGGTGATGGTCTTTGTTGTGCTCCTCTTGCTGTTAGCCGTGCTTATGCGTCTGCCCATCTCGAGCTGAAGGACGCACCGGCGCACACCTCGAAAAGCCAGCGCCGGCCAGCGGAAGCGGGAGCACAAGGAGGCAAGACATGCTTGAGCGTGGGGCGTTGCCCGTCGTTTGATCAACATGGATGCTGTCCCAACCCTGTGCGATGAGCTGGCGAGGAGCAATCAGTCAAGCACTGAACGCGCTCCCAGACTTCCTGAGACCGACTTCAGCGCGCTGGATTGCATCGCTGTGTTTGCAAGGGATGTCGGCGACACTGATCGGCTGTGGCCAACTCTCCGCCCACAGCTATCGCCGCGGTTGGCCCGACTGTTCTCGACCCAAGGCAGATGCTGGCTGTAGAGAACCGCAAATGGCGGCGTAGCCGATGGATGGCTTCGAGCTCAACAAGATCGCGGGCGCTGTTCTGTCGGCGTTGCTGGTCATATCCGGTGGAAGGGTCGTGCGCGGCATGTTGTGGGACAAGCCCAAGCCGGAGAAGCCGGGTTGGGCTTTGCCAGTGACACAGCTTGAGCCCGCCAGCAGGGCCGGACCGGCCCCGGCGCCTTTCGATCCAACGCAAGTTGTCGCGATGCTGCCTCAAGCCGACCCGGACAATGGCCGAGAGATCTTCAGGCGTTGCCTTCAGTGCCATACGGCCGAGAAGGGTGGCCCGCACCGGATCGGGCCCAACCTTTGGGGGGTCGTAAATCGCCCAAAGGCTGCGCAGCCGGAATTTCCATACTCTGAGGCCTTAAAGAGCCATCGAGGAAACTGGACCTTTGTTGATTTAGCCAAATACCTGCACGATCCCTAGGCTGAAGTCCCGGGTACCAGGATGGTGTTCCCCGGCATCAAAGACAATGCCGAGCTAGCCGACCTTCTTGCGTACCTGAGGTCACTCTCCCATTCGCCTTCACCATTGCCGGACTGACTCGTATCCAAAGTTCCGTGTTGGCCACCTTGCCCGTGAGCGCCCTTGCATGGTTCTTCGCATTGTTGCCGGGGCGGCCAGCGCTCACGCCACGGTCTATCCGCTAAGATGGTGCATGCTAGTATCGACGACCTACCCAACGTGAGACGCGACGAAGACCGAGGACATCCCCAATGGTCGACGTTCTTCCGGTCGCGGCAAGCCATGATTCACAAGAGCCCACCCCCACCGTAGTCGTCTCGCCGGTGAAAGACACGAGCGTAGTGCTCTCGCTCAATGCGTGCGCTGACTGGCTCCGATATCGACAGGCATCTTATGAGTTGGCGGAAGGTGCCGCCGACACTCTGAAACAAGAGCGGGGGGCTCCGGAGCGGCGGCTCAGGTCACTTGAGGCCATGCCGCCGGTCAAATGGGTGTAGCCCCTCGAAATGGATGCTCCTCGTGGATGGGCAGTGTTACGAAAGAAAAACGACCCCGATCATGACCGGGCCACTTGGGCTTTAGTCGCGACGCTTCTATGGCCTCCGGGCGGCTGCTGACGTCGGCCGAAATCCGACCCCAGGCGTCATCAAAGGCCCTCCCGAGGGCCTTCAACTGGTCTGAATGTAAGAGTACACACGATTGCTGACCCTGCCGCACATTGACCAGAGAGGGAGTGGCCGCGGCTCTACTTGGAGGACGGGGGAAGTCCTCCTAGGGAGGAAAAGCACGGGGGAGTGTGCTTGAGAGCCGCTGGCCACCTGCCCCCTGGTTAGGTCATTTCTGGTACGCAAACCTTGGCGGCCGTCAAATTATGGCAGATTCTCACGTCCTTACCGGCCTGATGGCCAGGCGGGCCTAGATCGCGGGGCGCATTGAACGCCTGCAAGACCAGCTCCGGGCAACTGGTCATCGGTCCGGTACCTCACCAAGCTTTCAGTGCCAAGTAAGCCGGATCGTCCTCACGACCCTACGGAAAGGCAACAAGCCGCTCGCAACGCTGGATATTCGCGCAGTGTGTCATATCACCGCGCTTGGCGCCGTTTGCGGGACCCGCCTCGAGAGCGGTGCGTTCGCTGAGGGCCAGAATGCGCAGCCCCGGCACGGTCGGCGCGGCAGCGGTCACAGATGCCGCAACGTGGCGGATGGTCCTCCCCGAAGTATCGCTGCAGGAAGACGCTGCGGCACTCCGTCGACTGGGCGTAGTCGGCGACGAGCCGGAGCCGGCGCTCGCTCTCGAAACGAAAGGTCTTGAGCTTCGCCACAAGATCGCGAACGCCTGCTGCGAAGCTCTCCGGCGGGACGCCTATGGCAATGCCGCCGGCCTGATCCCGCTCAATAAGCCCCGCCTCCTCAAGGTCCGACAGCAGCACATCGCTGATCCGCGCCGGCACGCCCGCCGAATACGCGAGGGCGTCGGCCGTAGGAGCGCGTTGCTCGCTCGCCCAAGCCGTGAGCGTGGCCTCGAGCCGTTCCAGATGCCAAACTTCGGGACGGCTCAACGCCTGCAGCCTTTCCTGGATTTCCATATCCGCCGCGTCGAACAGCAGGATGCAGTGTGCCGGGTGCCCGTCGCGCCCGGCGCGCCCGACCTCCTGGACGTACTGCTCCAGCGAGCCGGGAACCTGGTAGTGCAGGATGTAGCGGATGTTCGGCTTATCGATGCCCATGCCGAACGCACTCGTTGCCACCATGATCAGGCGGTGCGACGGCTTCATGAAGCGACGTTGTGCGGCCGTGCGGTCGGCAGCGCGCATCTTGCCGTGGTAGCGTGCGGCCGGGATGCCCGCACGCTTGAGAGCGCCTTCGACCTCATCGACCGCAGTGGTCGTGGCACAATAGATGATCCCCGGACGGCGCAGCCCGCGGATACGCCGCGCGGCGGCGCGAAACTTCTCGGGTCCGGTCACGAGGTCCACGCTCAGGCGGAGGTTCTCGCGGTGTGCGGGAGCAACGAGCACCACCGGCTCATGCAGGCGAAGCCGTTCGGCGATGTCAGTGCGCACCCGCGGCGTTGCGGTCGCGGTCAGTGCGAGCGCCGGCGGGTTGCCCAGCCGCTTGCGGGCGGCGCCCAGACGCAAGTATGACGGCCGGAAATCGTGCCCCCATTCGGAGATGCAGTGCGCTTCATCAACGCAAAGAAGGGCAGGCCGGGCATGTTCAAGATGCGGTGCGGTCGCCGGCGACTCCAGTGTCTCGGGCGTGGTGAGGACGATGAGGCGGCCACCGCCTTCGAGCCTCTCAAGGGCGGAGCGCCGCTCCGATGCGCGCAGACGGCTGTGGAATGCAACGACAGGGACCCCGCGGCTTCTGAGAGCTCTCTCCTGGTCTGCCATGAGGGCTATCAGCGGCGAGATGACAATCGTCGGTCGTTCAAGGATCATCGCCGGAACTTGATAGATCAGCGACTTCCCAGAACCGGTCGGCAGCATCGCGAGTGCGTCATGTCCTTCGAGAACGGCGACCATCGCCGCTTCTTGCTGCGGGCGTAGCCGCGCGATGCCGAAGGTCTGGCGCGCCGTGCGCCGGCACTCGCTGAGCAGGTTCGTCGCCTTTGTTCTCATCCTGCGAGCTCACCTTGGTTGGGCGGCTGCTTCGAGTAGGCGGAGAAGGGCGGCGCCGGCAGCGGCTTCGGCCTCCGCCGCAAGCCTGTGGCCCTGGTCCTTGTAGCGTGGCGAGTGGTGCACGTCTGCAAGCGCTTCACGCCGACCAGGCGGGCGATGGTTCCTACTGGGACGCTGTGAGGTGTCGGCGCCGCGCGGCTTGCAGCATCCGCCTGCAAGAACCCGCCTTCGATGAAGAGGAGATCGGCGCCCTCGGCCAGAGCGACGATCTTGCTCACGTTCTCCTCGGTGAAGGCGCAATCCACCACGTTGGGCAATCTTGCGACCGGCGGTAACGCGCATGATCCGCCTCTTGAGCTCGCCCAGGGGCAGGGCCTCGGGCCCCCTGCGTCCGCTGGGCGCCCCGGACCACGCGACCTGTATGAGAGTGTCGTCTTTCTCGCCCCGCAGGACGGCGTCCTTGACGGCGCGGAGCCAAGACCGACGGCGAGACCATGGCGATCGAGCTCGCTGCGCCAGATGTTGATGTGGGCGCGTTCCTCAAGAGCAAAGGCGAGGACGGGTATGCCGTGATCGAGCGTCGGGCAACCGACCTACAGCCCGGGCTCATCGAGCAGGACATTGTCGTTGTGCGTGGGCGCGGTCGCGGTCTCGCGCGCAAAGCCGATGCGCCCCGAGAGCTGGGCGACGACGCACCGGCCTTCATAGCCGACGATCTCGATGCGGTTCCCCCATGGGTCGGCGACACCGGGCATGAGTTGCAGCTGTTCCCGCTCGCGCTCGAAGCTTGCCGAGCGCAGACCCTGGAGGAATGACGGCAATACGAAAGGCCGATCTGCTATAGCTCAGGGACAAAGAAAGCTGATCCGATCCTCATCAAACACACGGTGAGGCGTGCAATATTGGGGCACCCGTCCATAGCGTTGCCACGAGAGCTGCAGCCGTCGATGCCGATGTTGCTTCGGCAATAAAGAGACGTGATTCCTCTGGCTGGAGATCCTGCGGCGCGTAGTGCCGGCGGGCAAGAAGGACTGCGATGATAGCGACCGCATGTGCTGTCCAGATCAGAAGGAGCAGCAGGCGTTGAAGGCTGAGCGGACCGAAACGAACTCCCTGCCATCCGAGCAGGCAGCCCATCGACAGGAACGCATAGAGCGTTATCAGGGCCGAAGCCCAGATCATAAAACCCGCGGTCATCCACATGATGCCCGCCATCTCGTGCTTACGCGCAGAGTTCATCCCATTAGCCATGGCATTCCATGAACCAGGACAAGCGTGGCAATGCCCGTTGCAGCTGCATAGTCCTGCCAAAGCCGCGCGATTCGCAGGTCCAATGACCGCATCGGCGAGATGAACCCGCGCCGGCACCGCCACCAGGCAAGCAGAGCGAATAACGTTGCCACGGCGGCTTGCAGGATGAGATAGACAACCAGCGCCAGAGTCACGGCGCCATAGGCATGCTGACTGGGGGCAGGCACCAGTGGCGTAAGGGCTGTCAGGGCGCCGATGGCCGCCAGTTGCGCGCATGCAGTAACGACGAGCCATTGCTCTCGACGATGCGACACGCCTTCGGCATTGGCGGCAAGCGCGCGCCGTGCCGTCCACATGGCCGCCATGAGGGCCATGGCGGCCACGAGCGATAGGTCGTGCCCTTGCTCGAGCCGAAACGGTGGCGGCCAATGCGGCGCGGATACCCAAAGAAACAAGGCGCCGAAGAACAACGAGGCAAAGCACGCGGCGTCTGCGATCACCGTGAACACTGCGCCCCACCAAGGCGGCGAGCTTAGAGATTCCGGATGTGGCGGCGCTTTCTCGTCAGCCCCGGTTGGCATTGGGCCGAAATCGCGGGTGAGGCCCGAAGCATTCGACCAGGACAGCAGGGACATGACCGTTGCCACGGCACTCAGGATGGCAAGGGCGTAGATCTGGACTAGTACCGAAACGAAAAACGCAGCGGTTGCAAGGGCGCTCCATAGCGGCAAGAAGGTAGAGCGGGGCAACAGAATGATCTGATCGACGCGACCGGTCACCATGTCCACACCGATAGTTTCCAGCCAGCGATTGCGTACGAAGCCAAGATAGCCCTGGCCCTCCGCGAGCTGCTTCCTGAGACTGGGCATATCACGCAGTGGCGCGCGGCTTTCAATGGCAGGAATTGACGCGAAGTTATAAACGGGCGGTGGTATCGACGTCGCCCATTCCAGCGTCGTTGCTCGCCACGGATTGCCCCTAACCTTCCTCCCAAACCACAGCTGCAAAGCAATATCCACCACGAACAAGGCGATGCCGATTGTGAGGATAAACGCGCCGATCGAAGAAACGAGATTGGGCCAGCTCCAGCCGAGGTCAGCGGCATAGGTATGAACGCGCCGCGGCATCCCCAGCAAGCCGGTTAGGTGCATGATGAAGAACGTCAGATTGAAGCCGGCAAAGATCAGCCAGAACGCCGCTTGACCGAGGTTATAGGCCGGCACTCGTCCGGTGAAGTGCGGCAACCAATAATAGGCCGCCGCCATCATAGGAAAAATGAAACCGCCGACCAGTACATAGTGCAAGTGCGCGACGACAAAATGCGTGTCATGTGCCTGCCAGTCAAAGGGCACAATCGCAAGCATGACGCCGGTCAATCCGCCGACGATGAAGATGAAGAAGAAGCCAAGCACATAGAGCATCGGCAAGTTCAGCTGGGGCCGCCCAGTCAGGAGGGTTGCTATCCACGCAAAGACCTGCACCGCCGTCGGCACCGCCACCAACGTGCTCGCAGCCGAAAAGAACGCCAGCGCGAGGTGCGGTATGCCGACTGTAAACATGTGATGGACCCAGAGCCCCAGACTCAGGAACCCCAGCGCAACGATGCTGACCACGATCCACGTATAGCCGACGATCTCGCGGCGCGCGAGAACAGGCAGAACGGTTGAGATGACACCCGCGGCAGGCAAGAAGATGATGTAGACCTCGGGGTGTCCGAACATCCAGAACAGATGCTGCCAAAGCAGCGGATCGCCGCCGCGTTCTGGATCGAAGAAGGGCAGGCCGAACGCCCGTTCCACCTCAAGCAGCACCGATCCGACGATCAGCGGTGGGAATCCTACGAGCATCATGAAGGCGGTGACGAGCAGGTACCAGGCGAACAGGGGCATGCGATCGAGCGACATGCCGGGCGCGCGGGTCTTGAGGACCGTCACGATGATTTCGACCGCCGCGCTGATCGAGGACACCTCCACGCAGGTAACGCCGATCAGCCACACGTCGGCGTTGATACCGGGAGTGTAAGTAGGGGACGCCAGCGGCGTGTACATGAACCAGCCGCCGTCCGGCGCCAATCCAAAAAACAGGACAAGGATCAGAATTGAGCCGCCGAAGAGATAGCACCAATATCCGTAAGCGGAGAGGCGCGGAAACGCGAGATCGCGCGCGCCGAGCATCTTGGGAAGCAGGTACATTGCCAGTCCTTCGAACATCGGAATGGCGAACAGAAACATCATCACCGTGCCGTGCATGGTGAATATTTGATTGTAGAGGCCTGCATCGAGAAAGGCACTGTGAGGTGTTGCGAGCTGTGCGCGGAGCCAGCATGGCGAGAACCCCGCCGATCGCAAAGAAGACAAGGGCCGTCACGATGAAGCGACGGCCGACGATATTGTGATTGACCGCCGACAGCCGACCGATGCCGGGCGGCGTGCCCCACACAGCGTCGAGCTCCTGATGCAGCCGGGTCGTTACCGACCGATCGATCGTCGTCATGGTGCACGCTGGGCGGTATGCGGGGGCAAGCTGTGTGGCAGGGCGTCCGCGAGGCGGTCGATGGCGTCAAGATACTCGGGCTCAGGATGCGCCTGCACAGTGAAGTCCATTCCGGCATGTCCGACGCCGCAGAACTCGCCGCAAACCCCACGATACGTGCCGGGAGCGTCGGCCTTGAGCCGCAGCGCGGTGATGTGGCCGGGTATGGCGTCGATCTTTCCCGCGAGTCGGGGAACCCAGAAGCTGTGAATCACGTCGGTGCTGGTAACCTGAACCTCAACAAGGCGGCCAGCCGGTACATGCAGGACGCCAATGGAACGACGCGCACCTGCGGGGTGATCGTACTCAAATGCCCAGTGCCACCGTTGCCCGATCACGCGAAGGCGCACCCCATCCGAGCTGACGGGGTGCGGCAGAAGGTGCTCGCCGACAATCAGCGCATACACGACGAGGGCGGCGAGTGTCAGGCCCGGAAGCGCCAGACCTCCGGTGAGCACGAAAGCCTGCGGGGAGGGGCCGGTGCCAACACCCGGACTGACAAAGGCCAGTAACAGCAAACCGGCCACGAGGACCAGCAGCAGGGTCGCGCCAGCCAGCATGAACCACCACATGGTCGCAATCGATGACGCAGCGGGGCCGGCCGGATCGAGCGTCGAAAGGGAACCCGTACATCCGGCGAATATGACAGCCGTCAACGCGACGGTGAATGGAATAGGCCAGCTTGCACCGACACCGGCTAGGCGACGTGCCGATTGTGGAGGACGGCCATGACGAATCCCGTCATCAAGGAACTGGCCCGGCTCGACATTGGTTCCGCGGTGGCAGTGGCGGGGCATCCGGTCCACGCGATGCTCGTGCACTTTCCGATTGCGCTCGTCCTCTGCACGCTCGCTTGCGACCTGTCCTACTGGTGGTCGGCCGATCCCTTTTGGGCACGCGCCGCGCTTTGGGCGAGCGGAACCGCTTTCTGGCTTGGCATCTTGGCGAGCATCGCCGGCACCGCGGAACTGCTGCTGGTTGCCGGAATTCGTGTTCGTGCCGCGAGCTGGACGCATGCGGTGGCCGCAATGATGCTGCTGTCGATCTGCGGAGCGAGCTGGGGCCTGCGCCTTGACGACCACGTTGCCGCGGCCTTGCCGGCCGGCATTCTCGCTTCTCTGCTCGCCAGCACCTTTGCCGGGATTGCAGGATGGCATGGCGGGAAGCTGGTGTTCCATCATGGCGTTGGTCTGATGCTCTCCAGAAGCGACTGAAGACCGCCAGGCCGCAGCCAATCGGTTACCGGGCTCAGCTCCAGCACCGGCTTTGCAAGGACGAGAGCGAGGATTGCGGCGACGACGCAGAGCGTCAGGAACGTTACCGTAACCTGCCGAAGTCGGGAGTAGCGTCCGTTCGGTCCAAAGAGATGGACGATAATGTGACCAGACCAGACATGAATAATCACTAGCACACCGACGACGGAAAGCTTGAGCAACATCCATGCTGTGAAGATGTTGCGCGCGAAAATGAGTGCGGTGCCAGTCCCGATAGCGACAAACGCCGCGGGCGATGTCACCTTAATAAAGAGCGACCGCGTAAAGCGCTGCAGGCGGTAGAGGGCCTGCAAAGTCTTCGCGCTTCGCCTCTGCGCAAAGAGGCTTGGCAGGACGACGAGGCCTGCACACCAGATGGCGAGAGAAGAAATATGGATTGCCTTCAACCACGCAGTCATGATGCACCGCTGGCGACGATCTCAGGGCCGCGTGGCCCAAGTCGGGTGCCGACCTGCATCAGCCCGAAGATCACATACGGAATGGCCGCGGGAATCCACATAATCAGGCCAGCGAGTTGTTGGTCAGAAAGCGCCGTCAGGCCCCAAGGCGCGGTGGTGGCGAAGTGCGGCGAGTAAATGGGAACGCGCGCAAAGGTGATGACGGCGCCGAGCAACCCCATTTGCGCAATCATTGCGAGACACGATCCGAGAACGGCGCCTGCGTGCGCCGTGTTCGACAGCAGGACATGCCACAGCAGCAGGGCCGAGCCCAATAGTGTCAGCTCACTTACCCAATAGATGCTGTAGCTGGCGACCGTTTGCGAGTAGGGGCCGGGTGCATGCCAGAACCACATGAGCGCAATATGCAGAGGCAGAAGCAAGACGATCCTTTGCGATGCACTATGGCGGCGCGCAGCCTGCCCGGAAGAGACGCGATCAAAAGGGGCGGCACGAGGCTGACCAGGAGGACGTCGTGCGCTACGCGGGCCGAGAAGAGCGCGGAGGTAAGCGGACACAGAGGCGACGCGAAGAGGAGTATGAGAGCACCCCAACCGCCCGCCCAGATCCACGTCTTGGAACGGGGTCGATTAGGTTCCAGAATGGAGAGGAAAAGAAAATGGACCTACGCAATGAGCATCACAAACGCGAGCAGCGAATAATCAAGGTTCCATCGGCTCCAGATTTCGGCAGGGACCGGGGCACTTCCACAGTAAGGCTGCAGGTCCACTGGGAAGCTCCTTCTCCTATGCTACCCTGCGGAGGGTGCCAGCCCATCCTCATACGGCTGCAGCCGCACTCGTGAAGCCATACGGGTGCACTTCCGTCGGGCGTTGGCCCGCTGCTTGGCCAAATTGCCCGGTGGTTCGACCTCAGTTGGTCGTGTCCGCAATCACGGCCGATCGACCACACGCCCCACCGGGCAATGATCACCATGTCTCCTGTCCTGCAACACTGACGCCCATCAGTTTTCCGAGCTGCGACAGGAAAAAATGCTTGGCGACAAGGGGCGTCTCGTCCCACTCGGACAACATCGAGTGATAGCGCGTGGGCCGCGTCAGCGGAACAAGAACGATCGCAACGATGGGCGCGGTCTCGCCGCCCCTCGGCACGCATGCGCTGCTACTGCGCGCGTGCGCTCACTGCTGTTGATCGACCTCCTGACACCAGACGAGGAAGCAATCGGCACATCTGCGCTTCGACATCGGGTTGCTCGCCGGGCGGCTCGTGGTCGCGACCGACTGGCTCAGAGTTGGATCCGCTTTCCGCGGTCTTGATAGATGTCAAGGCGGAAGGCTAGCCGGTTCGTGTACCTTGCAATGAGGGAAGTGGCGGTTGGCATGAACTCCCCCGCCAAGGTGCTTTCCTGAAGTCCGTGCCCTCGGGAACTGCCGCTTTTTCCAAGCCAGGGGGAGTTCATCACAGCGGACTGGATCAGAGGCCATGGCTAACCCCCTCACAAGCGACCCCACCCGTCCAATTCTCTCCCTCCCCCGCGGCTATCTCGCGGAACTCATCGTCAAGACGCGCGGCGTTCAGGCCAAGGAGGCGGAAGTCGACCCCGATTCAGGATCGAACCCGGTCGACGACAAGATGTGGGATGTGTTGCAAGACAGCCGCGATGATCTCACCCGCGAGGAAATCCGCGAACAGATCGCGGCATTGACCGAGCGCGAGCAGGCAGAGCTGGTTGCCCTGATGTGGATCGGTCGCGGTGATGCCGAGCCCGAAGAGTGGGAACAGACCGTCCAGGTTGCGCAAGAGCTGAAGGATGGGCCGACGCCTCGCTATCTGCTGCGGCACCCCATGGTGGCCGAGCATTGGGAGGAGGGTGCCGTTCGACTAGGCATCGATCTCCCTATCGGCACACGCCTCTAGGCGGGCAATCGTGAGTGGGACCTCTCAGGTTCCCAGGCGATCCATCCTGTGCCTATGGCCCGGTCCAGGACCCGGCCGGATCGACGCGCCCTCACCGACTCGCGGTTGCGCCGATGCTGCCCCTGCTCCCTTCGAAAACAAAGGCTCCAGCGTAACGACAATATCGAGGCTTACCGCGGGGCTTTGGCAGCTGCTGTCTACGCTTCACGAGCGGTGTCGCCACCACCCATGCAAGACTCGCCTCCGGCCGGCTGGCTGGCCTTTACCGGGAGGGCGTCGAACCCTCTGGACCGCGATGAAAGGTTTCCGAGTTACTACATCTCTTCCCCCTTTCCTGGGTTTATCCTGACGCGACGAAGGGCTTGACCTTGACGGCGTCGAGCACTGTGCCACGCTGGGATGAGGTCGGGGCTCTCAGAGAGCTTACGACCTCCCCGTTAGGCTTTGGGCGGCCCCCTCGCCCTGCAGGCTCGGGTCGCGCTCTCATCGCGCGGGCTGAATGGCCCGCGCGACCGAGCCCCGCGCTGCGGGTCTCGGCCCTTCGGGTTTCGATCGCTGCCGCAGGACTATGTACCTTGCGTTGTCACCTCATCCATGTGGTTGCGGCTGTAGCGGTCGTCCAAGCTGCCAGCGCGAGCGATCGTGTTCGCTCCAAGGGGGCGTAACGGGCGGACCATCCTGTCGACCGACACGGAGCACATTGACATATCGGCTGTCCAAGCTGGCTGCACACGAGCAAAGGAGTTTGATTACCCATAATCCTCCGCCAACGTCAGGAGGCGATACGGCATCGGCGGTGTTCGCACGGCGACCCAGCCGAGGCGGGGCATCATGGCGGGAAGATCATAGCGGCGGTTGAAGCGGTACTCGAACTCGGCGAGCTGGCGCGGGGCGTGCTTCCTACTCCCGGACCGGAAGGTGGCAGCGATGGCGCTCTTGATGTTGCCGAGCACCGTATTGACGGCTTTGAATGCAGGGAGACGCGCGGCCTTGCGCCCGGAGCCGGTGACGATCGCCTCGTGCGTGCAGCCTGCATCGGCGACGCCATTGAAGCAGCCGAGCCCGTCGGTGACGACCCGTGCGCCGAACGTAACGATCCGCCCGGTGATCTTCTTGATGTTCTTCTTCGTGAACCGCCGCACGCGCTGCAGCTTCACGCGATGCGCCTTGCCGTCCTCGGTGGTCTCGACAGCGGCAACGAACGGCGTCTTGCCGGGGCTGCCGCGTCCCCGCTTGCCACCGCTGTGCTCCCCGCCGAGATAGGCATCGTCCATCTCGATGCGACCGTCGAGCGGCTTGTCCTCATCGGCGTGAACGCCAATCCAACCGCTCAGAGAACGGTGCGCTTGTCGGTGCCCCGCCCAGCACCGGTGTTCAGTCGCGCCCGACTGGCGGCCAGTAAGAGGACGGCAGCTGTCGCCGTGACGGGTTTCTGGAGGCCCAGAGAGAGGCTCTCGGGCCGGCCCGTGATGGTGGAGACCAGCCATGCCGCAGTCCGCTGCACGGGCCGCTGCCCGTCCGCGCCTCGCCAATGACCGAAGCAGCCTCTACGAGGAGATCACCAGCAAGATCATCGCCGAGCTAGAGGCCGGGTGTTTCCCTTGGGTGCAGCCGTGGGGATCGTCGGGCGTGCGCGCCCGTCTCGGCTTGCCAAAGAATGCTACCACCGGCCGGCGCTATTCCGGCATCAACGTGCTCATCCTCTGGTCGGCCGTTGTCGAGCACGGCTATTCCGTCCAGAGCTGGCTCACCTTCAAGCAGGCCCTGGCGCTCGGCGGCCACGTGCGCAAGGGCGAACGCGGGACGACAGTGGTCTATGCGGACCGCTTTGTCCCTGACGATGAGCGCGAGCGCGCCTACCAGCGGGGCGAGACGCCGCGCGCCATCCCGTTCCTCAAGCGCTTCACCGTCTTCAATGTCGAACAGTGCCAGAACCTGCCAGACGGCATCGCCGCCGAGCCGCCTCACGTCGACACCGACCTGATCCTGCCGCAGGCCGAAGCCCTGATCCGCGCCATCGGGGCCGATTTGCGGATCGGCGGCGACAATGCCTACTACGACGTGGCCGGCGACTTCATTCGCGTGCCGCAGCCACAGGCGTTCTACGAGCCGATAAACTGGACACGGACGGTCTGCCACGAGCACGTTCATTGGACTGGGGCGGCCCATAGACTCAACCGAGATCTATCAGGTTCCTTCGGCTCAAAAAAGTATGCGGAGGAAGAGCTGGTCGGGGAGGTCGGAGCCGCCATGACTTGTGCTGCGATTGGCGTCGTTCCGACAGTGCGGCATGCCGACTACCTCGGTCCCTGGCTGGATCTATTGGGTGCAGATAATCGCGCAATCGTCCGCGCCGCGTCAGCCGGGTCGAAGGCCGCAGACTACCTGCTCGCCTTCCTGCCGAATGCCAGCGGACGCGCGACGCCATGGCACGACCACGACCGGCGGGGCGCAAGCGGGCCGGTCGCACACCGACCCCAACCTTCGGCACGCTGTGGATCGAGAGGGAGAGGACGGAGGGGAAAGTCGTGACGGGTTTGCGGATGCCGGGGGAGAGGCTCCCGGCCGGCCCGTCGCGCAGAACCAACCGGAGACCCTCCCATGGCCAAGTCGCAACCCAAGATCGCCTTGAGCGAGTCGCGTGACATCCCCTTCAACAAGCTCGTCCTCAGCCAGTCCAACGTGCGCCGGGTCAAGGCCGGCGTGGCGATCGAGGAGCTGGCCGAGGACATCGCACGGCGCACGCTGCTGCAGAGCCTCACCGTCCGGCCGGTGCTCGACGAGAGCGGCGCCGAGACCGGCATTTACGAGGTGCCGGCCGGCGGGCGGCGCTACCGGGCGCTGGAGCTGCTGGTGAAACAGAAGCGCCTCGCTCGCACCGCGCCGATCCCCTGCATCGTGCGCACCGATGGCCTGCCCGAGGAGGACAGCCTGGCCGAAAACGTGCAACGGGTGCCGCTGTCTCCCGTCGATCAATTTCGCGCTTTCCTGGCATTGCGCGAAAAGGGCAAATCCGAGGAGGAGATCGCCGCTGCGTTCTTCGTCTCGGCCCATGTCGTGCGCCAGCGCCTGCGGCTCGCCTCCGTGTCGCCGAGGCTGCTCGACGTCTACGCCGAGGATGGCATGAGCTTGGACCAGCTCATGGCGTTCACCGTGAACCCCGACCATGCGCGCCAGCAGGAAGTGTGGGAGGCGCTTCAGCGCTCCCCGATCAGGGAGGCCTACCACATCCGCCGGCTGCTGACGCAGCACGCGGTGCGCGCCTCCGACAAGCGGGCACAGTTCGTGGGCGTTGCCGACTACGAGGCGGCCGGCGGCATCGTCCTGCGCGACCTGTTCGAGGCCGATGACGGCGGCTGGCTGCAGGACCCTGGCCTCCTGGAGCGGCTCGTCGCCGGGAAGCTGGAGCGCGAGGCCGAGGCCGTGGGTGCCGAGGGCTGGAAGTGGGTCGAGGTGGCGCCGGAGCTCCCCTACGGCCACACCTCCGGCCTGCGCCGCCTCTCCGGCACCGAGGTGGCCATGACCGAGGACGAGGTCGCTGCCCGCGACGCCCTCAAGGCGGAGCTCGGCAAGCTCGAGGAAACCTACGCCGAGGCCGACGAGATCCCCGAAGAGGTCGACCGGCGCCTCGGCGAGATCGAGACGGCACTGGAGGCCTTCGAGCAGCGGCCCATCCTCTATGACGCGGCCGAGGTCACGCGCGCCGGCGCCTTCGTCAGCATCGACAGCGCCGGCGTCTTGCGCGTCGAGCGCGGCTACGTGCGGCCCGAGGACGAGGCTCCCGTCGCCGCGGCCGATTGCGCGGACGCCGCCGATGAGGCGGTAAACGGGGTGGCGGCGGCACGCTCCGAGGACGCCTCGACGGCTTCGGGCGATCCCACCGCGTCTCCCGCCGAGCCCGTTGCGGACGCCGACGAGGACGACGAGGGCGTCCGGCCGCTCCCCGACCGGCTGATGACCGAGCTCACCGCGCACCGCACGCTGGCGCTGCGCGAGGCCGTGGCCAACGATCCCGACGTCGCCTTGCTGGCGGCGCTGCACGTGCTGGCCTTGAAGCTGTTCTACCGCTACAGCCTCGACACGTGTCTTGAGATCGAGGCGAAGAGCGTGCTGTTCGGCACGCAGGTGCCGGGCCTCGCCGACACGGACTACGCGAGGGCGGTCGACGCGCGGCACGGCGCGTGGGCGGCCCAGCTCCCCAGGGACCCCGCCGACCTGTGGCAGACGCTCGCCGGCTTCGACAGCGACAGCCGCCAGGCGCTGTTCGCGCACTGCGTGGGGCTCACCGTCAACGCCACCTACCAGCCCTACGACCGCCGGCCGAAGGCGCTGGCCCATGCCGGCCACCTGGCCGAGGCCGTCACGCTCGACATGACGGCGGCCGGCTGGCGGCCGACAGTCGAGGGCTACGTGGGCCGCGTGACCAAGGCCCGCATCCTCGAGGCCGTGCGCGAGGCCAAGGGCGAGGGGGCGGCGCAGCTGATCGAGGATCTCAAGAAGGTCGAGATGGCACGGGAGGCGGAGCGCCTGCTGGAGGGCAGCGCCTGGCTGCCCGAGCCGTTGCGCACGGCCGGGGTGGGCACCGCGCCCGCCGCTCAGTCCGGCGCCGGCGCGGCGCTGCCGGCGTTCCTCGCCGCCGATGGGGAAGCACCGGCCGGCAGCGAGGTGGCAGCCGATCCCCGCCGAGTCGCTGCCGAATGACCCCGAGCGGAGCGGCCCCGGTCGTCGCGCTCACCCCTCGATCCATCCCCACGCGCCCGGCCCAAGCACCGGGCGCTTCCGGAGGTTATCATGCCCGTCTTCACCATCGAAACCACCTATCGCCTGCCGGCGTATCGCCAGCGCACCTATGAGGCCGGCACGATCGAGGAGGCCTGCCGTCTCGCCATCGAGGACGACGACTGGTCGGGGCAGGAAGAGGACTATGACGCCTCCGGCGAGATGTACGTGAGCGGCGTCTGGCCGGGCGAAGACACCGCCTATCGTGTGACCGCGCTTGTCATTCCTTCACAGTTCGCCGAGGCGCAGCAGCGCAAGGCCGATCACTTCGCGATATTGCTCGGGCTTCTGAAGATCATCGCGCGCGCAGGCGATGCCGCGGCGCCCGCTTCGCAATCCTGGTGTCAGAGTGTCGAAGCCGCGATCGCCAAGGCGGAGGCGATCCTCGCCGGTGCGCGTGATCCGGCCTGATGCGCAGCGCCTGGGCGCGTGCGTCGTCAGGCTCCGCTTCCAGCCCGGTGCCGCATGCCGGCCGGGCGCCTGCCACCCAAATGCATTGGGCAGCGGGAACGTGCGGCGCGGGAAGCGCGCATCGCGTGTCGGCTCCCTGACAGCGGTGGTGTGAGGAGAGCCAGAGGCCGGCAGGGGCAGGCTGAGCCGGCCGGGACCGAGAGAGAGCGCCCGCCGGCTCGCTCCCCCGCTCTCCCGAGGACTCCCCATGACCACGACCTCCGCTGCCGCGGCTGCCAGTGCCGCGTCCCGCGCCTCTGTGCCCGAAGCCCCCGACCGCGCGGCCGCCCTGATCCACGCCGCCCGGCTGCTGCTCCCCGACCTCGAACGAGGGGTCCGGATCGACGCCGCGATGCTCCGCACCGCGATGGAGCAGGCCGTCGGGGCAGCCGACTCCCAGGGCGACTGGGCCTGGAAGAGCGCCTACGACGCCTGCGAGGCCGCGGCCGTCCTGTTCCTGCGCAGGTTCGGCGGCGCCATGGCCGCGCGTGCCGGGTCGCCCGCTGGCCTGCTGCCGATGCTGGCGAAAGTCGCTGGCCTGCTCCCGAGCCACACGCGGCGCTCCGAGGAAAGCGAGACCTTCCAGCAGTTCTCCACGCCGCTTCCCGTGGGGCTTGCGGTCGCCACCGCCGCTGCGGTTGCGCCCGCCGACCGCGTGCTCGAGCCCTCGGCCGGTACCGGGCTTGCTTGCCATCTTCGCCGAGCTCGCCGGCGCGTCACTGATCCTCAATGAGCTCGCGCAGACGCGCGCCGGCCTGCTTGGATCTCTGTTCCCGGATGTCGCCGTGACCCGCTTCGACGCGGCGCAGATCCACGACCACCTCGGTGCCGGCGTCACCCCGACCGTCGTTCTGATGAACCCGCCGTTCTCGGCGCTTGCCAGCGTCGATCGGCGCCGGACCGACGCGGCTATGCGCCATGTCTCGTCGGCGCTGGCGCGTCTTGCCGAGGGCGGCCGCCTCGTCGCCATCACGCAAGCGAGCCTGGCGCCCGACAACCCGGCCTGGCGCAAGGATTTCATGCGGTTGCAGGAGCGCGGCACCGTCGTCTTCACTGCGGCCATCGACGGCGCGGTCTACGCGCGTCACGGCACCACGGTCGAAACCCGCCTCACCGTCATCGACAAGCGCGCCGCCGCGGACCCGGCCGCATTCCCCGCTTCGCCCGGCACCGCACCTGACGCCGCCACGCTGCTCGGCTGGGTCGCGGAGTCAGCCCCGCCAAGGCTGCCGATCGCGGGCGGCGTGACCAAGGCGGCCACGGCTATGCCCGTTGGCGTCCGTCATGGCCGTCCACCGCCCCGGATCGCGTGGGTCTCGTCCAAGCCGTCGACGCCTTCCCCCGCGATCGATGGCGAGGTCATCGAGCTTGCCTACGAGACGGTCGACTGGAAGGCGGCCGAGGGCGGGCGCCTCGGCGAAGGGCTTTACGAGGACTACGCCTCGCAGTCGCTCCGCATCCCTGGCGCGCACGCGCACCCGACCCGGCTCGTGCAGTCCGCGGCCATGGCCTCCGTCGCACCGCCGAAGCCCACCTATCGGCCACACCTTCCCGCTCGCGTTCTCTCGGAGGGCCTCCTGTCGGAGGCACAGCTGGAGAGCGTCATCTACGCGGGCGAGGCGCACGCCTCCCACCTCGCCGGCGCCTGGACCGTTGACGCCACCTTCGATGTGGTCGCCGCCGCGCCGGAGCCTGTCCCGGCCAAGGCTGGGAATGCCGCCAACGCCGTGCGCTTCCGGCGTGGCTGGTTCCTCGGCGACGGCACCGGCTGCGGCAAGGGCCGGCAGGTCGCCGGCATCATCCTCGACAATTGGCTCAAGGGTCGGCGCAAGGCGCTGTGGATCTCCAAATCCGAGCTGATCGAGGACGCGCGGCGCGACTGGTCCGCCTTGGGCCAGGAGCGGCTGCTGATCCAGCCGCTGGCGCGCTTCCGCCAGGGCACGCCGATCCGGCTCGACGAGGGCATCCTGTTCGTCACCTACGCCACGCTGCGCTCCGCCGAGCGCGAGGGCAGGGCCTCGCGCCTCGACCAGATCCTGACCTGGCTGGGCTACGAGCCCGGCTCCGAGGCCCCCTCAACCTTCAACGGCGTGATCGTGTTCGACGAGAGCCACGCCATGCAGAATGCCGCCGGCGGCAAGAGCGAGCGTGGCGAGGAGGCGTCGTCGCAGCAGGGCCGCGCCGGTCTGCGCCTGCAGCACGCGCTACCCGACGCCCGCGTCGTCTACGTCTCGGCGACCGGCGCCACCACCGTGCACAACCTCGCCTATGCCCAGCGTCTCGGCCTGTGGGGCGGCGCGGATTTCCCCTTCGCCACGCGCGCCGAGTTCGTGGAGGCCATCGAGGCCGGCGGTGTGGCGGCGATGGAGGTGCTGGCGCGCGATCTCAAGAGCCTCGGCCTCTACACCGCGCGGTCGCTATCCTATGAGGGCGTCGAGTACGAGCTGGTCGAGCACGCGCTGACGGCCGAGCAGCGGCGCATCTACGACGCCTATGCCGTCGCCTTCGAAGTCATCCACAACAACCTGACCGCGGCGCTGGAGGCCACGCACATCACAAGCTCTGGCCGCGCGGGCGGCGCCCGCACGCTCAATGCCCAAGCCAAGGCTGCCGCGCGGTCCGCTTTCGAGAGCACGAAGCAGCGCTTCTTCAATCACCTGATCACGGCCATGAAGACGCCGACGCTGATCAAGAGCATCGAGCGCGACCTGGAGGCCGGCCATGCCGCCGTAGTGCAGCTGGTCTCGACCGGGGAGGCGCTGATGGAACGGCGCCTCCCCACCGAGGAGTGGGGCGACCTTGTGGTCGACACCACTCCGCGTGGGACCATTCTCACGTATCTCACGCACTCGTTCCCGACCCAGCTGTTCGAGGAGTACACCGACGGTGACGGCAACCTGGCCTCGCGCCCGGTGCTCCGGGACGGCCAACCCGTGCAGTGCCGCGAGGCGGTGGAGCGGCGCGACCGGCTGATCGAGCACCTGGCATCGCTCGACCCGGTGCCGGGCGCGCTCGATCAGATCGTGCAGCACTTCGGGACGGACCAGGTGGCCGAGGTCACGGGACGCTCGCGGCGCATCGTCGCCAAGATCCATGGCGGCGGCGACCGGCGCCTCGCCGTCGAGAGCCGGGCGGGATCGGCCAATCTGGCCGAGACGCAGGCGTTCCAGGACGACGACAAGCGCATCCTGGTGTTCAGCGACGCCGGCGGCACCGGGCGCAGCTATCACGCCGATCTCGGCGCCCGCAACCGGCGGCTGCGCGTGCACTACCTGCTGGAGGCCGGCTGGAAGGCCGACACTGCCATCCAGGGCCTCGGGCGCACCAACCGCACCAACCAGGCGCAGCCGCCGCTGTTCCGCCCGATCGCCACCGACGTGAAGGCCGAGAAGCGGTTCCTCAGCACGATCGCGCGCCGGCTCGACACCCTGGGCGCCATCACGCGCGGGCAGCGCCAGACCGGCGGCCAGGGCCTGTTCCGGGCCGATGACAATCTCGAATCGCCGTACGGCCGGGCGGCCCTGCGCCAGCTCTACCTGCTGCTGTTCGCTGGAAAGGTCGATGGCTGTTCGCTTGCGGCTTTCCAGGCG
>DASURA010000088.1:0-6418 GCA_036280295.1 Hyphomicrobiaceae bacterium
CGGCCTCGACATCGATACGTGGTGGACAGAGCGCCGGTAGCAGACCCGGAGGGTCTGACACCGTGCTGACGCCACGCTACACCAGGAATGGGTTGGTGCGGCGCTCCTGGCCGATGGTGCTCGACGGGCCGTGGCCGCAGACGAAGGCGAAATCGTCGCCCAGCGGCAGCAGCTTGGTCTTGATGGAGTTGATGAGGTCGCGATGGCTGGTGCGCGGCAGGCCCTCGGTGCGGCCGATGCTGCCGCGGAACAGCACGTCGCCGACCAGTGCGAAGCGCTGCTCCTTGTTGACGTAGGCAACCGAGCCCGGCGAATGGCCGGGGCAATGCAGGATGCCCAACGTGGTGCCGGCGACCGTGACGGTATCGCCCTCGTCGAGCCACCGGTCGGGGGTGACGTTGCGCGCGTCCGTCATGCCGAACGCGAGCCCGGACTCCACCAGGGCATCGAGCAGGAACTTGTCGTCGAGGTGCGGTCCCTCGATCGGGATGCCGCCCAGCTTCTCCTTGAGCTCGGTCGCGCCGGCGGCATGATCGATATGGCCGTGGGTGAGCAGTATCTTTTCTATCGTGATCCCGGCCTTGGCAATGCCGGCTTCGATGCGGTCGAGGTCTCCGCCAGGGTCGATGATGGCGCCGACCTTGGTGGCGTCGTCCCAGAGCAGGGTGCAGTTCTGCTGGAACGGCGTGACGGTGACGATCCCGGCTTGAAGGGGCATGGGCGGCGGTCTTCCTCAATTCCGATCCTGGTGCGTGGTAGCCGACCCATGCGTGCCAAGTCCACCTTTCGCTGCGCTGCGATGCATTGCCTGCGCCGCAGCATCGCCTGAGACAACCCGCAGGTTGCCTCGCGATGCCGGTGGAGGCTACGGTTCTGCGCATGAAGATCACCATCGACTCCATCTCCGGTGCCTTCGACTTTGACTGCGCGCCGACGGAGAGAATTCTGCGCGCCGGCCTCGCGGACGGCTCGGCACTTCCCTACGAGTGCGCCACAGGCACCTGCGGCACCTGCCGCGGACGCCTCATCGCAGGCACCGTCGACATCGAGTGGAGCGAGGCGCCGGGATACGCCAGGCTCAAGCGCGAGAAAGGTGACGTTTTGCTGTGCCAGGCACGGCCGACGTCGGATTGCACCTTGCGCGTGCCCGCCAAGGTTGTGCGCCACGCCAATCCGGAGACGGTGCCCAGACATCGCACAGCGCGCATCGAGAGCGTGCGCCGGCTGGTGCATGATGTCCTCGACTTCGAGCTGGCGCTGTCGGCGCCGATGACGTTCGAGGCCGGGCAGTTTGTGGTGCTGGAGAACCCCGCAATCGCCGGCGGACGGGCCTACTCGATGGTTAATTTCGAGCCGGGAACGAGCCGGCTCAGGATCGTCATCAAGAAATTCCCCGGCGGCAGGTTCTCCCAGTGGCTGTTCGGCGGCGATCCGGCCGGCACCGAGCTTGCCGTCTTCGGCCCGCTCGGCCGCGCCACCTTCCACCCCGAGGAGGGCAAGAACATCCTCTGCGTGGCCGGCGGCTCAGGCATCGCCGGCATGTTGGCGATCTGCGAGCATGCCGTGCGTGCAGACTACCTGAAGGACCATACGGCGCAGGTGTTCTTTGGCGTGCGGACGCTGGCCGATGCCTTCTACATGGAGGAGCTCTCGCGGCTGGTGGGGAGGGCCGGCGACAACCTCAACGTCACGCTCGCGCTGTCGCACGAGCCGGTCTTGGCGGAGGTGCACCCGCAGTTCCCGAGCATCCGCCTCGCCGGCGGCATGGTGGGAGATGTGATGATCCAGGCGATGGCCGGGCAATTTGCCAACATCGTCGCCTTCACGGCCGGCCCCCCGATCATGGTCGATAGCGTGCTGAAGCACCTGACCCACGAGGCCAAGATCCCGCGCGCCTTCATCCGCTACGACAAGTTTGCCTGACGACTCGGCTGCGCGGCTATGCAGACGCCCTGTCTCACTTGGACCTCGGGACGTTAACCGTAGTAGAATTGTCGGGTGTTCAACAATGGGATACGGCGTCCCATCGGATTGACGCACGCAATAGCCTGGTATTAGGTACACCACGCTTCTTACATGGCACGGGGAAAGATGCCGATGTGAGAAAGGGGTCTGGCCATCAAGAAGCCGGGCCTCTTTCTTTTTTCATGATCCTCCCCGGCACTCCGCCCGCCCGTTTCCTTCCCACCGCTTGCCGCCAATGGGCAATCCGGTGCCCGGCAGCGCCGTCCGACAGCTATGGTCGGTACGGGTCAACGCCGCTAGTGCGATGATCAAGAAGTCCGCACCATCAGTTGGTAAGGTGGTGAAGCGGACTTCTCGATCTGAATCGCACTAGCAAACGATATGTTGCCTGGTGTCCTTCAGATCGCGAAATTCGCTCTAACCTTGCGGCGCGCTGAGACGAATTCGCGATCAGGACACCAGAATTTGGCCATGGAACGGCTCATAAGGCGGACAGCCACCCTGCCGGTGCGGCCGGATGGGACCGCGCGCCTCGCCGTGGTCGCCGACACGCATTCGCGCCCCCATCCGGCCACCGCGGCGCGGCTCGCAGAGCTTGCCCCGGATGCCATTCTGCACGCTGGCGACATCGGAGACCGGGCGGTGCTCGATAGCCTCGCCAACGTCGCGCGGGTTTATGCCGTGCGCGGCAATATCGACACGCACGCCGGCGACCTGCCCGATGTGCTGGTGCTCGATATCGCCGCCGCGTCGCCGTTGCGCATCCTGATGACGCACATTGCCCTCTCCGGGCCGAAGCTGCGCGTGGCCGTTGCCCGCATGGCCGAAACCGAGGGCGCCCAGCTCGTCGTGTGCGGCCACTCGCACGTCCCGTTCATCGGCCGAGACCGGGGGGTTGCGGTCTTCAATCCGGGCTCGATCGGGCCGCGCCGGTTTGCGCTGCCGATCGTGCTCGGCAGCATGGACCTGACCCCGGCCGGCCTCAAGCTCCGGCACATCGATGCGGCCAGTGGCGAAACCTGGCTGCCTCCGTAGCGCTCCATGTCGCGCCCGGTGCAGGCAACGCAGCGCGCCGGCCATGCCGGCAGTACAGACAAGAGAGGAGTGCGTCGCGTGGATGGTCGCTCGGTTGCCAGGCATGCTCTTCTCGTGATCGCCTGTCTCATGGGCGCCGCCGGCGTGGCGGCAGCAGCGGCTGCCGCCCACGGCGGTGGCGGCGGGCCGCTCGCATCGGCATCCTTGCTGCTTTTGGTCCATGCGGCGGCCATTCTTGCCCTTGGCAGCAGCATCGGGCGCTCGCTCACTGGCCTGGTCGCCATGACCGGCCTGGCCGCCGGCAGCCTGCTCTTCGCCGCCGACATGGCGATGCGCACCCTGGGCGGTACGGCCCTGTTTCCGATGGCGGCGCCGATTGGCGGCAGCACGGCAATCCTGGCCTGGCTGGTGGCGGCGGCGGCTATCAGCCGCCAGCCGTAGGGTACCTTCGCAGCCGAGCGGGAGCATCCCACTCTTGCGGCGCGCTCGGCGTTGAACCCTGAGCGCAGTAGGCGGATCAGGCGGCTCATTATGGCTGCAGCAAGCAACACCGTTCGCGCCTCCGCCGGTGTGAGCCAGCCATGGTGCGCTTCGCTGTGACCGGGAGCTCGCAGACTTGGGAGCTTTCGCCCTCCTGCGAACGACCCGATACTGCAAATATACCTCAAGGCCGAAAGTCGGCTTGGAAATTGCGGGTGCTTGCCCTTGACGACCGTGTCGGATGGCGGGTACGCACGATGGATAATTATTCAGATACTGAGACGAGGGGTTATGTTTGTCGTCCGCAGGCTCGCGCAGGCCGTTCTTGCCTGTGCTGCACTCCTCATCGCATGGGACTTCTACGGCCATTTTTGAGACGGTCACGGCGCATCTCCGCCGATGCCGTCATCGACGAGCGCACCGGCGCCGCCTACTACACCGCCCGCATCGCCTTCGATCCGGGCGAGATCGGTCGCCTGGGGGATGTGAAGCTGGTGCCGGGGATGCCGGTCGAGGTGTTTGTCATCACCGGCGACCGCAAGGTCATCAGCTGTCTCATGAAGCCCATCACCGAGCAGCTCGCCAGGGCATTGCGTGAGCGGTAGAGGGGCGCCGGATGCAATAAGCGAGCCGCTTGCGCCGGACCCGGTCGAAGCGACGTCAACGCCGCCACGCTTTGTGCATGCCACGCAAAAGCTGTGAGCCGCGCGATTTTCGCGTGATCATGTCCATGGCGGACGTGCATTATGCTTAGCGGTGCATTGGTGGCTCGCCTCGGAGCTGGGTGTCGTAAGGTACCATGGGTTTGTCGTCCGCAGGTTTAGGCGGTGGTGGCGTTGCGGGTTCCGGAGGCCGGGCTTGGCATGCAGCCGGGAGCGGCGTGATGCGAAGGGCAAGGCATGCTGCGCTCGGTCTGCTCGGCTTGGTGTCGCTCAGTGCGACCACTGCCGTACGTCCGCTGTGGGCCGCCGGCATCGACTGCAAGAGCAGGTGGCTGAGCCGGACCGAGGCCGTGATCTGCAACGATCCGCGGCTTCTGCGCCTGGACGAGCAGCTGACCCGCCGCATCGGCGGCTACGCCCAGCGCCTGAAGTTCGGGCAGTATCTGGGGCTCCGCCACTGGCATGCTGTGCGGTCGGCCGAGCGCAAGGAGTGCGGCACCGACCGCAATTGCATTGTCGCCAGCTTCCGCGCCCAGGGCCGCTTCCTCGATCGGCTGCAGCGCTGTCTCACCTCCAGCCTGATGCGCCGAGCCTGCCTATATAGTCTTTTTGCTGATGAAAGCGAGAACGCACGGCACTGAGGCACAGCGCTGAGGTGTGCCGATCATTAAGTGCGACAAGTGGAGCGCATTGCACCGGAAAACCGCAACGGCTGTTCATCCAGCGGTCTCGGTGCAACGCGGCTGCGCCTTGGTTGGTACCTACGGCATCAGGGCAGCAGGCTCTCGACGTACTCCCAGTTGACCAGGCTGTCGACGAACGCCTCCAGGTACTTCGGCCGGGCGTTGCGGTAGTCGATGTAGTAGCTGTGCTCCCACACGTCACAACCCAGGATCGGCACGGACCCATGCATCAGCGGGTTCTCGCCGTTGGGAGTCTTCTGCACCTGAAGCTTGCCGTCCTTCACCGCTAGCCAGGCCCAGCCCGAGCCGAACTGGGTGGCGCCGGCGTTGATGAAGTCGGCGCGCATCTTGTCGTAGCCGCCGAGGTCCTTGTCGACCATCGCCTGCAGCTTGGCGGGCAGCGCCTTGCCGCCGCCGTTCGGCTTCATCCACTGCCAGAAGTGCAGGTGGTTGTAGTGCTGGCCGGCGTTGTTGATCAGCGGCTGGTTCTTCTCGGCGTACGCCTTCTTGACGATCTCATCGAGGCTCAGGCTCTCGAACGGCGTGCCGGCCATGGCCTTGTTGCTGTTGTCCACGTACGCCAGATGGTGCTTGTCGTGGTGGTACTCCAAGGTTTCCTTCGACATGTACGGCGCCAGCGCGTCGTAGGCATAGGGCAGGGGGGGGAGCGTGAACGACACCGGGATCCTCCGTGAATGTCTTGCTCGGGATGACGCGGATTGGGGCGCACCGTACCGGCTCGATGCCGGCAATACAAGAACGCTTGGCTCGCTGCCAAGGCGTGTCTGTGCAAAGCAGGGGCCAAGCCAAAGCAGGAGGCAAAATTCCAGGCACTGGGGCTGCGCTCTGGCCCGCCACGGCTACAGCATGGCCATGACCGGCACGCTCGGGGCCAGACCCGAAGGTGGCTCCCTTCAGAGCCCGAGATAGAACTTCTTGATCAGGTCGTTGTTGTTGAGCTCCTCGGCCGAGCCACCCTCGACGGCGATCTTGCCGTGGACGATGACGTAGCCGCGGTCGGCGATGCGGACGGCCTGGGTGAAGTTCTGCTCGGCCATCAGTACGGTGAGGTGGTAGCGCTCCTTCAGCTCCTTGATGGCGTCGATGGTGCGCGCCACCAGCAGCGGTGCAAGGCCTACGGACGGCTCGTCGACCAGCAGGATCCGCGGTGCCAGCATCATCGCCCGGCCCAGGGCCAGCATCTGCTGCTCGCCGCCCGACATGCTGCCTGCCAGCTGATGGCGGCGCTCGGCCAGCCGCGGGAACACCGTGAAGCAGGTATCGAGGTTGCGGCTCATCGCAATGCGGGCCGAGCGGCGGTAGGCGCCGAGCAGCAGGTTCTCCTCCACGGTGAGCTTGGGGAACAGGCGCCGTCCCTCGGGCACCATGGCGATGCCAAGGTCGACGATCTCCTCGGTGGTGAGCCTGGTGAGGTCGTGGCTTTCCCCGTCGATCTCGGCGACGATCCGCCCGGCGCTCGGCCGCACCATGCCCATGATGCATTTCATGAGCGTGCTCTTGCCGTTGCCGTTGGTGCCGAGCAATACCACGGTCTCGCCGGGCGCGGCGCCCAGCGTCACGTCCTCGATCACG
>DASURA010000089.1:0-3898 GCA_036280295.1 Hyphomicrobiaceae bacterium
CAAGGAGGAAGCCCTCCTGGTGGCGACCGCCTGCTCAAGCCCGCCGGCAGGCCGTGCGCGCTGGACGCTGGAACTGCTGGCGGACGAGATGGTGAAGCTGACCGGACATGAGAGCCTGTCACGCGAGACGGTGCGCCGACGCCTGGGCGAGAACGATCTCAAGCCCTGGCGCAAGAAGATGTGGTGCATCCCGCAGGTCGATGCCGAGTACGTCGCCCGCATGGAGGACGTACTCGACCTCTATGCCGAGGAGCCCGACCCGCAGCGGCCGGTGGTCTGCTTCGACGAGAGCCCGATCCAACTGATCGGCGAGGTCCGCCAACCGATCCCGCCGGAACCCCGGCAGATCAAGCGCTACGACTGCGAGTACCGGCGCAACGGCACCGCCAATCTGTTCGTCTTCCTCGATGCAAACCATCCGTGGCGCAAGGTCAAGGTCACCGACCGCCGCACCGCCGAGGACTTCGCCTCCTGCATGCGCGACCTAACCGACATCCACTATCCCAAGGCCGATCGCATTCGAGTCGTGCTCGACAACCTGTCGACCCATTCGGCCGGCGCGCTCTACCACACCTTCCCGGCCGACGAAGCCCGCCGGGTGCTGCGCCGACTAGAGTTCCACTACGTTCCCAAGCATGCCAGCTGGCTCAACATGGTCGAGATCGAGATCGGCGTCCTCGCCAGCCAGTGTCTCGACCACCGCCGGATCGAAACCCTCTCGCACCTGGTCGCAGAGGCTGCCGCTTGGGAGAAGCAGCGCAATGCCGCCCGTGTTCGCGTCAACTGGAGCTTCACAACCGAAAAGGCCCGCGCCAAGATGGGACGAGCCTATCCAAGACCCACAAACTTAACCCGGCCCCAAAGAGTCAAAACCTCTGTGCCGAGGTACTAGAACGTAAGCGGCCTTCTGGCCGCACGCCTCTGACTGCTTGACATTGGCCACGGCGTCGTGGCGTCAAGCCGCGAGCTTGTTGCTCGAGCGCTCGGCCGCCCATTCCCAGGGCATGAGCTCGTCGATGCGCGAGGCGGGCCAGAGATTGACGAGGCTAGTGAGCACGTCGGCGAAGTAGGCCTGCGGATCGACGCCATTTAATTTGCAGGTTTCGATCAGTGAAGCGATGCAGGCCCAGTTCTCGGCTCCCTCGTCGTGACCGGCGAAGAGTGCGTTCTTGCGATTGAGCACAAGGGGACGGATTCCCCGCTCGACGATGTTGGTATCGAGCTCGATGCGGCCGTCGTCGAGGAAGCGGGTGAGCCCGGCCCAGTGGTTCAAGCCGTAGCGGATCTCGTCGGCGATTGTAGCCTTGGCGGAGACGCGGGTGAGCTGGTGCTCAAGCCATGCTTTGAGCGCGACGGTGAGTGGTCTGCTCCGTTCCTGGCGCACCGCACGGCGCTCGTCGGCGCTCGAACCGCAGATTGTCTTCTCGATCGCGTAGATCGCCGCGATGCGTTCGAGCGCTTCACTGGCGATCGGCGCATCACCACCCTTGGCGATGTCGAAGAAATGGCGGCGCAGATGCGCCCAGCAGAAGGCGAGCGTGATCGCCTCGCCGGGGGCCTTGTCGGCGATGGTCTTGTAGGCCGCATAGCCGTCGCATTGAACGATGCCGCGATAGCCGTCGAGCAGCTTGAGCGCGTGGACCGCACCGCGACCGGGCGCATAGCTGTAGGCGATGGCCGGCGGGTCGGTCCCGCCCCACGGCCGGTCATCCCGCGCGATCGCCCAGAAGTATCCCTTCTTGGTGCGACCGCGGCCGGGATCGAGCACCGGCGCCACCGTCTCGTCGACCGCGATCTTGCCGGAGGTGAGAATGAGCTCGCGCAGCCGCAGCCAGATCGGTTTGAGCTCGGCCGCCGCATAGCCCACCCAGAACGCCAAGATCGAGCGCTTGATGTCGATGCCTTGCGTGGCCAGCATCTGGGCTTGTCGATAGAGTGGCAGGTGCCAGGCGTATTTGCCGACCAGCACCGAGGCAACCATCGCCTCGGTCGGCAGCCCGCCCTTGATCAGGCGTTCGGGCGCCGGCGCCTGCACCACTGCCTCTTCGCAGGCCCGGCAGGCATATTTGGGTCGGTGCGTCACGATCACCCGGAATTGGGCCGGGATCACGTCGAGCCGCTCGGCGGTGTCCTCGCCGATCACATGCATGACGGCCCGGCAGCAGGGGCAATCGGTATCTTGAGGCGTAATCGTCACATGCACGCGCGGCAGATGGGCGGGAAGGGCGCCACGGTTGGTGCGGCGCTTCTCGGCGCGCTCGCGCGCCGCCCCCGGGTCCCGCTTGTCGTCGGCTGCTTCGGTGGCCGCAATCGCTTGCTCGATATCCTCAAACGCCAAAGAGAACTGGTCAGGATCGAGCTTCTCCGAGCGCTGGCCAAATTGCATGCGCCGGAGTTGCTGCAGGAGATGCTGCAGGCGGTGATTTTGTGCCAGCACATGGTCGCGCTCGGCAATCGCCGCATCCCGCTCCGCCAGTGCCGCCGCCAGCCGCGCTTGCAGCACCGCGATATCGCCGGGAAGCTGACTTGTGTTCTCGCTCACGCGCAACACGGAATCAGATTCGCGCGCAATTGTGGTGCGCAATCTGCCGACTGATTCAATTGGTCACAGCTCTCATGACGTCGCGATCGGAGCCGCAATGTCGCGCGCCTGCAACCGTGACCAGTCCAATCCGTCAACCAGCGCGGCCAACTGCGAAGCCGAGAGCCGCATCACGCCGTCGCTGACTGGCGGCCAGCGGAATGCCCCGTGCTCCAGCCGCTTCCAGAACAGCACCAGGCCGGAGCCGTCCCAGGCCAGGATCTTCAACCGGTCTGCCCGCTTCGATCGGAAGATGAAGATCGTGCCCGAGAATGGATCGTGCCGCAGCTGCTCGCGAACCAGCGCCGCAAGGCTGTCGGCGCCGCGCCGGAAGTCCACCGGCCTCGTCGCCACCAGCACCCGGATGCCCGCAGGCGCCGCGATCATGCCGCAGCCTTCAGCGCCCGCAGCACGCCCGCAAGCAGCGCGAGGTCGGCCACGGCCTCGACCCGCACGACGGCGCCGGCAATCTCGATGCTGATCCCAGCCAACGACGGTCGAGCCTCCACACTCGTCACCACCGGCACGAACGGCGGAAGCGCGTCCTCCGGCAGCGCCAGTCGCCCCGCACGCGCGGCCTTGCGCCAGGCAAACAGGTGCTGCGGCGCGAGATCGTACCGGCGCGCCACCTCCGACACGACCGCTCCCGCCGCAAACGATTCCGCGACGATCCGCCCCTTCTGCTCCTCGCTCCAGCGCCGCCGGCGTCCCACGCCAGTCCGCATGTCCATGCGGATCCGCGCCGGCGAAGAGTCAACAATATGGTCGACCATGTATGCGAACCGATCTCCAGGACCAGCTCACATCTTCCGACCCGCCGCGGTCAACTCAAGGTGGGGAATAACCACCGCTTACGCTTCAACGGCAAGTTCCGCGATGAGTGTCTAAGCCTGGAATGGTTGCGATCTCGCGCGGAGGCGAAGGTGCTCATCGAGGCCTGGCGGCGACATTTGAAGCGCGCATCACAACACCCATCTGTCTATGTGACTGAAGAGAAGAGGCTTTGCTGATCGGGATGCGGTCCCGTGGGGTATTTGGGATTCCGCCGTGCGCGCTCGGTGATGGCACGCGCCAATGCTGTGGAGAGGACAGCGCGGCTGTGAAACCGAAGGGATGCCTCCCAACAACTCCGCTCACTTGGTCTTCACGCTCTCAGAAGCCACCCGCAGACTCAAGATGCCTGCAGGCCAAGCGGCCGCGGGTTTGGCGATGTCGCCAGTTGCTCACCGACCCAAAGTGTGACCTTGCTGCAACAGAGAGAGACGTGAAATTCGCTCCCTGCAAACGATCCGGCGCTTTTTCAGGATCGCATAATTA
>DASURA010000090.1:0-26430 GCA_036280295.1 Hyphomicrobiaceae bacterium
CGGGCGAGCGGCGGGCTTCAGGCTCGTGCCCCGTGGTCGGCATCGGTGCCTCGGCCGGCGGGCTCGAGGCGTGCCGGGCTTTTCTCGAGGCCATGCCGGCCGACAGCGGCATCGCCTTCGTCGTGGTGCTGCACCTCGATCCCAAGCGCGAGAGCATGATGGCCGGGCTGCTTGGCCGGCGCACGGCCATGCCCGTGGTGGAGGTGCAGCACGGAGTCTCGCTCAAGGCCAACCACGTCTATGTCATCCCGCCCAACACCTACATCACGGTGCGCGATGGCGACGCTTTCCACGAGCCGGCCGTCAAAGAACGCGGCATCAGCATGCCGATCAACCATTTCTTCCGCTCGCTTGCGGAGGCCCGCGGCGAGCGCGCGATCGGCATCGTGCTGTCGGGCACCGGCAGCGACGGCGCCGCGGGCGTGAAGGAAATCAAGGGCGCTGGCGGCATGACTATGGTGCAGCAGCCGGAAACGGCGGCATACGACGGCATGCCTCGCGCCGCGCTGCTGACCGGCGCAGTGGATTACGTGCTGCCGATCGAGAAGATGCCCGACGTGCTCCTCGAGTATGTCAAGCACCCTTACATGGGAGGGGTCGCCCAGCCGACCGGCTTGGACCATGTCGGCGCCGATCATTTCCGGTCGATCCTCAACATCCTGCGGATTCAGACCGGCATCGACTTCCAGTCCTACAAGAAGGGGACGCTCAGCCGGCGCATCCAGCGCCGCATGGGGCTGCGGCACGTCACCTCAACCGCAGACTACGTGGAACTCCTCCGTACCGATCGCCAGGAGGTGAAGAGCCTCTTCAGGGACTTGCTGATCGGCGTCACTGCCTTCTTCCGCGAGCCGCAGGCGTGGGAGGTGCTGGACAAGGAGGTGATCGCGCCGCTCGTGCGCGACAGGGTTGCCAGCGAAACGATCCGAGTGTGGGTGGCAGGCTGCGCCACGGGGGAGGAGGCCTACAGCGTGGCCATGCTGATCCACCAGCAGATGGAGGCCCAGCACAAGAACCTGGGTGTGCAGGTCTTCGCCTCCGATCTCGACGAGGATGCCATCAAGATCGCCCGAGCTGCCCTATATCCCGAGAGCGTTGCCGCCGATGTGGGGCCTGCCAGGCTCAAGCGCTTCTTCACTGCGGAGAACGGCCACTACCGCGTGGCCAAACGCGTGCGCGAGAGCGTGGTCTGCGCGCCGCAGAACCTCTTGAGCGATCCGCCATTCTCCAAGCTCGATCTCATCACCTGTCGCAACGTGATGATGTACTTCGAGGCCGACATTCAGAAGCGGTTGATTGAGCTGTTCCATTTCGCGTTGCGGGAGAGTGGATGCCTGTTCCTAGGCAAGTCCGAATCCCTGAGCGGGACCACCGAGTTGTTCGAGCCGATTTCCAAGGAATGGCGCATCTTCCGGAGGCTGGAGACGGCACAGCCGCCGCGCGGTCTGTTCCCGGTCATGCCGGCTGGCGCAATGCCATTTGAGGAACCGGCCGCGCCTGCGGCCGCAGACGTGCGGCAGCTGAGCCGGATCGAGACTGCAAGGCGGCTGCTCCTGGAGCGCTATGCACCGGCCTCGGTCGTCGTCAACCGGCGCTACGAGGCGCAGTTCTTCCACGGCGCGCTCAAGAACTACCTCCAGTTCCCCGACGGCGAGCCCACCACCAACATCATCGACATGGCGCAGGAAGGCCTGCGACCGAAGCTGCGCACCGCGCTGCAGAAGGCGATGACCGAGTCGCAGTCCGTCACCGCCATTGCCCACACGGTCGTTCGCAATGGTGCATCCGTGACCGTGCGCATTGTGGCCGAGCCGATTCCCTCGCACCGCGGCCAGGAAGGCCTTGTGCTCGTGAGCTTCACCGACCAGGAGGTCGAGAGCCAGCCCGCCGAGCCGGCACCGCCGCTGCCGGCATCCCCAGCGCAGCAACGCACTGAGCAGGAGCAGGCCCTGCGCCAGCTCGAGGACGAACTGCGGGCAACGCGCAGCGACCTGCAGCTGACGATCGAGGAGCTCGAGACCGCCAATGAGGAGATGAAGGCCTCCAACGAAGAGGTCATGTCAATGAACGAGGAGCTCCAGTCGACCAACGAGGAGCTGGAGACCTCGCGCGAGGAGTTGCAGTCGCTGAACGAAGAGCTGACCACCGTCAACCGGCAGCTCGAGGAGAAGGTCGGAGAGTTGGAGAGCACGAACAACGATCTCATCAACCTCCTCGCCAGCACGTACATTGCCACGCTGTTCCTGGGTCTCGATCAGAAGATCCGCCGCTTTACGCCGGCCTGCACCGAGTTTCTGAGCGTCATCGACACCGACGTCGGCCGTCCGATCAGCGACCTCTCTCTGCGCGTCAACGATCAGAACCTGAAGGCCGACATCGATCGTGTGATCGGAAAGCTCACGCCGGTCGAGGCGGAGGTCCACAACGACCGCGGCTTCTGGTTCCTGCGCCGGGTGCTGCCCTACCGCACCGCCGAGAACAAGATCGAGGGCGTGGTGGTGACCTACACGGACATCACCGGCCTCAAGCAGACGGCGCAGAAACTGGAGAGCCGCGACCGCCAGCAGGCTATCGTCGTGGAGCTGGGGCGTACTGCACTAGGCGAACCCGAGCTGCAAGTCCTGTTCGATCGGGCGGCAACGGCAGCGGCCGAGCAACTCGACTGCGAGTTCAGCGAAGTGCTGGCGCTCCTGCCCGGCAAAGGAAACTTCCTGCTGCGGGCTGGCATGGGCTGGAGGGCGGGAACACTCGGGCAGAGTTCGTTGGCCATCGGCATCGAGTCGCTGGCTGGCTATGCTTTGCAGACCGGCGGACCTGTGATCGTTGAGGATGTGGCCAAGGAGAAGCGCTTTGGGCTGTCCGGGCTCAGCCGGAAGCACGGCGTGGTCAGCGGTACCGGCGTTCTCATCGGTCCGGAGGACGACCGGTGGGGAGCGCTTTGCGTGCTCTCGGCCAGGAAGCGCCAATTCGCGGTGGACGACGTCAACTTCCTGCAGGCCGTAGCCAATGTGCTTTCGGGCGCAATAGCCCGCGCTCGCGCCGAGGAAGACGTGCGCCTCGCCAGTGCACGGCTGTCGGCCATTGTCGACAACGCCGACGACGCCATCATCTCAATCGATCAAGACCAGACGATCACCATCTTTAACCATGGAGCCGAGAATATCTTCGGCTACGCGGCCCAGGAGATCGTGGGGCAGCCGCTGGCCATGCTGATGCCCGCTCGCTTCAAGCAACCCCACGAGGAACACGTCCGCGGCTTTGGCGGGACGGCGGTGGTGGCGCGGCGGATGGGCGAGCGCAGCGAGATCTTCGGCCGCCGCAAGGATGGGACCGAGTTCCCGGCGGAAGCCTCGATATCGAAGATCGAAGCGCCGGGCGGCACGATATTCACGGCAATCCTCCGCGACATCACCGAGCGCAAGCGCGTCGAAGCTGTCTTGGAGGCACGCGTGGCGGAGCGGACGGCGGCGCTTGAGAATGAGATGGCGCGGCGCGAGGCGACCCAGGACGCGCTCGTGCGCTCGCAAAAGCTGCAAGGCCTGGGCGAGCTCGCCGGCGGGATGGCGCACGACTTCAACAATCTGCTGACGGTCATTACCGGCAACCTGGAGTTCCTCGCTCAGCAAATCAAGGATGACGCGAACCGGGAGCTCATCCAGCATGCGGACGAGGCCGCACGCATGGGCGCGCGGCTGATCGGCCGGCTGTTGACCTTCGGACGGCAGCGCAGGCTCAACCCCGAGGTGGTCGACCTGAACGAGATCGCGCTGGGGATGACGGAAATCTTGCGCCGCACACTCGGCGAGCAGATCATGCTCAATGCCAGCCTGGCCTCCGACCTGTGGAGCACGCGCGTCGACCCCAGCGAGACCGAGACCGCCATCCTGAACCTTGCCATCAACGCGCGCGACGCCATGCCCAAGGGCGGCCAGCTCATCATCGAGACCAGCAATGTCGCGTTGCGGGAACGGGATGCAGCCGCCGCAATCGGCGTGGAGCCGGGCGATTACGTGAAGCTCGCCGTGACTGATACAGGCTCGGGCATGCCGCCTGGGGTGGTTGCCCGCGCCTTCGAGCCTTTCTTCACCACCAAGGAGCCGGGCAAGGGCACCGGGCTCGGCCTTGCCACCATCTATGGCTTTGCCAAACAGTCGGATGGACATGCGACCATCGAAAGCGAGGTGGGCAAGGGCACGACAGTGGCTCTGTACCTACCCAGGCACAGCGAACCCCAGACCGGCGCTAGGCCCAAGGCGCCAGAGAAGGAAGACGCTGGCAAGCAGGCCAACGAAATGGTGCTCGTAGTCGAGGACAATCCGGGTGTGCGCAATCTCACCGTGCGGCGGCTCGGGATGCTCGGCTACAAGGTGCTGGTCGCGGAGAGCGGCCCAGCCGCTGTTGCTGTGTTGGAGAAGGGCGCGAAGGTGGACCTGGTGTTCTCCGACGTGGTGATGGCGGGCGGCATGTCCGGCGTCGATCTCGCGCGCTGGGTGATGGCGCATCGGCCGGGCACGAGAATCCTGCTCACCTCAGGCTTCGCGGAGATCGCCAACGATGGCGCGGCGGCCGGGCTCGATATCAAGCTGCTGCGCAAGCCCTACAAGCAGGCCGACCTGGCGCGCGCCATCCGCGACGCTCTGGAAACCTAGGACGCACGTCGGGGTTGGCGGTCAGGCCCCTCTGAACGAGAGCCCCCCCACACGGCCCTCCGCTCGGCCTTCCCGCCGTGGGCTTGGTCGCACGCCGCAGCGTGGCGATGACACCGGGATTGATGCGGGTCAAAGCACCCGCGGGGGCAGGGCTTATGCACGTCGTGAACGGCCGGACCGGAAGGGTCTGCAAAGGATGCGGCGGGTCGTCGTCTGGTGCCTGTTGCGAAGCTCTTCCGTCCCGTCCCTTTTCCAGGATCACGGCCGCGGCACCGGTGATGACGAAGGCAGTGCAGATCATCTTGCAGCAGCGCAAGCACATGCAGTGGATCGCCATCGGCGTATTTGCCGAGGTGGACCCCCTCGTCTCTGCGGCGACGGAACTCACGTCGGCTGGCGCAGCCCTGGCCGACCTTTGCCTGGCCGGGGCGCACGCGAGCATGCAGCGCATTGCGTCGGCTCCAGAGGTCCGGCGCGTCGACGGTTTGGCTGCACTCCTCAACAGCGCTGTAGAGGTAGCACTGCCGGGCTCCGAGGGTGCGATCCTTGCCGTCCCGAGCTGCATTGGCGCTCCAAGCTCACTCCTCTCCCCCATGATGGCCGAGAGACTTCGCAGGCCGATCGCCGAGGGGTGCATTCTGCTCGGCGTTTCTGCTGCCGGCGCCACCGAGGCTGCTTGCATTGGCCGCGTCCTTCTTCGCCACAGCTCGCGCCACGTCCATGTGCTTCAATGTCCGCCGCAGTTCGGTCCATCGCGCCTCGCCCGACACTGACGACCCATCCAGGCTTGATGCAGGTCAAAGCGGCAGCCGCGCTCCTTGCCCCCAATGCGCTCGATCGCCGAAGGGTTGATGCCCTTTCGGCGCTCCAGCACGGCGCCGAATTGCCCGCACGGCCGTGGCGGTGTGAGCATATGTGGCGTAAGACGAGGCCCTGATGTCCGGTGGGGGAAGCTTTTCCAGGAAGCCGCTCTATCTGCGAGTCCGTGACGCGCTGGCAGAGCTTATCGCGCGAGGTGCATGGAAGCCAGGCTTCCCCGTTCCCAGCGAACAGGACCTGGCTCGCCAGTTCGGCGTGAGCTCGGGAACCATGCGCAAGGCGCTGGAGCAGATGGCGGCCGAGCGGCTGACCGTGCGACGGCAGGGGCGAGGAACGTTCGTCGCCGATCTGGCGATGAGGGGAGCAAGCCTCGACAATCTCTACGGTCAGGATGGAGAGCGCATCGGGGGGCGGGCCCAGGTTGTCGAGATCGCGGCCGGCGCCGCCACAGCGCCCGAGCGGGCGCGCCTGCGACTACACGACAGCGCCATCTACCGCATACGCCGGGCTATTGCGCGCAATCAGGGCATCTGCGTGGTCGAGGACGGTGGTGCCAGCCAGTCTGTTTCCGGATCTCCCCAGCAAGAAGGATTTCGCTTGCGATACCGCTCTCCTCGCTTCGGCATACGGGCTTCTGGCGGGAAAGGCCGAGGACCGCATCTCCCTGGCCGAGGCGCCGGCGAGCATCGCGGACATTCTTCGCGTCCGGGCGGGCGTGCAGGTGATGTTGCTGGACCGGGTCGTATTCGCGTTCGACGGTGCTCGAGTGCTGGAATGGAGCCTTGCCTATTGTCATCCGGAGGAAATCCGTTACCGCGCTAAACTGAGGTGATAGTCTCCCTGAGGTTGGCACAACGGACATTTGCTTGATAGGGCACGCGCTCGATGCACGAGCTTCCGGAACGACTTGCAGGGATTTCCGATCGCATCTCACGAGCGGAGGAGCTCGTCGTGCTGCAGCGCGCGCGGATCCGCCAGTATCTAGCCAAGGGGTTGGACGCCAGCAAAGCATTGGCGTTGCTCAAGGTCATGGAGGGCGCTCTTGAGCAGTTTCACGCCAGCCGAAGGGTTCTGGATTCGTGTGCCAGCCGAGGCATGGCGCAGCCTTGGATGGGCCGGTCGTCAGCCGGGCATTGTCGAGGTGAAATATCCGGGAGAGCTCCCCAACCCGCCCGCCGGAGGGAGCCGGCATACCTGAATTGCCCGCACTGCGAGCTCATAATCTGGGTGAAGCGCGACGGAGACCTCAGCTTTGCCTATGATGTCGCCGACTGGGAGCAGCGGTGCTGTCATAGCGAGTTTCGCAGCCCGCTGTTGTGCCAGCTTCTGCGAGGGAGACATTCCCCCTCGCTCCACTGACCGGGCTGAGAAGCGCCGACCGCGGAGTGCACATGCCGCCGACGGCGCAGTCAGAATGCGCCAATCGTACCTGCGACGAAATCGTCGGCCACCTTTGGAGCGCGGCGCAGAGCGCAGTCCACAATATCGCGGATGGCTGATTCCAGGCTCGCAGCCGGTGCCCCGTCCTGCGTTGCGACCCTGACGTGCAATAGTTCCGGCTCGGTGATGGGGGCGCCGATCCGGGAGGTGATCACGCACTCCGTTGCTGTGATCTCCGGCACTGTCGCAACCAGCGTCTCGGCGATTTCGCGCGCGAGAACGTTGTAGATCTTGCCGACATGGCTGACGGGGTTCTTTCCGGCAGCGGCTTCGAGTACCATCGGCCGGTACGGCGTTATCAGGCCGTTGACCCGGTTCCCGCGGCCGACCTGCCCGTCGTCGCCGGCCTCTGCCGATGTCCCGGTAACCGTGAGATACATCGCGTTGGCCTCTACATCGTCTGCCGCGTTGGCCCTCACCTCGCAAGCTGCAAATCCGTATTCCGCCGCAAGCTCGCGTGCCTTGTCTTCAAGTGCGCTCTTTTCCGCCAGGTAGGCCTCGGTGTCGGGCAGATACCTTCCGATCATCGCGCAAGCCACCGTGAGACGGACGCGATCGTGCTGGCGGGTGCCCATGACCTTGACATCCTCGCCCCATGCCGGGCGATCATGCGCGCGATCTCTCCCATTGATGCTCCTTTCCAGGGAGAGAACGAGACGCTCCAGCTGGCTGAGCGGCGCATAACCGACCCCGACCACCGTGTCGTTGGCCAAAGGCACCGCGTCTCGAGGGCGGCGCGCAAAAAGCTCCCGCAAGTCCGCAGAGCCCGGCCGGATTCGATTGTGGATGCGCACGTGGCGTCTTGCATCGAGCGCGTGCAAGTTCGTCCGCAGCCAGGCGCGCGAGCCCTCGACGGCGATCTCTCCGATCGGAAGAGTCTCGCCGCCGATCCGTACTGTCGCCCTCCCGGCCAAGTACACCTCGATCGGATCGAGGACCTTCCCTCCGGCAAGGGCGGGCGCGGCGCTGCCCCCGCACAGAAGGGCCTTGTCGACGTTGTGGTGCAGGATGGTTCCGAAGCGCTCGCGATATTCGCGGCAGAGATTGCGCGACAAGGTCTCCGCTAGAGCATCGCAGATCGAATCCGGGTGACCCAGACCTTTGCGCTCGACGATCTCCACGGGGCCAGGGGCACCAGCGAAAGCGGATACGATTAGGGAAAGCATGGCGGAAGATGCTGGTTGGCTCCACTCGTCCGTCGGCTTGACCGGCTGTTATCGCTAAGGTTTAGAGCTATCGGCGCCGGGTACGTTGACCTGAATCAACGCGGGCCAGGCCGAGGGTCTCAACATCGCCTGGCAATAGGCTCTGGAATCCGCAGAGGGGTTCCGCTCGTCTCCGCTCGTAAAGGTAGCAGATGTTCGGCGATGAATCGCACAGACGACGAGGACAAGGGCGGCTCGAACGTTGAACCACAACCAGGGCCGCAACCCGGCGAGAAGTCAGCTTCAGATTCGTGTCCCGTTGTCGGCATCGGTGCCTCAGCCGGCGGGCTCGAGGCGTGCAGGGCTTTTTTCGAGGCCATGCCAGCCGACAGCGGCATCGCCTTCGTCGTGGTGCTGCACCTCGACCCCAAGCGCGAGAGCATGATGGCGGGCCTGCTCGGCAGGTACACGGCGATGCCCGTGGTCGAGGTGCAGCACGGCGTTGCCGTGCGCGCGAACCACGTCTACGTCATACCGCCCAACACCTACATCGCCCTTCACGACGGCGACGTGTTCCACGAACCGCCGGTCAGGGTGCGCGGCATCAGCCTGCCGATCGACCATTTCTTCCGCTCGCTGGCCGAGGCGCGCAGCGAGCGTGCGATCGGCATAGTGCTCTCGGGGGCGGGCAGCGACGGCGCCGCGGGGCTCAAGGAGATCAAGGGCGCCGGCGGCATGACGATGGTGCAGCAGCCGGAGACGGCGGTCTACGACGGCATGCCGCGCGCCGCGCTGATGACCGGGGCGGTCGACTATGCGTTGCCGATCGCGGAGATGCCCGACGCCCTCATCAAGTACGTCAGGCACCCCTATGTGGCGGCACCACCGACGTTCGGCGAGGACGCGGGCGACCATTTCCGGTCGATCCTCAACATCCTGCGCGTTCAGACCGGCGTCGACTTCCAGCCCTACAAGAAGGGCACGCTGGGCCGGCGCGTCCTGCGGCGCATGGGGTTGCGCCACCTCACCTCGGCCGCGGACTACGTCGACCTCCTGCGCAAGGACGCCGACGAGGTGCGGGACCTGTACCAGGACTTCCTGATCGGCGTCACATCCTTCTTCCGCGATGCGGAGGCCTGGGAGGTGCTCGACAACGAGGTGATCGGCCCCGTGGTGCGCGACAAGTCGCCCGACGACGCAATCCGCGTGTGGGTGGCCGGGTGCGCCACGGGAGAGGAGGCCTACAGCGTCGCCATCCTGCTGCATGAGCAGATGGAGGAGCAGCACAAGAGCCTTAACCTTCAGATCTTCGCCTCCGACATTGACGAGAGGGCCATCAAGACGGCGCGTGCCGGGCTCTATCCCGAGAGCGTAGCCGGCGACATAGGGCCTGCCCGGCTCAAGCGCTTCTTCACACCGGAGAACGGCCAATTCCGCGTGGCCAAGCGCGTGCGCGAAAGCGTCGTGTGCGCGCCGCAAAACCTCTTGAGCGATCCGCCGTTCTCCAAGCTCGACCTCATCACCTGCCGCAACGTGCTGATGTATTTCGAGGCCGACGTGCAGCGGCGTATCGTCGAGCTTTTTCATTTCGCGTTGCGGGAGAAGGGATGCGCGTTTCTGGGCAAGTCCGAGTCGATCAGGCGGTTCGGCAAGCTGTTCGAGCCGGTCTCCACGCAATGGTGCATCTTCCGCCGCCGGGAGGTGGCGCAGCCTCCGCGCGGCATCTTCCCTGTGATGGCCGCGGCGGAGCGCCTCACCGGGGAGGCGCCCCCTCCCGCTGCAGCCCCGCCCGTTGTCCAGCGCAGCCGCGTGGAGACCGTGCGCCGGCGGCTGCTGGAGCGCTATGCGCCGGCGGCGGTCGTGATCAACCGCCGGCAGGAGGTGCAGTTCTTCCACGGGCCGCTCAAGAACTACTTCCAGTTCCCGGACGGCGAGCCCACCACCAACATCATGGAGATGGCGCTGGAGGGGCTGCGGCCGAAGCTGCGCAGCGCGCTGCAGGAGGCCATGGCGCAGTCGCAGCCGGTCACGGCCACTGCGCACAGGGTGGCGCGCAACGGCGCTTTCGCGACGGTCCACATCGACATCGAGCCGATCCCGGCGCAACGCGGCCAGGAGGAAGTCTTCCTGATTGCCTTCACGGACCAGGAGGCCGCGGGACCGCCCGCCGAGCCAGCCCTGGCACAGCCGGCGATGCCGGCGCAGGAGCGCAGCGAGCAGGAAGAGGCGGTGCGCCAGCTCGAGGACGAACTGCGCGCAACCCGTACCGACCTGCAGCTGACGATCGAGGAGCTCGAGACCGCCAACGAGGAGATGAAGGCCTCGAACGAAGAGATCATGTCGATGAACGAGGAGCTGCAGTCGACCAACGAGGAGCTGGAGAGCTCCCGGGAGGAACTGCAGTCGCTCAACGAGGAGCTGACCACCGTCAACCGGCAGCTGGAAGAGAAGCTCGGCGAGCTGGATAGCACCAACAACGACCTGGTCAACCTGCTGTCCAGCACCCAGATCGCCACGCTGTTTCTCGGCCTGGATCTCAGGATCCGGCGCTTTACGCCATCCTGCACCGAGTTCCTTAGCCTGATCGATACCGACATCGGGCGCCCGATCAGGGACCTGGCGCCGCGCATTGCCGACCCAGACCTTGGGTCGCACGTCGAGCGGGTCATCGATAAGCTCACGCCGATCGAGGTGGAAGTTCAGAACGACCGCGGCCAATGGTTCCTGCGCAGGGTGCTGCCCTACCGCACGGCGGAGAACAGGATTGAGGGCGTGGTGGTAACCTACACTGATATCACCGGCCTGAAGCACACGGCGCGAACGCTGGAAAGCCGCGAGCGCCAGCAGGGCGCGGTGGTCGCGCTCGGACGGACGGCTCTGGCGGGCACCGAGCTGCAGGTGCTGTTCGATGAGGCCGCGAAAACCGCAGCGGAGCAGCTCGACTGCGAATTCAGCGAGGTTCTAGCGATCCTTCCCGGCAGCGGCGGTCTCCTGTTGCAGTCCGGCGTGGGCTGGAAGGCGGAGCGGGTCGGGCAGGTCGCGCCGGGTGGCGAGGTGCGCTCGCTCGGCGGCTACGTCCTGCAGACCGGAGGTCCCGTTGTAGTCGAGGACATGGCCAAGGAGAAACGTTTCAGTCTGTCCGAGCTGCACCGCGACCACGGTATCGTCAGCGGTGCGGGAGTCGCGATCGGACCTGAGGACAGACGCTGGGGGGCGCTGTGCGTGCTCTCCACCCGGCGACGGCGCTTCACCGTCGATGACATCACCTTCCTGCAGGCCGTCGCCATTGTGCTCTCGGGGGCGATCGATCGGACAAGGGCGGAGGAGAACCAGAAAGCGCTGACGCGCGAGCTCGATCACCGGGCCAAGAACGTTCTTGCCGTCGTCAGCACTGTCGCGCAGCGGACCGGCGAGGACGCGCCGACCCTGGAGGCGTTCCTGAAGGCGTTCCAGTCCCGTATCGACTCGATTGCGCGCGTCCATTCCCACCTCAGCCGCGGCAGCTGGCGCGGCGTCGACCTCAAGGAACTGGTGTGCGAGGAGCTTGAGCCCTTCACCAAGGGAGCGAACACCCTGGCCGATGGCCCGTCCATCGTCCTGCCGCCCGAGGTCGCACAGGCCGTGTCGCTGACCCTGCACGAGCTTGCGACCAACGCCGCGAAGTACGGTGCGCTGTCCCAGCCGAACGGCCAATTATCGGTCAAATGGACATGCGAGGCGGCTGGCACCCCCGAGGGGCGCCTCGTCATTGACTGGGGCGAGAGCGGTGGCCCCGAGGTGAAGCCGCCGGCCCGCACCAGCTACGGTTCCAGCATGATCCGTGAGCTCGTTCGCTATCAGGTGTCCGGCAGCTCGGTCGAGCTCGACTTCCCGGCGAGCGGCGTTGCCTGCCGCATTGTGATACCTATGGAGCGCATTGTTCCGCCTTCCGCTTCGGACGGTTAGGATGCTGCCGTTCCGGGCGGGATAGGCCCGCGGCGGGTCCAATCTCACACTACGGCGCCGCGGACGCCAAAAAGGAGCTCGGTACCAGTACCGGGGACGAAACTGTACCAAAGCGTCGGGCGTTATACTTGCGCGAGTCGTGGCAATCGGTGGTTCGGCATTGACGTCATGTCCCAGAGTTGTGGCGATCGGCGCGTCCGCAGGTGGTGTCGAGGCGCTGCAGACCATAGCCCGTGGCCTGCCGAGAGACTTAGACGCAGCCGTCGCGATCGTTCTTCACATTTCTCCGAGTGGACCAGGGCACCTGCCGTCGATCCTAGCACGGGCGGGTGCTCTCCCGGCTGAGCATGCCCGGCACAACCAGCCAATCCGAAGAGGCCGCATCTACGTAGCCCCGCCCGATTGTCACATGCTGCTTCACAAGTCGGGATTCATTCGTCTGAGCCAGGGCGCCAAGGAGAACGGGGTAAGGCCCGCGGCGGACCCGCTATTTCGCTCGGCGGCGGTATCGTGCGGCAGTCGCGCCATAGGGGTGGTCCTCACCGGAGCACTCGATGACGGCACCGCGGGGCTGGCAGCGATCAAAGGCTGCGGCGGCATTGCGGTCGTACAAGACCCCGCCTCTGCGAGGATGAGCTCGATGCCGGAATCGGCACTCCGCCACGTCCTCGTTGATCACTGCATACCCCTTCATGAGATGGCACCCTGCATTGTGCAGCTGGTCGCGAAAGATCCTCCGAAGTCCGAACGAGGGTACGGTGCGATGCGAGCGAATCTCGACGAGGAGCTCAGATTACTGGACGGTGAGGGAGACGTAACTCGCCTTGGCGAGCCTTCCCTTTTCACCTGTCCTGAGTGTCAGGGGATGCTCATCCGGGTACGCGATCCGGATGTGCTGCGCTTCCGTTGCCATACCGGACACGCGTTCAGCGCGGCCAGTCTCCAAGCGGCGCAACGGGAGGCAAAAGACAAATCATTGTGGTCCGCCCTGCGCGCGGTTCAAGAGAATGCAATGCTCATCAGGAAAATCGCTGACCACGAGAAGGGGCGCAATGGGGTTCTGGGTGAGGAGCTGAGCCGCCATGCCGACGATGCCGAACGGCTCGCGCATGAGTTAAGGCGGCTGCGGAGCGACCCGCCTCGACGGCCCTCTGCGGCTCCACCCGACCGAGAGAAGGGCTCATGAGCCGTCGTGCTCACGTCGATCTCCTTTGATTTCGTCGTAGGTCCGCCAGTCCGCTGCCGCCGGCCTGTTCTCTCCCCGCAGCGCAAACTCCCTCGTCTCATCTCAGCTGGGCTCAGTTGCCGCCCCGGTGCTTCTGCGACCAGGCGTGGGGCTGGGCGCGCGCGACGGGATGCCCGAGTGTCTTCCCCGTAACCCTCCAACTTATGACCACGTCGTCCGCTTGCTCCCGAATTTTCCTCGCGGACCACGCTCTCCTCCAACTGCTTCCGCCGGCGCTCGACTTTCGCCTGCGTGAAGTTCTTGTCGCGGTTATTCACTGCTTTGAACTTGCTGCCATCGATCGCGACGCTGGCCTTCGCGACCAATCCCATCTCGCGGCACACCTCGACGAAGCGCGCGCAGACTTTCTTGATCGCCGGCCCATTGTCCTTGCGGAAATCAGTGATCGTCTTGAAGTCCGGCGCCAGCCGGCCCAAGAGCCACATGACCTCGACGTTGCGGCCCGCCTCGCGCTCAAGCCGCCGGCTCGAATGCACGCGGGTTGAGGTAGCCGTAGATGTAGAGCTTCAGCTGGATCAGAGGGGTGATAAGCCGGGCGGCCGGTGCCGGCCGGATCGACGCCGGTGAAGCCAAGAGCGCGCAGATCAGGCCGAGGTCCTCCAGCGCATCGATCCACCCGCGGCAGAGGTCGGAGGCGAGCAGATCGGGCTCTTCGACCTGGAGCCAGGGCTGCAGAGCCAGCTCGCCCTCCCCCGTGTCGCAGTTCGCCTTGAGGATCTGGTAGTGAACGGCTTCGCCCAGGTCGGCGAGCGCCGCATCGGCCGACCTGCCCTGCTTGGTCAAGCCCAAGAGTGAGAAGTACGCCGATCTGCCAACTTACTGAGTTGACCCTCCTGCATCTCAAGGTGCTCCGAGATCGTAAGATCAAGGCGAACCTGCCCGAGGCCGCGAATGGACGAGTCAAAGCCCTGCGACGTCTGTGCAAGTGGGCGATAGGCGAGAACCTTCTGCCGACCAACCCGGCGCTCGGACTATCCAAGGTCAAGGGGCATGCGGATAAGGGCTTCAAACTCTGGACGCCCAAGGACATCGAGGCATTCGAGGAGCGGCATCCGATCTGCACCAAGGCGCGGCTGGCGTTCGATATTTTCCGCTACCTGGGATGCGCGCGGGTTGACGCCGTCAAGGTAGGTTGGCCGATGGTCGAGTCCGTTGGTGGCAAGCGCATCGTCCATTTCAATCGCAGCAAGACCGACGTCGAGGCGAGCCCCCTGTTCACTGACGGGTTGGTCGCGACCATCAACGCCACTCCCAAGGTTGGGATTCGCACATGGGCTTGTGACCGAATGCGGCAAGCCCTTCAGCCCCGCCGGGTTCGGCAACTGGTTTAGGGATCGGTGCATCGAGGCGGGCATCCTCGATCCGAAGAAGCGGGCTCACGCCATCCGGCACTCGGCCGCAACGATTGATGCCGAGAACGGCGCAACGGCACACCAACGCATGGCAAAGTACGGGTGGCGGACGCTGGTGATGGCTCAGAAATACTGAGACCGCCGGCGCCTCGCTGCCAGCATGGGGGCAGGGTGGACGGAAACGGCTCAAAGGGGGTAATTTTTGTATACGGTGGCGCCCCCAACTTTGTATACGTTGCCAGAAGTCCAATAAGACTGGGCACTTCTGGGTGGAGGTGGCGCACCGGACAGGATGAAACTGCGAACACCTATGTGATTGCAATCAATGTGTAAATCGATTGCACCGCGTTTTGTAGAGGAGCGCGTTCACGCCACCTCGCAGATGTCGAGGATCGCCGGGTCGGCGCGCGTGTAGCAAACGCGCACGGCGTATCTGGAAACGCGCCACGCCGGACGGTGCAAGGATGCAAAGTCGGCGCTTGTCCATGATACTGCCCGAATACCCGCGTCGTGGTCTGCCGAAACCCGATGTCGAGATTCTAGCTCCGCTACTTACTCAAGGCGGTGGCTTGCAAGCAGCAAGGCTGTGCTTCGCAACGGTGGTGCGTGGACCGCTGCTTCTTGGCAGGGAGATCGGCCGACCTTGATTCAGGTTAGCGAAAGAATGGCCGTTTGGGCGTAGCCGAAGCGAACTCGCTCCTGTTCCAAGCGTATACCCGGTCCCAGTCGGTCGCGGCGCAAGTCGTCGTAGAGCGCGCCTTCCTGTGCAAGGAGGCGATCGAGCTCGCCGGTGTACGGTGTCGATTCGACGCTCCACTGCGCACGATGAGCGAGCAGCGTGTTGCGATCCATCAGCACAGACCGCGTGGCGGGGATTAGCGTGCGCAGCCGATCGAGGATGGCAAAGCCGTGGGTGTCGATGTCGCCCCAGTAGGCAACGCTGCGGCCGGCGAGCCAGCGTGCCGCCGCGAGGCGGTTGATGCCGTAACCGCTGCCGAAGATCACGAGACCGCCCGGCACCGCCGGAAACGCAAGGAACGTCACCTCGTTCTCGACGATGAAAATGCGGGAGGCGCCCACGTCGAGCTTGGCAAACTCTGCCACGGGAACGGCAAGGTCTGACAGGCCGGCCACGGCAAGCGCGGGATCGAGCAGGCGAAAGCGGATGGTCGTGGGCTTGGTGGCCAGGCCGTAACGGCTCTCGAACCGTTGCGGCCCTGCAGCCGCGGCATCGATCGCCGTGGCCGGCAGCAGCACGTCGAGCAGCTCGCTCAAGACCCCCTTGCGGCTCTCAATGAACTTGCTGTCGACGCCGGCCACGTCGATCTGCCGGGCGTAGAGGCCCGATCGCGGGTTGGCCACCATCCAGCCCGCCACGTCGAGGATGCGCAACCAGTCCTGTTCGTGCTCCAGCACCAGGAGCGCGCGCCGGCCAAGCCAGCCGGCCAGCACCGGCCAGCGCGACAGGGCCGCCTCGGCGCACGCTCGAAAGCGATCGGCCTCAGCCTGACGGTTGACGAGCGCGAGGGCATCGGCAAGGGAGGGAAGGACAAGCGCCGCCGGCAGTCGGTTGCGCCCAAGCGCACGCGTGTTGACCTCGTGCCATTCGATGTCGAAGCCGGCCCTGGCATGCGACCGCGACGCCCGTTCGAGCGACTGCACCCAGATCCGTACCACCTCAAACGACGTGCCGAGCTCGCTGGGACGCGGGGCGCGCAGGCGCAATCGGTAGGGAAAGTCAATGTCCGCTGCACGGGCGATGCTGCCAGGGGGGTGGCCCGGCGTGTCCGACGGCGGCGAGGATGCACCACCGGCCGTGGGCATCCGCCGCAGCACGGCGGCGAGGAGCCGGCCCTGCCGCCACAGACGCTCCGTCTCGGCCTTGATGTCGGCCGGCATCGTCCAGGCGGGCATGGCCGTCACTTGGGTGCGGTCGGCTTTGCCGTGGCGCGGTGGCGTCCGCGCTCGGCGTGGTACTGCTCGATGGTCATGTTGCGCAGCAGCGAGCGCTTGCCGTCCTCGTTGTGCACGAAGCCAACTGCCGATACGTGTGGCTCGATCACGTGAATCTTCTGCAGCGGCGTGGCGATGAGCAGCTGCAGCCCCATCTTCCTAAACAACGTCAGCCCGAACTCGGCCGCCTCGTCGGAGCCGCGGCCGAAGGCTTCGTCGATCATGACGAAATGGAAAGCGCGTGAGCGGTCGGCGCCCTTCTCAAGGCCGAACTGATACGCGAGGCTGGCGGCCAGGATGGTGTAGGCGAGCTTCTCCTTCTGCCCGCCCGACTTGCCGCCCGAATCGGAATAGTGCTCGCGCTCGCTGTCGTCGGCGCGCCACCGCTCCGAGGCCGAGAACTCGAACCAGTTGCGCACATCGGTCACCTTCCGCGTCCACCGCAAGTCCTGCTCGACCTGGCCGTCTCGGCCGCGGAACCGCTCGATGACACGCTTCACCTCCATGAACTTGGCCTCCGCGTAGGCATTGTCCTCGTTGCCGGTGAGCGTGCCTTCCGTGCACTTGCGCAGGTCCTGCTGGAAGTCGCGGACATCGCCATCCATCGTGGCGGTCGGCTCCACCGCGATGTAGGTGCCGTCGTGGTAGTCGATGTCGTGCAGCGAGTCGTTGATGCGCTCGATGCGCTCGCGGATCGTGCGCTCCTCCTCGCGCAGCTTGGACTGGAACCCCGCGACCTCGCGGATGGCATTCTCGTTGAGCAGCGACTTGAACCGCGCCTCGAATTTCGGCAGCCCCTCCTCGGTGAGCTGGGCGAGCATCTTGCGCAACTCGCCGGCCGCCTCGACCGAGCTGTCGACCTCGCGAGTCTCCTCCGGGTAACGGTTGCGGTAGCTGCTGATGGCCGCGGCGATGCGCTGGCCGAGCGTGCGCAACGTTCCCTGCCTGGAATCGATGCGGTCTTGCAGGACCTTGCGGATCTCGCTTTCGCGGGTGCTGCAGCCCTCGATGGTGAGCCGCTGCTCGCCCATCACCTCGGCACGCACAGCGTCAAGCGTCGGCGTTGCAGGCCGGTGCAGATCCTCATCCACCGCGGCAATGGCAGCCTCAGCAGCTTCCCTCTTCCGGTCGAGCTCCTCGCGCCGCTCATTGAGCTTTCCCACCTCGCCGTTGGCCGCGTCGAGCTTGCTGCGCAGCTCGCGCCGTGCGGTCTCCGCCTCCTCCTGGCGGACTCGCAGGGCTTTCAGGACGTCGGAGCCTTCCGCCAGTGCCCGCCGCTCCTCCTCCAGCGCGGCGATCTCGCTCACGACGCTGGCAAAGTCGATGTCGGCGAAGGTCTGATAGGTGGAGAGCTGGGCGAGGTTGTTCCGACGCGTCGATAGCGTGCTCACCTCGGAGAGGATACCGGCCAGCGTCTGAGCGACGGCCTGGATCGTCTTCTCCGCCGCCCGTGCCTGCACCTCGAGCGCGCCGATCTTGGCAGCGTTGGACCAGCCGAGCACATAGCGGGTGCGATCGTCGATGCGGTGGCGGTCGTCCTTCATATGGCGATCGCCGCCCTCCTTGATCTGGCCACTGCGGGTGATCGCTTTGGGCTCGCGCCGGAACTGCTCCAGGCTCGCGCAGCAGATGTGGTCGAAGCGGCGATCCACCTCGCGCTGCAGCCAATTATAAAGCGGTGTATCCGTCTTGAGGCGCAGCTTCGCCGATAGGGTCTGCGGCTTACGGGTTTGTGCTCGCAGGCCCACATCCTCTGGCACACGATAGTAGACGAGGCGTGCGCCAATATGACCTTCGGCCCAGGCGGAGACCGCCTCATAGTGGCGATTGGGAACCAGCAGGTTGAGCGCGAACGAATGCAGCAGACGCTCCGCCGCACCCTCCCAATCCCCCGCCTCGGGGCGCACCTCGATCAGCTCGCCGGCGAACGGCATCTCCTCCGCGCCGATGCCGGTTGCCGCGCTCAACTGCTCGCGCAAGGCGATCATCGGCGCTGGCAAGTTGGACCGCCGCCGCTTCAGTGAGTCGATCTCGTCCGTCAGGGCCTTGTGGTCCCCGCGCTTGTTGCGCAGATCGTACTCGATATCGCTGCGCTTGTTCTGTAGTGTGCTTTCCTGATCGGTCAGCGCCGCGAGCTGCCGCTTCGCCTCGGTCAGGCGGTCGGCGAAGGTCTCGGGCGTCCTCGGCACGCCAAGGTCCAGCGCCTTCGTCAGCTCGGCATAATCCCGCGCGCGCCGCTGCCTCTCGTCGCGGACACCGGCCTTCTGGCTCAGCTCCAGCTCGATTTGGCCGAGCCGCGTCCCGCCATTGGCGTTGATATCGCGCTCGATCGCGGCGCGCGTCCGCTCGTTCTCGGACTCCTTGTGCTGCAGGCTGTCGATGCGCTGGTCGAGGCGCCCGATCTCGCCGTCGACGGCCTCGCACCGCTCGTCGATCAGACCGATAAGCTGCGTTGCCATGTAGGCCTTGAGCGCCTCGCGCGCTCCGGTGAGCCGCTCCAGCTCGCGCGTGACCTCGGCGTGCCGATCGCAATCAGCCACGATCGGCGTCAGCAGCTCGATCTGCTGGCGGGCCTTGACCACCTCGCCGTGCGCGTGGGTCAGGTCATCGAAGTGGCGGATCATCTGCTCGATGCGCGCCTCGACCGGAAACGGCTCCAGCATGTGCCGGCGCACGAACCCGGTGAGGTCGCCGACGGTCTTCATGGAGACCGTCTGCAGGAACAGGTCTATGGCCTGCTCGCTGGCGATGCCGAAACGGCGGCGGAACGCGGCGCCGTAGGCGGCATAGTTGTCGTGCACGGCAATGGGAGGCACAGCGCGCAGCCGCTTCCGGAGCGTGTTGATGTCGCGCCCGAAGCCGGTGAAGCTCGTCTTGATCGCCAGGTCCGTTTCGGCCACCACGAAGAGGCGGGCCGGCGGGCCACCCTGCTCCTTGAACCAAAATACCTGCGCCAGCGTGGTGGTCTCGCCGAGGTCGGCGTTGTGGAAGCGACCGAGGATGACGCTGTAGGTCGACTGCGGCGACCGCAGCGAGATCGGCCTTGCGCCGTTGCCGCTTGCTGCGCGCTCGCTCTTGTAGGTGCCGAGCACGTAGGAGCGCAAATCGCGCTCGTCGCGCTCGGCCTGGCCGGCCTTGTTGTAGTTGATGCGGTTCGCCGGGACCAGCAGCGTAGTGATGGCATCGACCAGGGTGGACTTGCCGGCGCCGTTCTGTCCCGTGAGCAGGCCGTTGCCGCCCATGAGATCGAGCTGCCAGATATGCTGGTCGAAGGTCCCCCAGTTCAACACCTCGACCGACATCAGACGCACGCCGCCGAGGCGGGACGGCTCCGCCGCGGTCGGCACGGCCGATGTAGCGCCGGCTTCCGCAGGCGCAACGCCACCGTCCGCGTCGAGAAGGTCCAGCTGATCGCTCACGTGCCCTCCGCTGCCTCGCGTGTCTGCCGGGCGTGCGCCTGATAGGCGGCCAGGCGCTCATCGAACGCGCTCAGCCACTGGGCATCGACGAACGCCGCCAGGATGCGCCGCACCTCGAAGGTATCTCCCCCCTTCTCCAGGGGGCGCAGGAACCCCAGCTCGACGATCCTGTCGATGTCGCGATCGCGCTTGTCGGCGAGCTTGGCCTCGTTGCTCGATGCGCCCCAGATGTGGCGCACGAGGTCGTGGATCTCCTCGCGCGTCAGGACGAGCTGGCGCTCGCCGCTGCTGGCGTCCGACTCGGCGAGACGGCGGCGCAGGAGCGCCAGCATCAAGCTTACCGGGAACGTCAGCTGCCGCCTCGGCACCAGCCGCGGCAGCGGCGTCTCGCCTTCCGCCTCCGGCCGCTGGCGCAGATAGGCGTAGCCCTCCGCCTCGTTCATGATGAGCTCCAGCCCGATCACGCGTACATGGTCGCGCACCTGCGAGGTGCACCTGATGAGGTCCTGCCAGACGCCCGGTGCATGCGCGCGCTCGACCACGCCCTTCATCAGCGCGATCACCGTCGTCGGCAGGATATCGCGGGTGGGTTTGCCCTCCGCGTTGCTCGTATCGCTCACGGCGCCTCCCGTGCGGTGCTGTCAGCGTCGCTCGCATCGGTCAAATCGCCATGCGGGCGGACGAAGACGACCGACGGCATGATCGCCCGCCCCGTCACGCCGTCGGCATCGCTCCATTCGATCGCCGTCCTCGCGCCGTCGTCAATCAGGTGGTTCGAATTCTCGGAGGCGATCGACAGGTAGGCGACGAGCTCGGCCAGGCCGAGCTCCAGGGGATGGTCGTCGACCAGGTCCGTCAGGGAGATCTGATCCTTGACCTGCAGTGCCCGCCAGATCTGCGCCTGCAGCCGCGCCTTGTCGACATGCACAAGATCGAACAGCGCGTCCGCCGGCACGCCGTCGTCGCCGGTCCCCGGCACGCCGATGTCGAGGTCCGGCTTCATCGGCGGCGTGTACAATGGCCGGTCGAGCGGCAGCGCGATCTCGGGGGCCGTGGCATCGAGCTCCATGATGTCGCCGGCTGGCGGGTTGGTGCTTACCTCGATGGCGCGGGTCTCAATCTCCTGCAGCAGGCGCAGGATGCGGCGGTTCTCGAGCCACGTTCGGTCGTCGAGATAGCGGCGCAGCTCGCCGGAGAGCTTGGCGACGGTGCCCTGCGTCGCCTCCGCGGCCATCAGCCAGTCGTAGTGCACGCGCCTGATGCGGCGGTCGGGCCGCAGGCTGCGCACCGGGTCGAGCGCCAGCATACGCTCCAGCAGACGGGTCAGCTCGTCCTGCCGGTCGGTCGACATCAGGAGATCGTAGAAGGCGCGGAAGCTGCGGCCCTGGTCGCTCTCGGCGATGGCGTCGCGCTCGCCCAGGATGCGCTCCAACAGCTCGCCCTTGCGGCCCTCCCACGACGAGATCTTGATGCGCACGTCGCGGTCGAGATCGCGGAAGCTCTGCTCCAGCGCCCTGAAGTCCGACAGCAGGCTTTGCGCCGTCTCCACGATCAGATGGAAGCGGTCACGGATGACGGCATCGTCGAGCATCGGCACGTCGCCGGTGCCGAGGCGGGCGATCTCAGTGTCGATGGCGGCGCGCCGGCGCTGCAGCTCGGCGATGCGCACGGCGGCATCGGGCTCGGTGTCGGTGATCAGGTCGCGCAGCAGCTCGAAGATCGTGCGCAGGCGTGATTCGGTGCTGATGAATGAGCGCCGCCCGAGGCTCGCGAGCCATGCCAGGGCGGATTCCGTCGCCGGCGTGATGTCGAACTGCGCCTCGTCGCTGCCCTGCACGTAGCGCTTGCGCAGCCAGCCGCTCTTGTCCGACGCCCAGTCGTCGAGATAGGCCTTGGCCTCGCGCGGGAAGCGGTCCTCGCCGAGCTGCCGGCGCAGCCGGTAGAGGTCGTCGTCGAGCTGGCGCGCCAGCTCCGATTCCGGCATCTGGCGCACATTCGGCTGCAGGAACACGCGGTCGAGGAAGCTTGCGACGAGCGCCCCGTTCTCGGCCCTGAGAAGCCGCCAGGCCGGGTGGCTCGTGCGCAGCGTCTCAAGGGTCAGATAGTCCACTGGCGCGGCCCCCCGGCACGACGGCGAATCACAGATTCAGAGCGCCGCGAACGTATCCTGAACGATAGGCCCCCACAATGTGGTGCCGAGCAAATGGAACACCATGAGCCCGCCTCAAGCCCTGCCAAGCGTGAACGGCTCTGAAGGGATCGCTGGGACGGCGGACCTCACACCAAAGGCATGGTGATCCGGTTCGATGCGTGCACCTACTTGTGCATGCAATCCTTTAGCGTGTTCGCCTCCCGATCACTCTTTGAACAGCTTCTTGATTAGATCATCGATGGACGGCGTATCGATGCCGCCATCGGGATTGTCTCTGGTCACCACAAGAGAGCCATTCGGTCCGCCCCCTTCCTCGATGGGGAGAATGCCCTGAGCGCGATACCAGTCGAGCTTGTCCTCCCATCTCCGGCGGTAAGCGCGATCATGGAGCATTCCGCAGTGCTCCCAGTAGTAGGTGACGCCGGTGTCGTCATCTTCGATGATGAAGTCGGGATACTTGACCACACCGCCCCGCTCGAGCGGTGCCTCGTAGTGGTAGTCGATACCCTCATCGTGGAGCATGTTGGCAATGCCACGTCGCCACGTAGGTGAAGTCCGAGACCCAGAGCGCGTTCGGCCGCGGTGCTCGGCGAACGATGCCGCCGTCATGGAGATTGCCGATGGCTTGGGGATTGGATGACATCTTGAAGCTTCTCGACCGCTGGGGTGAGTGGAGGCGGATGCGGGATGCGCCAACTCGGATCGATGAACTGGAAAAGCGCGTCCAGGAGCTGGAGCAGAAGCTAGTCGGACCTTACCCGCCCGATGTATGCCGACTGTGCGGAGAGCGGGCGGCCCGCCTTACACGCGAGAACAGCCACGCGCCGTGTCAGCAGCGGGATTTCCGCTATCTGAAGCCGCCAGCGATCGGACATTAGCGCTTCTGGGGCTTTGGCTGCTTCGCCTCGCGCTTCCGCGGCGGAGGCGTGTTCAGCGTCCGTTTGAGGATGCCCTTGAAGCGCTCTTCGGCATCGGGCTCGTCCTTGATCTCAGATGCGCGTTCTTGGCGCGAAGTTGGTTTCCGATCCTTCATGCAAGGGCCCCTTTTTTCATGCCACGACGGCCGCTCCCCAGTAAGGGCGCTCCGCCGAGCGCCAGACCACGAAGGCGGTGACATCAATTGAGGGAACCGCATCAAGTGATCTTGGCTGCGCGCCGGCGACTCACAGAAATGTGATAGACTCTGCAATCCGGTCCCAGATTGGACAAGGCCGGACACAGACGGACAGTTGCCTACACGTTCCCACCATTGGCGCACACTGAACCCACCAAAACACGGCTGATATTGCGTGTGACCCCTACCTTACAAGGGGTTGTGGTCAATAGATTTTTTGTGGGTTCAATCAGCAACTCGGCGCCTTCAACCCATGATATAAATTCGGTAAAGTGCGAATGCCGAACATAGGAGTACGCATGAACGAGATAGACACACGGCCGCTGGTATTTCGTGCGCCGCGGCGGCGTCTGGCGGCTGCCGGGCGAGCCGGGCAGCGACGAGTTCCACGCCGAGTATCAGCGCCTCCTTGCCGAGACCGCGCCCAAGGCGCCAGAGCGGGCCGCCAAGGCGTTTCTCCGGCCGAGGGTGCCACGTATGCCCGCGGCACGTTCGGGGCGCTGGTGAACGATTTTCTGGCCTCTTCGGACTTCAAGACAAAGAGCGACCGCACCCGCGGCGAATACGAGCGCATTGGGCTGCTGCTGCAGGCCGAGCACGGCAGCAAGCGCCTGGCGCATTTGAAGCGCCGGCACATCCGCCAAATCAGGGACGCCAAGGCCGAGACACCGGGTGCGGCCAACAACGTGCTGCGCCTTCTCAAGCGGCTGCTCAACTTCGCGGTGGACGACGAGCTGATAGAGTCGAGCCCGGCAGCGAAGATGAGAGAGCTGCCCGTTGGCGAGTGGCGCGCATGGACCGACGAGGAATGCGCCAGGTTCGAAGCGAGATGGAAGCCGGGCACCATGCAGCGCCGGGCCTACGCCGTGGCTCTCTACACCGGGCAGAGGAAGCGTGACCAGATATCGCGCACGCGGGCGCATCGGCGCGACGGCGGTATCTGCGTTGTGCAGTCGAAGACCGACGAGGAGCTATGGATTCCAGAGCACCGGGAGCTGACTGCCGAGCTTGCCCGCGGCGTCGCCGGCATCGGGCACCTGTTGGTGACACCAACGCAGGGCAAGCCGTTCGACGAGACCTATTACGGGGCGTGGTTCGCAGATGCGATAGACCAGGCCGGGCTACCGGACGACTGCGTTCTCCATGGCCTGCGAAAGACGGCCGCGCGCACGCTGGCCGAGCTGGGTTTGAGCGAGACGGATATCCAGGCCATCACCGGGCACGTCACGAGCCGGATGGTGGCCAAGTATGTGAAGGGGGCCAGTCAGCAGAAGCGGGCCAAGCGGGCCATCGAGGCGTGGGAGAACGACCGATGAACGCCGGCAGGGGGGCAGAACCCAAAACAAAACATCTGCAACACCCAAAACAGGGCGATTGTGACAAGCTAAGTGCTGGCGCACCGTCCTGGATGAAACTGCGAACACCTATGTTTTTGTTATCGCTATGGGAGATTGACCGATAGCAGCGTTGGTATGCGGCTCGGGTCGGAAAGCCATCAGGCGGTCATTGCTTGCTTCCTGGCTTCCTGGGCCTTCGCCGGCCGGCTGCGCCGGGAGCCCTCGGCGGGTCGATTGGCGCACGGCGCGCGTCGCTCTTCCTGCTTGCGGCGGCTTGGGCTCCGGCGCGCCCGTCCGGCTGTCTCGACCTCTTCCTGGCAGGCTGTTGCTCACCGCAGGCGGAGCCCTCGGACCCGCTCTGCTCGGCCATCTCCAGCCCGAACAGGGCGGTCGCATCATCGGCGTCGAGCACCTTGGCTCCCACCGGGGAGGGCGTACTCAGGAACACGTGCCGGTCGGCGCTCGCCAGCAGCTCTGTCTCGTCCACGCCGCGCAGCTTGAACAGCAGCTCGGGGCTCGCGTCGAGCCTCGCGCCGATGCCGTAGAGCACGGCGGCGACGTGCTTGCACATGTCGGCCCAGTCGGGGCAGCTGCAGTTGAGGTCGATCTCGCCCGGCGAGGGGAACAGCCCGTCACCCTCCCGGCACACCCGGTCCATCACCCGCTCCGAGAGGCGGCCTTGCAACAGCTCGACCAGCGAGTCGATGCTGCCCGCGCAGTCCCTGCAGATAGCCTTCCAGCGCTTCGCCGCCGCGGGCGCGATGTCCACCTCGACCGTGTAGAGCTCGGAGCCGCTGACCATGGCGCGCACCGCGCCCTTGGCGATCTGCAAGTCCACCACCGAGCCGTTGCGTACGTAGGTGCGGCCGCGCGGCAGGCGGCTGGCGAAGTCGCTGTAGCGCTCCAGGTTGGAGCACCACGCCTTGCCCCAGAACGAGCGGGCGATGGTGCGGCCGTCGATCCGCACCGGGCTGACTGTCTGGCCCTTTTTGCGCAGGGAGGCCAGCTTCCTCTCCGCCCTGGCGCGTCGCTCGGCGACCGGCACGTAGGGCCGCCACCCATCGTAGTAGGACACCGCTCACCCCTCCCTCAGTGCCGCGCCGAGATCGAGCGCCACGAGCCTCATCAGTTCCTCGTCCTTCATCTCGGTCAGCTGCAGCTCGGCCCCGCCTTCGAGAAAGTCCCCCGCCAGCTGCTTCTTGCTCTCGATCATCTGGTCGATTCGCTCCTCCACCGTGCCCCGGCAGACCAGCTTGTGCACAAGCACGTTGCGGGTCTGGCCAATGCGGAAGGCGCGGTCGGTGGCTTGGTTCTCCACAGCCGGATTCCACCACCGGTCGAAGTGGACGACGTGCGAGGCCGCGGTGAGGTTGAGCCCGGCGCCGCCGGCCTTCACCGACAGCACGAAGAAGGGGACGTCCTCGTCCTCCTGAAAGCGGCGCACCAGTTCCTTGCGCTTGCCCACCTGCGTCTCGCCGTGCAGAACCAGGCCCGGTCGGCCGAACACCGAGCCCAGGAAGGCGGCCAGCGGCGCCGTCGTCTCCTTGAACTGCGTGAAGATCAGCGCCTTCTCCTGCCGGGCGGCCACCACCTCAGCGATCTCGCGCAAGCGGCCGAGCTTGCCCGAATCCTCCTCCGTCCAGAGGCCGTCGCCCAGCCATTGCGAGGGGTGGTTGCAGATCTGCTTGAAGCGCATCAGGAAGGCCAGCACCAGCCCGCGGCGCGCCATGCCGTCGGCCGTCTCCAGCTGGCGGCCCAGGTCATCGACGGCTTGTGTGTAGAGCGCCGCCTGCTTGCGGCTCAGGGGACAGAAGGCCTTCACCTCGGTCTTGTCGGGCAGGTCGGCAATGATGCTGCGG
>DASURA010000091.1:0-6465 GCA_036280295.1 Hyphomicrobiaceae bacterium
GTTCTTCCTGCAGGAGCAGGAGATGACCCGCTTCGAGGCGGTGCAGTACATTTCGCACGGCATCGCCAAGCGGCCCGGCATGACCGAGCCCAAGCACGTGCGCGGCATCGACGAGGACCAGAACGGCGAGGGCCGCGAGGAAGGCGGCAAGAAGCAGCCGCAGGATGCGCTCAACACCTATTGTGTCAACCTCAACAAGAAGGCCAAGGTCGGCCGCATCGACCCGCTGATCGGCCGCGAGGCCGAGGTGATGCGCACCATCCAGGTGCTGTGCCGGCGGCAGAAGAACAACCCGCTGTTCGTGGGCGATCCTGGCGTCGGCAAGACCGCCATCGCGGAGGGCCTGGCGCGCAAGATCATCAACGCCGAAGTGCCGGAGGTGCTTCGCAACGCCACCATCTTCGCCCTCGACATGGGCGCGCTGCTCGCCGGCACCCGCTATCGCGGCGACTTCGAGGAGCGCCTGAAGGCGGTGATGAAGGAGATCGAGAACTACCCTGGCGCGATCCTCTTCATCGATGAGATCCACACCGTGATCGGGGCCGGCGCCACCTCGGGCGGTGCCATGGATGCCTCGAACCTGCTGAAGCCGGCCCTGCAGTCGGGCAGCCTGCGCTGCATCGGCTCCACCACGTACAAGGAGTACCGGCAGCACTTCGAGAAGGACCGGGCGCTGGTGCGCCGGTTCCAGAAGATCGATATCAAGGAGCCGTCCGTCGAGGACTCCGTCGAGATCCTCAAGGGCCTGAAGCCCTATTTCGAGGAGTACCACAAGCTCAAGTACACCAACGACGCCGTAAAGGCGGCGGTGGAGCTGTCCGCCAAGTACATCAATGACCGCAAGCTGCCGGACAAGGCGATCGACGTGATCGACGAGACCGGCGCGTCGCAGATGCTGCTGCCGGAGGGCAAGCGCAAGAAGAAGATCACCGTCAGGGAGGTGGAGGCCACGGTCGCCACCATGGCCCGCATCCCGCCGAAGACCATCACCAAGTCCGATGCCGAGGTCCTGATCAACATCGAGAAGGACCTGAAGCGGCTGGTGTTCGGCCAGGACAAGGCGATCGACGCGCTGGCGAGCGCCATCAAGCTGTCGCGCGCCGGCCTGCGCGAGCCGGAGAAGCCGATCGGTTGCTATCTGTTCTCCGGCCCCACCGGCGTCGGCAAGACCGAGGTGGCCAAGCAGCTGGCCTCGCTGATGGGTGTGGAGCTGCTGCGCTTCGACATGTCGGAGTACATGGAGAAGCACACCGTCTCGCGTCTGATCGGTGCGCCCCCGGGCTATGTCGGCTTCGACCAGGGCGGCCTGCTCACCGACGGCATCGATCAGCATCCGCACTGCGTGCTGCTGCTGGATGAAATCGAGAAGGCGCACCCGGACCTGTTCAACATCCTGCTGCAGGTGATGGACCACGGCAAGCTGACTGACCACAACGGCAAGAAGGTCGACTTCCGCAACGTCGTCCTGATCATGACCACCAACGCGGGGGCGGCCGATATGGCCAAGCCGGCGATCGGCTTCGGCTCGACCAAGCGCACGGGCGACGACGCGGAGGCGATCAACCGGCTGTTCACGCCGGAGTTCCGCAACCGCCTCGACGCCGTGATCCCCTTCTCGGGGCTGCCGATGGAAGTGATCCTGAAGGTGGTCGAGAAGTTTGTGTTCCAGCTGGAGGCGCAGCTCGCCGACCGCGGTGTCACCATCGAGCTGACCGAGGACGCCGCCAAGTGGCTGGCTGACAGGGGCTACGACGAGAAGTTCGGCGCCCGGCCACTGGCCCGCGTGATCCAGGAGTACATCAAGAAGCCGCTCGCCGATGAGCTGCTGTTCGGCAAGCTGGAGCACGGCGGCGCCGTCAAGGTGCTGGTGGCGGACGGCGAGGACGGCGAGAAGACGCTCGCCTTCGAGTACTTCCCCGCCGAGCCCAAGCCGAAGGCCAAGCCCGACAGCGACGATGACGACGACGACGAGGATGAGGACGGCGAAGGTCCTGCCCTGGTCGAGGCCTCGCCGCGCAAGGCGCTGTCGGCGCCGAAGGAGAAGAAGGAGCGGCCCAAGCCTGGCAGTGCCGTGCCGAGCGTGCCAAGGCGGAAGGACGTGGAGTGAGGTGTCAGACCCTGGGTCTGACACCATTTACCCGCCTCACAATCTGGAGTTCGTACCGTTCCTGGTGTCAGACCTGCGGGTCTGACACCATCACGGCACCATTAGCTCAAGTCTGATGCCGGCTTGGGGCGGTAGCTTGCACGCGCATCCTGCGCTATGGCGGGTTCAATGGACCACGCGAAGCGGCGCTGCAGCCCGGGTGGGCCACGGGAGGAGCGCTTGAACCATACCGCCCCAGCGTCCGTCGCAACCCACGCGGTGGCACGTCTCTATCAGTGGCCGGGTGTGCTGCTGACTCTTACCTCGATCTTCTGGGCGGGCAACGCCGTAGCCGGGCGGCTAGCGGTTGGGCAGATCCAGCCGATGCAACTCGTCTGCCTGCGCTGGGTGCTGGTGCTTGGCGTGATGTGGCCGCTGTACGGGACGGAGGTGCGTGCGCACTGGGGCGAGGTGCGCCCGCAGCTCGGCCGCATCGTCGTGCTGGCCATGCTGGGGCTGACTGTGTTCAACGCCCTGTTCTACGTGGCGGCGCACAGTACCAGCGCCGTCAACATCGGCATCCTGCAGGGCTCCGTGCCGGTGATGGTGCTGGCCGGTGCCTTTCTGGCCTATGGCACCAGGGCGAGATTGTCGCAGATCATCGGCGTTGTCATCACCGCTGTGGGCGTGGTGGTGGTGGCTACCCGCGGACATCCCCTGCAGATCCTCGAGATGGACTTCAACCGCGGCGATCTTCTCATGCTCACGGCCTGCGGCCTCTATGCGGCCTACACCGTGGGCCTGCGCGACCGTCCGAAGATGCCCGGCACGGCATTCTTCGCGCTGCTGGCGCTGATCTCTGCCATCACGTCGCTGCCATTGGCGGCAGTTGAGATCATGCTGGAGGGATGGTCGCTGCCCACTTGGCAGGGCCTGCTGGTGACGCTGTACGTGGCGATCTTTCCTTCCGCGCTGGCCCAGCTGTTCTTTGTCCGCGCCGTCGACCTGATCGGTCCTGGCCGGACGGGCGTGTTCGTGAACCTGGTGCCGATCTTCGCCGCCATCCTTGCGGTCGTGCTGATCGGCGAGCCGTTCGCCCTCTTCCACGCCGTCGCCCTCGCCCTGGTGCTGGGTGGCATCTGGCTGGCACAGCGGGCACCGGGGTGATTGTGGGGGCCTTGCGAGCTGGCCAAGAAATTGGCCAAAATCACGTTAGACGCACCCGCTCTTGTCCCTGGCCCTGCTCGCGTTTGAGCGCCGAAACCCTGCCAAAACTGGCCAAGAAACCGGCCACAGCCATGGCCGTCACAGGAACACCACATGCCCTACGAGACCATCACCGTCGCTGTCGGCGAGGACCGGGTTGGCGTTGTCACGCTGAACCGGCCGGCGGCGCGCAATGCCATGAATACGCGCATGATGGAGGAGCTGCGGGCCTGCTTCACGGAGCTCTACGTTGAGCCCGGCAAGGCGGCAGCCTGTTTGATTCTGACCGGCGCGGGGACGAGCTTCTGTGCCGGTGCCGACCTCAAGGAGCGCAAGGGCATGCCGGACGAAGTCTGGTGCCGCCAGCACGCCATCCTTGAACAGATGGTGCGGGCGCTCATGGACTGCCCGATCCCGGTGATTGCCGCCGTCAACGGTCCTGCGTTCGGCGGCGGCATGGAGCTGGCGCTGGCGTGTGACTTCATCTACGCCGCGCAGTCTGCGCGCTTCGCGTTGCCGGAGGTGACGCTGGGCATCATTCCGGGTGCGGCCGGCACCCAGAACCTGCCGCGCGCGGTGGGCGTCAAGCGCGCCAAGGAGATCGCCCTCACCGGCGTGCCGTTCTCCGCCGCCGACGCGCTGGCCTGGGGCATGGTCAACAAGGTGTGTCCGGACGAACAGTTGCTGGCGGAGACCTGGGCTGTGGCGCAGCGGATTGCCGCCAACGCGCCGGTTTCGGTGCGGCAGGCCAAGAAGGCGCTCGACAAGGCCACCGAGCTCGACCGCATGTCCGGCTACGCCTTCGAGATCGAGGCCTACAACCACACGGTCGTCACCGAGGATCGGCAGGAAGGCATCAACGCCTTCAATGAGAAGCGCAAGCCGCAGTACAAGGGGCGGTAGGTCGGGTGGGGCTTCGCGGCGCCTACTCCGGAAACCGCAGCGCGAAGCGCTCCGGCGGCAGGTGCAGGGCGTTCGCCAAGTATGACACGGTGCGATAGAAGCCGGCGAGCAGCAACAGCTCCAAAATAGCCTCTTCGCTGAAGGCGGCGCGGAGATCGGCCCAGAGCGCGTCATCCAGCGTGCACTCGGCGTGGAGCGCGTCGCATAGGCGCAGCAGCAGGCGGTCCTGGTCGCGCCAGCAGGCATCCCCCGGCCCGCCGTGCACCGTCGAGCGCAGCTCAGCCGCATCGAGGCCCGCACGCCGGCCGAAGAGTCTGCCATGCACGCCCCATTCGTACTCGGCGCCGCAACGCGCCGTTACGCGGTGGATGACGATCTCGCGCTGCCTGAGCGTCAGATGCCCCTCGTCGAGTAGGCCGCCGGCCATGAAGCGCTCGAACAGGCGGCGGTCGCGGGCGAGCACGCGAAACAGCACGAGCGGCGGGATGCCGGGCGGCATCAGGACATCGAGGCGCGCCTGCACCTCCGGCGGGTAGGGCGGCTCGGCGGGCGGAATGCGTGGCGCCTCGGACATCGGGCTCTCCGGTGCTGGCTGTGCTATGCTTTCCTTAGCACTCCCGTCAGCCCTATGCTACGGAATCCATAGCGTGACGACACCGCTTCCCCACCGACGCGTGCGCGGGTCCGCCACCGGCCGCCCGATCATGGCGCTGCTCGACCTGCTGGGCCGGCGCATGGCGCTGCGCATCCTCTGGGAGCTGCGCGAGCGGCATCTCACCTTCCGGGCCTTGCAGCGGGCCGCCGGGACGAACCCGAGCGTGCTCAATGCCCGCCTCGCGGAGCTGCGCGAAGCCGGCATCGTCGCGCACGGCGAGGAGGGCTACGGGCTGACGCCGCAGGGCAGGAAGCTCATCGCGCTGATCCTGCCGCTGCATCTCTGGGCCGACGAATGGGCCAGGCTCCTGCCGAAATCAGATGATCGAGCCTTACGCGCGGAACGCCAAGTCTGTGATCCCCGGCGTCACGCCGGCCTGCGTCAGCAAGCAGTGCACCTGGCCGCGGTGGTGGGTCTGGTGGTTGAAGATGTGCGTGACGATTAGCCATTTGGGCTTGGTCATGTCGCGGCCGGTCACGCCGGAATGCCACGACACGTCTCCCTCCAGCCCGGCTGGCGTAAGTTGCTCGGCCCAGTCGAGGATTACCTGATCGAAGGTCGCGCGCTCACGCCGGAGCTCATCCCAGGCCTCATGCATGATGAGCGATTGCGGGATGTTGGCGGCCTTGGGCCTGGGCGTGCCGGTGAGCCGGCTCATCCAGATCTGGTCGGCCCAGAGCAGATGGTTGAGCGTGGCATGGATCGAGCCGAAGAAGGCGCCGCGCGGCGCCTTGCGCGCGGCCTCGCCCAGGCCGTGAGCCGCGCCGTACAGATTCTCGTTCTGCCAGCGGTTGTAGTCCGCCATGGCGCGCACATACCCCGGCGTGATCATGCTGCAAGGCCCTTTGCCGCCGCGCCCCGTGCAACCCGCGTGAAAAGCATGCGGCCCGCACGGCAACGAGGCCGCGGGATCGGTGCCGCGATCTCGCCACCTCGCGCTGTCACGAGCCCGACTACCCGACGATCTCCTCGGGCTTGAAGTTGAGCGCAATCTCGGTAGCGGCGTTCTCGGCACTGTCGGAACCGTGAACCGTGTTGCGCTCGATGTTCTCGGCCAGCTCCTTGCGGATGGTGCCCGAAGCCGCCTTGGCGGGATCGGTGGCACCCATCACGTCGCGATAGGCCAGTATCGCGTTCTCGCCCTCCAGCACCTGCACCACGATCGGGCCCGAGGTCATGAACGCGACCAGGTCGCCATAGAACGGCCGCGCCTTGTGCACCTCGTAGAACTTCTCCGCCTGCTCCTTGCTCCAGCGCACGCGCTTTTGCGCGACGATGCGCAGGCCTGCCTTCTCGATCAAGGCGTTAACGGCGCCGGTGAGGTTGCGCTCGGTGGCGTCCGGCTTAATGATCGATAATGTGCGCTCGATGGCCATCCGGCTCTCCGTTGGGTCTGGTCTTGCTTGCTGGTGTTGATTGGGGCGGCGAGATGCGGCCCGCGCGCAGCCTTATAGCGCTGCGTCGAGGATTTTCACAACCGCGGCGGCGGTGGGCATGACCGCCGGTAAATAGCGCGCACCCTGCCTTTCGTTGGCCCCATTGGGGCCGCAAAGGGCCGGCTAAGTCGTTTGTCTTTCTGGACGATCGCAGTCGTCCGGCGCTAGGCTTCCGCGCG
>DASURA010000092.1:0-29178 GCA_036280295.1 Hyphomicrobiaceae bacterium
GCGGCTCTGGTGCCCTTCTTCCTGGAGCCGCGCGGCTACACCATCCGCATCCTCACCCTGGCGCTCCTGTTCGCCGCCATGGCGCAGGCGTGGAACGTCGTCGGCGGGCTTGCCAACCAGATGTCGCTCGGCCACGCGGCGTTCTTCGGCATCGGTGCCTATACCTCGACGCTCCTGCTGATCCATTTCGGCATTTCGCCTTGGATCGGCATGATCGCCGCCGCCGCTCTCGGGGGTGCGGCCGCCCTGCTCATCAGCGTGCCGACCATGCGCCTGCGCGGGCACTACTTTGCCCTGGCCACCATGGCCTTCGGCGAGGTGATGCGGCTGGTGGCGAACTCCTGGAGCGGGCTGACGGGCGGGCCGGTCGGTCTGTCGGTACCGTTCGCGCCAGACAGCCTCGCCATGCTGCAGTTCAAGGCGCCGAGGCCTTACTACTGGATCATGCTGGGTGCCCTGATCGCCGTCACCGCCGTCTTCCTCACCGTCCGCAACGGCAAGCTCGGCTACCGCCTGCGCGCGGTGAAGGAGAACCCAGACGCCGCCGAGGTGATTGGCGTCGATACCGCGCGGACCAAGATCGTCGCCGCCGTTATCTCCGGCGCGCTTACCGCCGCGCTCGGCACACTCTACGCGCAGTTCCAGTATTTCTTCGACCCTGACACGGTATTCGGCATCGCGCCCATCTCGATCCGCGTGGCGCTGATCGCCATCATCGGCGGCATCGGCACCGCGGTGGGGCCGATCCTCGGCGCGTTCTTCATCATCCCGCTGGAGGAACTCGCCAACGACTGGCTTTCCTCGCGCGCCGCGGGCCTCTCGCAGCTCGTGTACGGCCTCCTGCTGATTGCGGTGATCCTCATTCAGCCGCGCGGGATCGTGGCCATGGGCCAGTGGGTGGCCAAGCGCTTCAGGAGGTCGAAGGCATGAGCGCGCTGCTCCAGGTCGATGCGGTCTCGAAGCGCTTCGGCGGTCTGCAGGCGCTGGACGGAGTCTCGCTCTCCGTCAACGCCGGCGAGATTGTCGGCCTGATCGGGCCGAACGGCGCCGGCAAGACGACGCTGTTCTCGACCCTGGTCGGACTGCACAAGCCAGACAGCGGTGCAATCCGCCTGGCCGGCGCCGAGATCGCCGGTCTCAAGCCGCACCGTATCGCGGCGGCAGGGATGGTGAAGACGTTCCAGAACGTGGCCCTGTTCCTCGAATCGAGCGTCATCGAGAACGTACTGATCGGCGGCCTCCTGCACCGCGACGTGAAGGGCGCGCGCGAGTTCGCCCATGCCTGCCTTGCCAAGGTGGGGCTCGACGCCATCGCCGATAAGCTGGCCGGCGACCTCTCCTTTCCGGAGCGCGCCCGCGTGGAGGTGGCTCGCGCGCTCAGCACCGAGCCCAAGGTGCTTCTGCTCGACGAGGCGATGGCGGCGCTCAATCACCGCGAGATGGACGAGTTCATGGAGCTGGTGCGGACGCTGCGCAGGGAGGGCCTCACGCTGATCGTGGTGGAGCACCACATGCGTGCCATCATGTCCCTGTGCGACCGCATCGTGGTGTTGAACTTCGGCCGCAAGATCGCCGAGGGAACGCCGCAGGAGGTGTCGCGCGACCCCGAGGTGGTGCGCGCCTATCTCGGACGCGAGGCCGCGGCATGAGCACCGCACCCCTTTCCGCCGCCTCTGCCGGGGCACCGTTGCTGGCCATCGAGGACCTGCACGCCGGCTACGACGCCGGCTATGCGCTTCAGGACATCTCGCTCAGCATTGCCGCCGGCGAGTTCGTGTGCGTGATCGGCGCCAATACCGCCGGCAAGAGCACACTATTGCGCTCCATCTCCGGCCTGGTGCCGCGCGTGAAGGGCTCGATCCGCCTGGGCGGCACCGAGCTGGTGGGCCGGCCGGCGCATCTCATTCCGCCGCTGGGCGTTGCCCACGTGCCCGAGGGACGCCATGTCTTTCCCGAGATGACGGTGGACGAGAACGTGATGCTTGGCGCCTACAGCGTGCGGAACCAGCCGGGGCTGGCAGAACGGCGCGAGCGCATGCTGGAGATGTTCCCGCGCCTGCGTGAGCGTCTCAGCCAGCGCGCCGGCACGCTTTCCGGCGGGGAGCAGCAGATGGTGGTGATCGCGCGTGCGCTGATGCTGGAGCCGCGCCTGCTCCTGCTGGACGAGCCGAGCCACGGCCTGGCCCCCAAGGTGGTCGACGAGTTGCACGACACCATGCTGAGCGTCAGCCGCGCCGGCACCGCCATTCTGCTGGTGGAGCAGAACACCACGCTTGCCCTCTCGGTGGCGAGCCGCGGCCATGTGCTGGAGAGCGGCCGCATCGTGCTGTCGGGGACGAGCGCGGAGCTGAAGTCCGACGACGCGGTGCGCGAGGCCTACCTCGGCGTTTGACTGCCGCCAGTCGTCTGTCCGCGCCATCATCGGGCGTGCGGTGGCCGGAGGATCGGTCTAACCTCGCGGCGACCACCCGATGGGAGCGATGATGGCAAGGCCTCATGCAACGGCGACGGCACGGCGGCGTGCACCGGCCCCGCTCGGTGCTGGCCGCAGCCTTGGCGACGGCTGGCGTCATGACAATATCGGCCGTTTACTGAACAACGCGGTTTCGCGCTTCGAATCGCGAGTGCTGGAGCTGATGGCCGACGCGGGGCATCCGCAGGCGCGCATCTCGCACGTCTCGCTCACCCGCAACCTGGACGTCCACGGGACCCGCGTGTCGGAACTGGCGCGCCGCGCCGGCATGACCAAGCAGGCGATGGGCGAGCTGGTGAACCAGTGCGCGGCGCTGGGACTGGTCGTCACCAGCGTCGACCCCTCGGACAAGCGTGCGCGCATCGTGACCTTCACGCCCGACGGGCTCGTCTGGCTCCAGGCCTTCCGTCAGGCGGTCGACCGGGCGGAGCGCGAGATGCGCGAGGAGGTGGGCGCGATGGCAATGGACGTATTGCGCGGTGCGCTTGCGCTCTACGGCGCCGGCTTCGACACCCTTTCGAGCCGGACTCACGGCTTGACAAAATAGACAGCCATCCTTCCTATTTCAGGAGGGCGCGCTTCACGACGGCAGAGCTGCAACGAAGAGAAAAGTGCCGCGTGCAGACCGACCGCAGCCAACGGGGGGAACGCATGATCAAGACTTGGGTCTTCGAGTTCCTGTATGCGCCGGATTCCCAGGGTGAGACGATCACTCCGCAAACCGCCACCGCCGTGTTCGACAAGGGCGTTGCCCTTTGGCAGCGCATGGATGCGCTGGGATACGAGGGCATATTCTTCAGCGAGCATCATTTCGGGCTTTCCTACAGCCCCTCGCCCAACCTGCTGATCGCGGCGGTTGCCCGCACCACTACGCGGCTGCGGCTCGGCACCATGGGGGTGGTGCTGCCGTTCTACCAGCCGTGGCGCGTGCTGGAGGAGATCGGCATGCTTGACCACCTCACCGGCGGCCGGCTGGAGATCGGCTGTGCCAGCGGTGTGCCGCAGGAGATCGCCAAGACCGGCCTGGGGGCGGAGGAGAGCCGGGAACGCTTCAACGAGACGCTGGCGATCCTCGACGCCTGGCTTGCCGAGCCGGTGATCTCGCATCAGGGGCGCTACTACAATTTCGAGGCTCTGCGCATCGTCCCGCGGCCGCTGCAGCAGCCGCCGCCGAAGTGGACGACGGTGGTGAGCCCGGCCTCTGCCATCAGGTCGGCCCGGCGCGGTTCCAAGATCTGCACCGCGTTCGAGGGGACCGGCCGCATCAAGGAGATCTTCGATGCGTACCGCGCCGAGGCCGACAGGCTGGGAATGCCCGCAGGCCCCGATCAGCTCGGCATCCGCCGCAACATCACCGTCGCCGACAGCGAGGCCGAGGCGCTCGAGAGGATGAATATCGCCAAGGAGATGACGCGCAAGGTGACGGCGGGAGACCCACGCGTGAAGGCGGGCGCGTCCTCGCTGCTCGACGCCAAGACCGGCTTCACGATCCACGATGACGAGTTCATTGGCGGCACGCCGGCGCAGGTGGCTGATCAGATCATCGCCCAGTGCCGCGCCACCGGCGCCGGTCACATCGTTGCGATCCTGGGCCGCACCCTCGATGAGCAGCGCATCCGGGCCGTCGAGCTGTTCGGCGAACAGGTAATCCCGATCCTGAGGAAGGCGGAGATCGTGTGATCTCCGTCACAGTCTCCGCCGCCCAAAGAGGGGAGTGGGGAAATCGGGAATGGGGAGTGAGGGGAATGGACGAGCGCCCCTATTCCCCACTTCCGATCCCCCACTCCCCTTTTTCAGCCCCCGATGCCCGTGCAACCACTCTCAGCGCATCGCCGGGCATGCTGCCACGCCAGGCGACCACCTGGTCGGGCCGGATCAGGGCGGCATCAGCCGCGTAGAGATCGCGCAGATCATCGCGCTCGATCTTGACGACCGTCAGGTCAAGACCCAGGGCGCGCGCTGCCTTGGCGATCTCGCCCGCAACCTGGCTGTCGCGGCGCAGCTGCAGGAGTGTCCACTCGATCCCGAAGGTATCGTAGAGCGAGCGTCCGTCGGCAAGCCAGACGTGCGGCGCCCGCCCGCCCGGACAGGCGGTCGGCGTGTAGTCGTTGGCGGAATCCGGAGGCGGCGCCGTGCCATCCGGCACGATGATTGGCGACCCATCGTAGCGGCCGCCGAAGGTCACGCCGGGAATGTTGAACTCTGCACGCGCGTGCTTGTTGAAGTGCTCCCCCGCGACACGGCGTGCCTCGGCGCCCGCAACCGTATCGTCCTCGATCTCCGGGGCCGGCTCGTAGAGGCCAAGCGAATCAGCGAAGGCGCGCGCGTAGGAGGTGTTGCGCACGGCGAGCGGCCTGCGCTCGATCTGGTAGGTATCGAGCAGCGAGGGACGCGCCAGCCCCTTCAGCACCGCCGCCAGCTTCCAGCCGATGTTGACGGCGTCATCTACGGCCGTGTTGTAGCCAAGGCCGCCGGCCGGAGTGAACAGGTGCACGGCGTCGCCGCCGAGCAGCACCCGCCCGCGCTGGAAGCCGTCGGCAACCAGCGTCCGCCCGGCGATCCATGAAGCGCGCGAGAGGATCTCGACATCGATGGGGCCTCCGACGGCGGCCTCGAACATGCGGCGAGCCTCGCTGTCGGACGTGGCATCGGCGTCCTCGTGGGCACGCAGCTGGGTATGGAACGCAAACTCGCCGTGCCCGTCGACGGCGGCCATGTAGGCACGGCGGTCGCGGTTGAACGTCACGTTCATCCACGCCGGGGCGTGCGGGACGATCTTGTAGAAGTCCGGGCAGCGGATGTAGAGCGCGAACATGCGCCCGCCCATGAAGTCGCGCACCGTGTCCGCCTCGCCAACGTAGCCGAAGCCGAGACGCCCGCGTACGAAGCTCCGCGGCCCGTCGGCGCCGAACAGGTAGCCGGCAAAGATGCGGCGCTTCTCGCTGTCGGCCACCCGCTCGATGTCGCAGCGGACGGCATCGCCGGTATCCTCGAAATCGACAAGCCGCCAGCCGTAGTTGATCGATACGCCCTGGAGCTTCTCGGCGTGGCGCCGCAGCGTCGCCTCGACGAACTTCTGCGAGACCCGGTGCGGCAGCTCGGCGGCGCCCCATGAGCCAGTCAGGCCGACGATCCTGGTGCGCGCGTCCTTCGATGAGGGCAGCGAGAACCGCGCCAGCTCATGGCGCGCATAGCGAGTGAAATAGGCGATGTCGGTGGGAAAATCCGGCGGCATGCCGAGCGCGCGGATCTCGTCGGCAAAGCCCAGGCGACGGAAATGCTCCATGGTGCGGGCCTGGGTGGCGTTGGCCTGCGGGTTGAACGCAGTGGATGGCTTCTCGTCGACCAGCAGCACGCCAATCCCGCGCCGCCCGAGCTCGTTCGCCAGCATCAGCCCGCACGGACCGCCGCCGGCGATCACGACCGGAACGTTGCCTTCCTGCATGACGATCCCTTCATCTCGGCCTGACGAAAGTAGAAAGGTGACCTGTCTATATTGTCAAGCCGGACAGGAGAGCCTCTCGGGCCGGCGAACGCCAGCGGGATTCAGAGCCGGCTTCAGGCCGGTCCAAGAGCGCGTGCGAGGCCGGCGGCACGGTGTCAATCATATGCCGGCTTGGCTACGGCCCGATCGCCACCGGCCGCGAGCCGACGCTCCAGCATCTGCGAATAGCGTGACATGCCGAAGCAGAATACCCAGAAGATGACGCCGGCAACCACGTAGGCTGTCATCGGCGTGGCCGGCGACAGCCAGGTCGGCGTGGCAGACGCGGTTTGGGCGATGCCGAGCAGGTCGAAGATGCCGATGATCAGCACAAGGCTGGTATCCTTGAACAGGCCGATACAGGTGCCGACGATGCCGGGTATTGTGAGCTTCAGCGCCTGCGGCAGCACGATCAGCCCCATCTTCTGCTGGTACGAGAGGCCGAGCGCATCGGCCGCCTCGAACTGCCCGCGCGGGATCGCCTGCAGGCCGCCGCGGATAACCTCGGCCAGGTAGGCCGCCGAGAACAGCGCCACCATGATCAGCGCCCGCACCAGCTTGTCGATGGTCCACCCCTCAGGCAGGAACAAGGGGAGCATCACCGAGGCCATGAACAGGACCGTGATGAGCGGCACGCCGCGCACGACCTCGATGAAGCCGATCGACAGCCAGCGCACCACCGGCATCGGCGAGCGCCGCCCGAGTGCCAGCACCACGCCAAGCGGCAGCGCGGCGGCGATGCCGGTCGAGGAGATCACCAGCGTCACCAGCAGGCCGCCCCAGAGGTCGGTGGGCACGTGCTCCAGTCCCAGGATGCCGCCCGAAAGCAGGATGACGGCCAGCACGGGGAACACGACCAGCAGGTAGAGCGTCGACCACAGCTTGTGCGGGACCTGCGGGACCATCAGCGGGACGAGGCCCGCAAGCGCCAGGGCGTAGGTGAGATGGACACGCCAGCGCTCGGCGTCCGGATAGCGGCCATACATGAACTGCCCGAACCATGCGTACACGAACGGCCAGCAGGCGCCGGCACCGGCGCGCGTGCAGTCGCTGCCGTCCTGGCCCTGCCAGGTGGCATTGAGCACGGCCCATCCCAGCACCGTCGACGCCAGCCTGTAGATCAGCCAGAGCGCCAGCACAGTCAGCGCCGTGTTGGTCCAGGACGAGAACAGGTTCTCGCGCAGCCACAGGATCCGGCCGCCGGAGGCGGGCTGCGCAGGGTGGCCTGGGACCGGTGTGTGGCCGCTTTCTGCCAAGGCGCTATCTCTCCACCAGGGCCATGCGCCGGTTGAACCAGTTCATGAGCAGCGAGGTGACGAGGCTCAAGGCCAGGAACATGCCCATGGTGATCAGGATCACCTCAACCGCCAGGCTCGACTGGTTCAACACGGTGCCGGCAAACACGTTGACGAAGTCGGGATAGCCGATGGCCACCGCCAGCGAGGAGTTCTTGGTGAGGTTGAGGTACTGGCTCGTCAGTGGCGGAATGATGAGGCGGGCGGCCTGCGGGATGACGACGAGGCGCAGCGTCTGCCCGCGCGACAGGCCGAGCGCCTGGGCCGCCTCGGCCTGGCCCTTGGGAACGCCGAGGATGCCCGCGCGCACGATCTCGGCGATGAAGCTGGCTGTATAGATGGCGAGTCCCAGCCACAGGGCCATCAGCTCGGGCAGCACGGCAATGCCGCCGCGGAAGTTGAAGCCGCCCAGCACCGGGAAGTCCAGCGTGAGCGGCCGTCCCGCCGCAAGGAACGCCAACAGCGGCAGGCCGACGAGCAGTGCCAGTGCGGCCCAGAGCACCGGAAAGCGGGCGCCGGTCCGCCCTTGGCGCTGCCGCGCCCACCACCAGATCGCCAGGGTGGCGGCGATACTGACGGCAAAGGCCGCCCCGACGATCCAGAATCCCGGCTGCGGGACGGGCGCCGGCAGATAAAGCCCCCTGACGTTGAAAAACATGCCACCCGGCAGCGCGTAGCTGGCCCGCGGCGGCGGCAGGTTCTTGAGCACCGCGAAATACCAGAAGAACAGCTGCAGCAGCAGCGGCACGTTGCGCACCACCTCCACGTATACCCCAGCCAGGCGGGCGATCAGCCAGTTGGAGGACAGCCGGGCGATGCCGACGGCGAAGCCGATGACGCTGGCGCCGGCGATGCCGAGCACGCTGACCAGCAGCGTGTTGAGGAGCCCGACCCAGAAGACGCGACCGTACGTTGAGCGGTTGGAGTATTCGATGAGCGACTGCGATATGTCGAAGCCGGCCGTCTGATTGAGGAAGTCGAAACCCCAGACCACGTTGTGGCGGCGCAGATTGCCGAACACCCAGGCAAACGCCCCGATCACCAGCGCCAGCAGCACGGCCTGGAAGATGAGCTGGCGTGCCTCGAAGCGGTAGAGGAGGTCTTTGAGCGTTGGCCTGCGCTCTCCGTACGTGCCGGGCGTAGTCGCCATTGTCAGGTTCCGTCCGGATCCCCTCTCCCCGCTTGCGGGGAGAGGGCCAGTGCGATGATCGAGTCCGCTGCATCCGCGTGGCTAGGTGGCGAAGCGGACTTCTCGATCTGAATCGCACTAGCGATCATAATGTTGGCTAGTGTCCTTCAGATCGCGAAATTCGAATTTCGCGATCAGGACACAAGGGTGAGGGGCAGAGACAAGGGAAATCCTATCCACGCAGAGCCCTGGATCAAGAGCGCGGCGTCGCTGCTTTACAGCCCTCTCCCCGAGAATAGCGGGGAGACGGAGTCCGCGCGCCACCTCTTCTCAACGGATCGGCGGGGCGTACTGCAGGCCGCCCTTGGTCCACAGCCGGTTATAGCCGCGGTCGATCTTGAGGCGCGAGCCGGCGCCGACGTTGCGCTCGAAGATCTCACCATAGTTGCCCACCTGCTTGACGATCCGGAGCGCCCATTCGTTGTCGAGGCCGAGGCCCTTGCCGTAGTCGCCCTCCTTGCCAAGCAGGCGCCGTATATCAGGGTTGGAGGACTTCAGCATTTCGACGGCGTTGGCCTGGGTGACGCCCAGTTCCTCGGCGTTGAGCAGCGCGAAGTGCACCCACCTGACGATCGTGAACCATTGGAAGTCGCCCTGGCGCACCACCGGCCCCAGCGGCTCCTTGGAGATGATGTCGGGCAGCACCAAATGATCGTCGGGATTGGGCAGCTGCAGGCGCGCGGCGTAGAGGCCGGAGGCGTCGGTGGTGAAGCTGTCGCAACGGTCGGCCTGATAGGCACGCAGCGCCTCGTCCAGCTTGTCGAACACCAACGTCTTGTACTGGATCTTGTTGGCGCGGAAGAAGTCGGCGAGGTTGAGCTCGGTGGTGGTGCCGGTCTGCACGCAAATGGTGGCGCCGTCGAGCTGCTTGCCGGCGGTGACATTGGCGGCCTTCTTCACCATGAAGCCCTGGCCGTCGTAGTAGTTGATGCCGATGAAGCTGAGATTCTGCCTGGAATCGCGGTCGATGGTCCAGGTGGTGTTGCGCGCCAGCACGTCGAGCTCGCCCGAGCGCAGCGCCTCGAACCGCTCCTTGGTGGTGGTTGGCACGTAGCGCACCTTGCTGGCATCGCCCAGGACCGCCGCTGCAATAGCCTTGCAGTAGTCGACGTCGAGCCCGGTCCATGCGCCCTTCTCGTCGGCGACGCTGAAGCCGGGGAGTCCGACGTTGACACCACAGACAAGCTGGCCGCGCTGCTTGACGGCGTCGAGCGTCCTGGTCTGTGCGCTCGCCGTGCCCGTCATCAGGCCGGTCAAGGCGGCACAGGCGGCGACGGCGAATGCTGCCAGGACAACGCGTCCGGCGACGGACATCATGGGGCGCATCGATGGACGCGTCGATCTGCGCATGGTGCTGGCTCTCCACTCGACTGGTTGCGGGCGGAGCGCAGTTTTCAGCCCAGGCCGCCGTTGTCAATTTTTCCCGTCTCAGTGCTCAAGGATCTGTGAAAGGAAGAGCTTGGTACGGGCCGAGCGCGGGGCGCTGAAGAACTGCCCGGGCGGCGCCTCCTCGACGATCTCCCCCTGGTCCATGAACACCATGCGGTCGGCCACCGAACGGGCGAAGCCCATCTCGTGCGTGACCACCAGCATGGTCATGCCGGAGCGGGCCAGCTCGACCATGACCTCCAGCACCTCCTTGATCATCTCCGGATCGAGCGCGGAAGTGGGCTCGTCGAACAGCATGACGCGCGGGCTCATGCATAAGGCGCGGGCGATGGCGACGCGCTGCTGCTGGCCGCCTGAGAGCTGGCCGGGATATTTCAACGCCTGGTCGGGGATGCGCACGCGCTCCAGATACCTGAGCGCGATCTTCTCCGCATCGGCGCGCGGCATCTTCTTCACCCACACCGGGCCGAGGCACAGGTTGTCGAGCACGGTGAGGTGCGGGAACAGGTTGAAGCTTTGAAACACCATGCCGACCTCGCCGCGCACCTTGTCGATCTGGCGCGAATCGCGGGTGAGCTCGATGCCGTCGACGAGGATGCGCCCAGACTGATGCGTCTCCAGGCGATTGATGCAGCGGATGAGCGTGGACTTGCCGGAACCGGAAGGGCCGCAGATTACGATCCGCTCGCCCGGGGCGACCCTCAGATCGATGTCCTTGAGGACCTGGAAAGTGCCATACCACTTGTTGACGCCGACCAGCTCGACGGCCGCGCCACGCACTGACGCAGGGTCAGGCCGAATGTGCGTGCGGGTGCCACCCGCCGGATCTCCAGGCATGCGTCAGTATGCCGGCAGGCGCCGATCGAGGCAATGCGGATGAGAGCCCGTTCTCCGGGCAAGGGCCACCGGATTGCATGGCGCTGGGAGGTGTCATGCGGTGAATAGCGCCATCCGAGTGCCAAGATCGAGAAATGCCCGCAGGATACCGCACTGCGGATGCCGAGGTCTCATCAACCGTGGCGTGCTGAAAGGCTCCCAGCGAAGGGCGCAGCACGAGCTATGCGCTCGTCGTGCCAGATGATGATCGTCGGTAGCTCACGGCCGCAGCGCCAGGCGGCCCGATCCCCACTACCGCTGCTCAGTTGTCTGTCTGCGGCCGACCGCCACCAAGCGGCCTCCATAGCTGCCATTGGCACTGCGCTGGCTGTGAGGGTCCTCGTAGTCCTTCTCCGGAACGCCGCGCCGCCGACGCAGCTCGGCCTGAACTGTCTCACGAACACGCTTGTCATCGTTGGTCATGCGAGGAGCTTGCCCCGAGTTGTGACAGTCTTCCGCCAGTGTGTATGTTGTGCTGGGTTTCGCTTCTCCTGAGCAGGTTTAACCCTAACGGACACCGTCCCGAAGCAGAGGCTGAGGGGCATGCAGGGACCAGCGTGCAATGCTGACGGTCGCCAATCGAAGACATGACGGAAAGCCGGGCCAGGGCGGCCAGGCGTCCTTGAGGGAGGCGATCGCCTGGATCGACGGCTGGGCGGCCCCGCTTCGCGCGGAAGAGGTCGCGCTCGCGGATGCAGTCGGACGCGTCCTAGCCGGAGATGTGGTGGCGCCGCTGGACCTTCCACTCGCCGATCGCGCCGCCGCCGACGGTTTCGCCTTGCGTGCGGACGAGACGGTAGGGGCAAGCCCTTACAATCCGCTCTCATTCCATCTGGCGTCACCTTCGGCGCCCGTGACGGCTGGCAGCGCGGTCGCAGTGCGGAGTGGCGACGCACTGCCGGCCGGCGCCGATGCCATCGTCCGGTCGGAGCTTGCCGTGCCGGACGCGCGGGGCTCGATCGGGGTCATCGCGCCGGTGTTCGCTGGGAGCGAGGTTGAGGGCAAGGGAAGTCATGTCGCCCGTGGCAGTGTGCTGGTTGCCGCCGGCCGGCACCTTGACCCTGCCGACATCGGCCTGTTGGCGCTGGCGGGCGTAGACCGCGTCTGCGCCGTGGGCCAGCCGCGCGTGCACTGCGTGCTGATCTCCGACCGTTTGGCTGCTGCAGGGATGACGTTGGCACCGGACGAGACCTACGATGCCAACGGACCTCTGCTCGCAGCCCTGATCGGGCGCGACGGCGGTCTGGTAACGGAGATACGGCGCACAGATGGGGACCGTGCGGCGCTGCACAAAGTCCTTCTGGCGCCGGACGCGGATATCGTGCTCGTTGCTGGCGGCACCGGGCCGGGCCCCAGCGATCACGGCGCAGCGGTCCTGGCCGAGGTGGGCGAGCTCGCTATGCACCGCGTGGCTCTGCGCCCCGGCGACAGTGCCGGAGCGGGACGCGCCGCCGGCGTCCCCGTATTTCTCCTGCCCGGACCACCCGCGGCCTGCCTGTGGGCTTATGAATTGCTCGCCGGCCGAGCGGTGCGCGGGCTGGCCGGCCGCGTCCCGGAGCCGGCGTACGTGCCGCAGGAGCTGCGCGTGGCGCGCAAGATCGTATCGGAGGTCGGCACTGTGGATGTCTGCCCGGTGCGGCGGACCAGCAATCTTGACGTGGAGCCGATGCCATCGTTCGCCGAGGCGGGACTGGCGGCCGCGGCTCACGCTGACGGCTTCGTCCTCATGCCCGAGGGGAGCGAGGGCTACCCACAAGGTGCAACGGTGACTGTCTACCTGCGCCACCGGTGACTCCAACGCAGGACTGGACGCAATTCATGCGGACCGGCAGAACTCAATCATGACGATGGATGTCGAAACCGCGCTCGGCCGCCTTGCCCGCCAGGATCAGTTTCTGGAGGTGGCGGATCGTGACGAGGCGGCCGCGCGCTTTCATCGCCACCTCCATCTGCGCCCGCTGGGGCCCGAGCGCGTGCCGCTCTCACAGGCCCTTGGCCGGGTGCTGGCAGAGCCGCTCGTGGCAACTATCGACGTGCCCAACTTTGACCGGTCCAACGTCGACGGCTTTGCGCTGCGCGCCGCGGACACGGTGGGAGCCGGCGAGCGCAACCCGCGGGTGCTGCGCCTCAATTCCGAGATCCTGACGCCGGGCGTGCAGCCGCGCCTGACGGTCGAGCCCGGCACGGCCACGTTGATCGCAACCGGCGGCATGGTGCCGCGCGGCGCCGATGCGGTGGTGATGGTCGAGCACACCGAGGCTCGCACCGCGAATGGCAAGACAGAGCTGGAGGTCCGCCGCCCGGCGGCGGCTGGCCAGCTGATCGCCTTCGCCGGCGCCGACCTCGCGCGCGGCGAGACGGTGGTCCGCGCCGGGCATATTCTCACCTCGCGCGAGATCGCCATGATCGCGGCCGTCGGCTGCGGCGAGGTCGCCGTGCAGCGCAGACCCAAGGTGGCGGTGATCTCGACCGGCGACGAGGTCGTGGCGCCGGGCGAGCCGATCCGCCCAGGCGAGGTCTATGATTCCAACGCGGCGATCCTCGCGGCTGCGGTGGCCGAGGCCGGCGGCATTGCCGTTCCGCTCGGTATCGGCCGCGACGACGAGGAGCAGCTGAGGCAGCTGGTCGACGAGGGACTCGCCAACTGCGACATGGTGCTGATGTCCGGCGGCACCTCCAAGGGCGTCGGCGACCTGTGCTATCGCGCGGTGGCCCGCTTCAATGACCCTGGCGTGGTCGTGCACGGAGTTGCCATCAAGCCCGGCAAGCCGGTGTGCCTCGCCGTGACCGGCGGCAAGCCCGTCATCGTGCTGCCGGGCTTTCCGACCTCTGCCATCTTCACCTTCCACGCGTTCGTGGCCCCCGTGATCCGTGCACTCGCGGGTCTGCCGCGCGAGGAGACAGACCGCATCGATGCCACGCTGCCGCTTGGCATCGCCTCGGAGCGTGGCCGCACCGAGTTCAAGATGGTCTCCCTGGTGCCGGATGCCGCCGGCGCTGGCCTCGCAGCCTACCCGATCGCCAAGGACTCCGGCTCCGTCACCGCCTTCAGCCAGGCTGACGGCTTCATCGCCGTTGAGAGGCATATCGAGAACCTGCCGGCGGAGACGCCCGTCAGCGTCCAGCTGATCGGCCGCGCGCATCGATTGGCCGACCTTGCCATCATCGGCAGCCACTGCGTCGGCCTTGACCTGATCATCGAGCGGCTCGAGGCGCAGGGCGTGGCTGTGAAGGTGATGAACGTGGGCAGCACCGGCGGGCTTGCTGCCGCCAGGCGCGGCGAGTGCGACGTTGCGCCCATGCATCTGATGGACCCGGAGACAGGGGAGTACAACCGGCCATTCCTGGTGCCGGGGGTGGAGCTCATTGCCGGCTATCGGCGCCTGCAGGGCATCGTGTTCCGCCAAGCAGATGTGCGCTTTGCCGGGCGCCCGGCGGAGGCGGCGTTGGCGACAGTGCTGGCCGACCCCGGCTGCCTCATCGTCGGTCGCAATGCCGGCAGCGGCACGCGCATCCTGCTCGATCGCCTGCTCGCCGGGGCGCGGCCAGCAGGCTACTGGTCGCAGCCCAAGTCGCACAACGCCGTTGCGGTGGCGGTGGCTCAGGGTCGCGCCGACTGGGGCCTGACGATTGCCACTGTAGCGCACCAGTACGGCCTGGGGTTCATTCCGATCCAGGACGAGCACTACGACTTCGCGGTGCCGGCCGCGCGGCTGGAGCGACCGGCGGTGCAGGCATTCCGTGCCGTGGTGGAGGACGCCGGCATCAGGACGGCGCTGGCGGCACGCGGATTCGGCGTGTGAGCCTGTTGCACGCTGTCCCGCATCGACATTGCCGCGCTCGCGATTTCTCTGCCGCTCGCAGACGTTTATCGCGGCATCATTCCACAGGCATAGGGCAGGTCAGGTCAGGCCGGACACTTGGGGCACGGGGCGGCCCCGTGCCTCGATGCCCTGATCTCAGCCCTCCTGTCCGCCAGCGGCGCGGCACCTCCAGCGCTCGACATGCCATTCCGGATGCTCATCGTTCCACTTGGCGATATGCGGCGGCGCCGTCATCGCGCACGCCATGGGCGACATCTCGCGGAAGATGTGGATGGATTGCTCCTGGCAGATGCCTGGGTCGGAGACGAGGCAAATGGAGAGAACGATAGCGATCATGGAGACCTCCGTGAGGTCGCAGGTTAGTCCGCCCTGAGCGGATCGGTACTTATACCCCCGTTGAGATTGGAATATCTCCGATCGCCAGTTCGTGATGCCCGGTGAGCGAAAAGCCAAGCCCAATGATGGCGGCAGCTTGGGCTTGGGCGGCCCTGCACCAGACTGCCCTTAATGCGCGAAGAACACCGGCAGCCCGGCGTTGGAGAGGATGTGACTGGTGGCGCCGCCGAAGATCATCTGGCGCAGGCGGCTCTGGGTGTAGGCACCCTTGATCAGGAGATCGGCGCCAATGGCGGCAGCCTCGGCGAGGATTGCCTCGCCCGGACGGCTGCGGTGGCCAGTCACGGTCTTGTCGGTTGCGGGCACGCCGTTGGCCTCCAGATAGCCCACCGCCTCCTTGATGCTCGGGCCTTGCACCATGGCGCCTTCGACAGCGATGAGCGAGACGCGCCCGGCCTTCCGCAGCAGCGGCATCGCGAACAGGATGTTGCGTGCGGTCTCGCTGCTGGCGTTCCAATGGATCAGCACGGTCTCGCCCAGCGTCTCCGGCGGTTCTGGCGGGGCCATCAGCACCGGCCTGCCGCTGTCGAATAGGGCAGATTCAACGGCCGTCATGCGCGCGCCGCGCCCGCCGGGCCGGCCAATGACGGTAATGTCGTGAACGCGGCCGAGGCTTCCGAGGGCGGTATCGTCAATCGGCGAGCCGCCGCGCCAGCGGAAACGGGCCGCGTCGGGCGAGCCGCCTGGGTGCTGGGCTGCGAAGCCATCGAACAGCTGCCGCACACTGCGCGTGAAGTCGACCTCGTTCCAATCGGCTGGCGGAATGGTGACGGCCACGATCGGGTCAGGGGCGACGATGTCGGCGAAAGCCGGTCGCAGCGCCACGCCCTCGAGGGTGGCGCCGAACTTGTCCGCCAACAGACGGGCCGTCTCAAGTGCGGCTGGCATCTGCTCGTTCTGATCGACGGGGAGAAGAATGCTCTTCATCCCATTCCTCGCTGCTTCAGATACTGATCTTGTTTCCTGTCCACCATAGCACGAGCATGGGCAGGGCTGTCCCTACAAAGCGGGCAGTCGGCGGCTCACGGCGCAGTGGCTCAAAACCGTGTCAATAGGGAGACAGTGGCGAACGCTCCGGGGCCGTCGTCATGCACCCCTGGGACCGGCTCTTTGAACGCAAGTCCACCAGAGACCGATACCTCTCCCGCTGCCCATTCGTAGCGCAGAAAGCCGCCAATGCGGGCAGTATCCGGCGGTGCCGGCGTGGCGTCGATGGGACCGCCCGCGCCGCCTTCGAGGCCGACCGACAGCTCGGGCCACAGGCGCCAGCCGAGGCGGACGCGGCTGCCGTAGTCGTTGGATGGCGGATTGATGCGGGTGGAGCTGACGGCTACGTCGGCGGACGCCCACGCTCGATCGCTGATGGTCCACCACGTCTCCAGGACACCTTTGCCGCCGCTGTGCGCATACGGTCCCTCCCAGGTGGCATGATTGGCGAAAGCGAGGCCTCCAAACAGCTTGAAGGTGAAGGCTCCGAGCTGCTTGTGGTAGCCGATCAGCAGGTCGCCATAGGTCACGGTGCCCGTGTGGTAGTCGCCCTGGCCGAGCACCACCCGCAGCCTGAGGCCATCATCGTGGATGCCCGTGAATGGTGCCCAGCTCGCGCCGCTGTAGATCGACCAGGCCTCCTGGCTGGCTTCGGCACCCGACCACAGCTCCCATGTGGCCCGGCCAGGCATTTTGGGCTCACCAGCCTGCAGCGGACGACCGGATGCAGCCAACACAGCCAACAAGAGTGGCAGGAGCAGCGGGCCATGCGGGCGGTGTCGCCGCCTTGCGCCAGAGTACGCCATGCCGAATCCAACCGAACGCTTGACGCATAAAAGCTGCTGACAGACCATCCGTCATGAGCACGATAGAATTGAACACCAGAGAGCCGCAACCACGAATCCGGCGCGTGCGGCGCAAGGCGTTCTCAGATAAGCATTCTTTGTGCTTGCGGGTGCTTCGGAGACGGCGCCGGTCAGCTGCGGATTTGATCTCGGCTTCGGTCTGCTACAGTTCAGCAGATAACAGATTTCGGTGGGGACTGCGCATTTAACTGGGGTGCTAATAGGGCTTGCAAACGGCGCCAGAGTCCTCGCCTTATCCTCGTGATGACTCGTCACTGTTCTGGCGAGGGGCCCGACCGCTCATCTGACCCAGCGGATGGTGCTCGAACACCAGCTGCTTCAGCCGCTCCTCGAGGACATGGGTGTAGATCTGCGTGGTCGAGATGTCGGCGTGGCCCAGGAGCTGCTGCACCGAGCGCAGGTCGGCACCGCGGTCAAGCAGATGGCTGGCGAAAGCATGGCGCAGCACGTGTGGCGAGACGCGGCCGGGATCGATGCCCGCCTCCAGCGCCAGCGCCTTCAGCTCCTGGCCGAGCCGCTGGCGTGTCAGGTGCCCTTCGGCGCCGCGCGAGGCGAACAGCCACTTGGTCGTCAGCATCGGCGCCACCCCGTCCTCGAAGCCGACGCTCAGATAGCGCTGCAGCGCCGCCTGGGCTGCAGTGTTGACCGGCACCATGCGCTCGCGGCCGCCCTTGCCCTTGATGAAGAGCACCCGGCTGTCGTCCCTGAGCACCGAGCGCGGCAGCGTCACCAGCTCCGTCACACGCATCCCGGTGGCATAAAGCGTCTCGATGAGAGCATAGAGCCGCAAGGCGCGGACCCGCTCGCGCCCACGGGCGCGCTCGATGCGCCGCCGCGCGGTCTCGATCAGGCGGTCGACCTCGGCGGCGGCGAGCGTGCGCGGCAGCGGCCGGCCGCGCTTCGGCCCGGTCAGGCGACGTGCCGGATCGTCCTCGATGAGTCCTTCAACAACGAGGAACTTGAACAGCTGGCGGATCGCGGAAAGTCGCCGCGCCCGTGATGTCGCCGCCATGCCGGCTTCGGCGATCGCACGCATGTAGGCGGAGATGTCGGCCGGCACCACTGCAGTCAAGGTCCTCCGGCGCCGGCCGAGAAAGGCCAGGAGGTCGCCGAGGTCGCGCGTATAGGCCTGCCGGGTGTTGTCCGCGACGCCCTTCTCGGCGCTCAGCATCTCGATGAAGCGATCGACGAGCTCGCGGTCTCGGAGGCATCCATCAAGCTCGACAGGTCCGGCGTCCATGGCGCTCCCGTCAGCTCCCCGATGTGCCGGGCCAGATGGCGAGCAGCGCCTCGAGCGCCAGATGGCGCGCATCCGCCTCCAACCCCGCCCGCTTCAGGGCCTTGAGAGTATCGCCAAGGGCGAGGATGTTCGCGCCATCCGGGCCGTCCGTGCCGAGCGCCTCGATGGCAAGGATGATGGTGCGGCCCGCCTGCTTCTGCTCGGATGCCTGGGCCAGCTCTCCCAGCACGCCGGTGGGCGGCAAATGCCCGCCGGTTGGCTGCGGCACGCGGCCGGCAGCCTCCCACAGGCCCAGTGGCACGTCGATGCCGAGCGCATCCAGCACGGTCACGACCCGATGCAGGGCCGTTGGCGAGATGCGCCCCCGCTTGGCGAGGTCGGCGAGGGAGAGGAGGCCTGCCTGCTGCACGTGCCGCGCCTGCGGATCGGCGATGTCGATCAGCGCCAGCCAGTGCTGCAGGCTCACCGCGGATTCGGCCCACCGACGCGCCAGATCCAGCTGCCCGCCCACCAGGGCGATCTGCACCAGCGATTCCGCCATGACGCCCATGTCTGGCCCTGGCCACAGGTTCGAGAAGGCTGGCGCCAGCATGCGCGCCGTTTGCAGGAGCACGCCGGCGCGGCGCGCCTCGTCCAGGAGCGTGCGCGTGAGCCGCGCGCGGACAGCGGGCGTCTGCGTCTCCTCCAGGTCGCGAAACAGCTGTGCGCGCTTGAGGGCCCGATCGGGCGCCGCGCCACTCTTTGAGGCCGGTAGGCGCCGATAGACCTTCGCGACCGCCTCAGGGGGCATGGCATTGAGACGCAACGCCGCCTCGGCCGCGGCGACCTGGACCTTGGCAGCAAGGGCGGTGTTTCCGGCCAAGGCCACCAGCAGCGCCGGCTCGGCCTCCTTGAGAGCCCGGTCGCTGTCGACTGGACCTGTCAGCTCCAGGAACCGGTAGTCAATCAAGGACAGCCTGTCGGGCAGTGGCGGGCGGTTGTCGACGCCACCGTCAAGGCTGCCCAGGATCCCGAGGGCAAGCTCGCTTGTGCTGCCCTCCTCGCGCGCCAGGCTGGCGGCCAGCGCGGCGGCGCGCGTATCGCCGGCGACCGCGGCGCAATAGCCGCTCAGCAGTTGCTTCTCGGCTCTCAGGGCCTTGGACGGCAGAGACGCCATCGGTCCGGCCAGGGTCTTGCAGCCCTTCTCGCGCGCTCCGAGGCCGATGTCGATGCGGGCATGCCATAGCTGCGCCGCCGCACCGGCGGCGCCGCGCTTGGCCAGCACCTCGCCGATCTCGCTCACCAGCCCGGAGCGATAGAGCGCCTCAAGGCGTGCAAGCCCCACCTCGTTGCCGGGCTGCGGCGCGGCTGCCGGAGGCGCCTCCTCGACCGCCAGCATGAGTCGCCGCCACAGTCCGGCCAGTCCCGGCGAGCGCGGCGGCGCCGTCTGGGCCGCGAGCCACTTGGTGATGGCACCGGCATCGAGGCCTCGCCACAGGTCGGGCGGGAGCTGCACCGGCGACAGGTCGCTGCTTTCGATGCGGCGGTTGACGGGGGCAAACGGCTCCTCCGGAGGCGATTGCCCCCATGCCTGCGCCGCCATCACGACGGCGCCGAGCGACACACCTGCGAGCAGCGATCGACGCGCACGAGCTAAACCAGCCATTTGCCCCCCTTCGCGCCTCGCCTGGACGGCATCTGCGCCCCCTTCGCCCGTGCAGAGCCACCCACGCGTACGCCTCAGCGCCGGACCCTGACGCCGTGTACCGATGTGGACATGTCCCTCTGCACGGGCTCCAGCAGCACGGACAGCGCGTAGAGCCCGCCAAAAAACAACGCCCCCAGAACCCCGAGAACGGTGAGAAACCGGAAGAGGCTAGGCATTTGGCAGAGCTGCTCCCTCCTCAGGCCACGCGTTCCAGCCTTGACAATGACGCGATTATGCCTGTCAGCAAAGCCCCATGCTGCCGGACCGCTCACAGCTTGTCGCGCCAGCGCAACGGGGCCCAGGCCGGAGCCAGGGCAGGGTGCCAAGGCAGGTGCGTGTGTAGGCCCAACGACGTTAGGAAAACATGACGCGATTCGCATTCAGCAAGGACGAGTGCGCCAAGGACACAGAAGAGGTCACGATGGCGGTCACACCGGGGGCCTCGCCGGGGGCTGCAGCGCGTGCAGAGCCGACGGCGGGCACGCTCGAGGCCCGCATCCGCAGCGGCCTGGGCGGCCGGTCGATCGTACTGGTGGGCATGCCTGGTTGCGGCAAGTCGGCACTGGGCAAGCGCCTGGCACCGCGCCTGGGGCTACCGTTCGTCGATGTCGACGACGAGATCGAGCGGGCGGCGGGCAAGAGCATCAGGGAGATCTTTGCCGACCACGGCGAGGCCGATTTCCGCGACGGCGAGCGCAAGGTGATCGCCCGGCTGCTGGCGGCCGGACCGCAGGTGCTGGCAACCGGCGGCGGCGCTCTCATCAACGCGGAGACCCGCGACAACATCAAGCGCGAGGGGATCTCCATCTGGGTCAAGGCCGATGCTGCCCTGCTGGTGCGCCGAGTAGCCAAGCGCAACACCCGGCCGCTGTTCGAAGGCCGCGATCCGGAGGTGGTGGTGAAGGAGCTGATGGACGCGCGCTCGCCGCTGTACGCCACCGCCGATATCGTCGTTGAGAGCCGGGATGTGCCGCACGACGCCATGGTGGACGAGCTGGTCGCTGCGCTGGCAGCCTGTCCGCTTCTCGCGGCCCCTGCCGCTGCTGACCCGGGGGCTTCGCAACCATGAATGACGCTGCCGCCAATGATCCTGGGAGTGCCGTCGCTGTGCCGGCCGGCGAGCCGATCACGGTGCGCGTGCGGCTGGGCGAGCGCTCGTACGACGCGCTGATCGGCACCAGCCTCCTGGCTCGCGCGCCTGAGCTGATCGAGGCCCGCCTTGGCAGCGCGCGCTGCGCCATCGTCACCGATGCCAACGTCGCCGAGCATCACCTGGCGCCGCTGGAGCGCGGGCTGGCCGCGCAGGGTCGCCACCTGGGCACCGAGGTGCTGACACCGGGCGAGGCGACCAAGAGCTTCCCGGCGCTCGCCCGTGTGTGCGAGCGCCTGCTGCAGATGGGCCTGGAGCGCGGCGGCTTGGTGGTGGCGCTCGGCGGCGGCGTGATCGGAGATCTGGCCGGGCTCGCGGCCAGCCTGGTGCGGCGCGGCGTGCGCTTCGTGCAGGTGCCGACGACGCTGCTGGCGCAGGTGGATTCCTCGGTGGGAGGCAAGACCGGCATCAACACGCCGCAAGGCAAGAACCTGGTCGGCACCTTCCATCAGCCGAGCCTGGTGCTGGCGGACGTTGACGTACTCGCCACGCTGCCGCCGCGCCAGCTGCGCGCGGGCTATGTCGAGGCCGCCAAGTTCGGCCTGCTCGGCGATGCCGCCTTCTTCGCCTGGCTGGAGAGCAACGCCCCGGCGGTGCTGGCGCAGGAGACGGCGGCGCTCACCCACGCCGTCGCCGTCAGCGTGCAGGGCAAGGCCGATGTCGTCGCCCGCGATGAGACCGAGACGGGCGATCGCATGCTGCTCAACCTCGGCCACACCTTCGGCCACGCGCTGGAGGCCTGGGCCGGCTTCTCCGACCGCCTCCTGCACGGCGAGGCGGTGGCGATCGGCATCTGCCTGGCGTTCGAACTCTCCCGCGAGCTGGGGCGGGTGGACGGGGCGAGCGTCGACCGTGTGGTGCGCCACTTCCAGGCCGCCGGCCTGCCGACGCGTATTGCCGACGTACCCACACAAGGTGCACCAGGCCCCGACGCCGTCACCCTCACCGCCATCATGGGCCAGGACAAGAAGGTGCGCGACGGCAAGCTCACCTTCATCCTGGCACGCGGCATCGGCGAGGCGTTCGTCTCGCGCGACGTGACGGCCGCGCAGGTGCAGGAGTTCCTGGCGCGGCGGATTGCGGCGGAACGTAAAGCGCAATGAGCGAAGCGCATTGCGCCGACTTGCGTGCCGGCGTCTGCGGCGCAGGGTGCGCGGTGCAATGCGCTCGCTGCGCTCGCTTATTGCACCCTACGCCGGCTACAAGCCTATCGTTACCACTACAGCAAGCCTTCCGTGCGCATTGAAGTGCGCGACCACTGCAGGCATCGGCGCGGCGTTGAGTCGAGCGTTGGCGAAAACCCGACACGTTCAATGGTGCGATTGCTGAATGCGTCTGGTCTGCGCTTCGCTGCGGCGCCCATCACGGCACCAGGACCGCCGCACCTGTCAGCTCGCCGGCGCGCAGGCGGGCCAGCGCCGTGTTTGCCTCGGTGAGGGGCAGGGGCACCACATGGCTGCGCACCGGGATCTCGGGGGCGAGGTCCAGGAACTCGGTGGCGTCCTGGCGCGTGAGATTGGCGACCGAGCGCAGCACGCGCTCGCCCCAGATGAGGGAATACGGGAACGAGGGAATGTCGCTCATGTGGATGCCGCCGAGCACCACGGTGCCGCCCTTGCGCACCGCCCGCAGCGCCGCCGGCACCAGGCCGCCAACGGGGGCGAAGATGATGGCGGCATCGAGCAGCGTGGCCGGCATGGCATCCGAGCCGCCGGCCCAGGCACAGCCGAGCGACAGGGCGAACACCTGCGCCTCTGCATCGCCGGGACGCGTGAAGGCATAGACCTGCCGGCCCTGGTAGCAGGCAACCTGGGCGACCAGGTGCGCCGCCGCGCCGAAGCCGTAGAGGCCGAGCGCGCCTGCATCCGCGCCCGCAAGCCGCAGCGAGCGATGCCCGATCAGGCCGGCGCAGAGCCACGGCGCCACGTTGATATCGGGCGTCTCGCCGGGAATCGCAAAGCAGTAGTCGACGTCGGCAACGGCGTACTCCGCATAGCCGCCGTCGATCTGGTAGCCGGTGAAGCCCGGCGCATCGCACAGGTTCTCGCGCCCCGTGCGGCAATAGCGGCAGTCGCCGCACGTGTGGCCGAGCCAGGGAATGCCCACCCGCTCCCCCAGCGTGAGCCGGGTCACGCCCGCCCCGAGCGCATCGATATAGCCGACGATCTCGTGGCCGGGGATGATCGGCAGCTTGGGCTCGTTGAGCTCGCCGTCGACCACGTGCAGGTCGGTCCGGCAGACCCCGCACGCCGCAACCTTGACCCGCACCTGCCCGGCGCCAGGCACCGGCGTAGGCACCTCGGCGAGCCGCAGCGGCTCGCGCGGACGTTCGAGGATCATGGCGCGCATGGGCTCTGGACCTTCCGCAGCGGGATGGGCATGGAATCAGGCCCCTCGCCGCCGCGCTGCCTATTTCCGCAGCGGAGTACCGAGGGGGCTGACCCCATTCCGACGCGGCAACCCCGCAGCGTCGTGTCGCTCGGATCAGTACGCGGCTGCCACCATCTTTGGGATCAGCCCGACGTTGTCCTCAACCTTGGTTACACCGGGCACGCCTTCCACCAGCACCCGCAGCGCGCGGCGTTGCTCGCTGGATTCGACAGCGCCCCACAGATCCACCACGCCGTCCTTTACGGAAAGGTTGACGTAGCTCGCCTTGAGCCAGGGCTGGGCCTGGATCTGCTCCCAGATCGCCTTCTGCAGGGTGCGGTTGTCGGGCCGCGCCCCCGCCGCCGTGAGGCTGGCCTCCGCCAGCGCCCGCACCAGGTCGGCGCGGCTGATCATGCCGACCAGGCGTCCGCTGGTCACCACCGGCACCTGGCGGATGCGGTGGCTGTCGAGCATGTCCGCCACCTCGCCCAGGCTGGCGCTCTCCGGCACCGAGACGACCACGCGCGTCATCACGTCCCTGGCCTTGTGGCCGTGGCTCTTGACGTACTCGCGCGCCTTGACGTCGGGATCGGTGAACGCCTCCAGCCACCACTTGCGCCGCTTCTCGGTGCCGGTCTCGCTGCGGTGGACGAGGTCGGTCTGGCTGACCACGCCGATGACCTGGCGACCTTCGGACACGACCGGGACGGCGCCGATGCGGTTCGTCACCAACAGCGCGGCAATATCGCCGACGGTAGCGTCGGGGCCGACGGTCACCACGTCCTTCGTCATCACGTCGCGGGCTTGCATGGGTGTCATCTCCACGGCAAGAAATTCGCCACTCTCATCATCGTCCCGGAGAGCGCGGCCAGCGTTGATGTGGGTCAAGCCGCCACCCCTGCATCAGGAGATGCGCCATGGACCAGCCCCAGGCCGACGAAAAATCCGCCGGCCACAGCAGCCGCCCGCTGCTGGCGGTGGAAGATACCGCGTTCCTGCTGCGCGACGAGATGCGGGCGATCCGCTTCGCGCTGGAGTATGCCAAGGCGGAGCTGGAGCTGCGCGACTGGGGCATCCGCTCCACCATCATCGTGTTCGGGGGCGCCCGGACTGCCTCGCCGGAGGAGGCCAAGCGCGCCGCCGCGGCGGCGGTGACGCCGCAGGATGCCGCGCGCGCCGAGCGCATGGCGGAGCAGGCCCGTACTTACGAGGTTGCCCGCACGTTCGCCCGTATCGCGTCGGAGCGTGGCGGCGCGCTGGCGCCGAAGGGACGCTGGCGCAACAACGTCATCGCCACCGGTGGCGGGCCTGGCATCATGGAGGCGGCCAATCGCGGGGCCGCCGACGCGGGGGCGCCGAGCATCGGCTTCAACATCACGCTGCCGGCCGAGCAGGAGACGAACCGCTATATCACGCCGGCGCTGAACTTCCGTTTCCACTACTTCGCCATGCGCAAGATGCACCTTGCCATGCGTGCCAGCGCGATGGCGTTCTTCCCTGGCGGCTACGGCACGCTGGACGAGTTGTTCGAGGTGCTCACCCTGCAGCAGACCCGCAAGGCGCCACGCGCGCCGGTGGTGCTGTTCTGCGAGGCCTACTGGCGCCGGATCGTCAATTTCGAGGCGCTGGTCGAGGAGGGCATGATCGCGCCGCAGGATCTGGCGTTGTTCGAGTATGTGGAGACAGCAGAGCAGGGCTGGGAGTCCCTCGTCCGCCGCCGCCTGGGCTCCGGGGACCTGTGAGTGAGAAAGGAGGGTTGGTGTCGTGTCATGTCGGGATGCCGGGATCAGGGCCTCGGCGAAGACTTGCGGGACTTATTCGCGGCGTCGCGGCGGGGGTCTGCCCTCATCCGGGGGCTCTGACCCCGACCTGACCTGGCGTCGAAAATAGAAGGGCCCTGGCTGGTAGGGGACAGCCAGGGCCCGCTGGGACAAGACGATGCGGGATTGCCAGGCCGCACCGTGATTACGTTGTACTCTGATTCGCGCGTTGTGCGTGTATTTTTCTGAAACGCAACTTATGCACGCGCCGCCGCGTGCAGCCCCGCATGTGCCAGGCCGCGAGCCGCGAGTCGCCGTCCTGCGTGCCGACCGCCACGCTTGGCCCAGCTGTGCTTGCCGCGTCATCTGACCCGCGATCGTCAGCAAGCCTCAGCCATGCGGCCATGCGGCGCGCGGACCAGCCGGCTCCCCTGACGCAGCCCAGCAGGACGGCGGCCTGGATGATCGCCGAGACGATGCGGGGCGAGATCGACACTTTCCATGCGTAGTCGGGCACCGCCAGGACCATGACGGCCTCGGTGATGAGCGCGGCCGCCACGCCGCTCACCATAACGGGCTGGGAGCCCCGGTAGGCCAGCACGATGGCGAGGACGAGCGCGGCTTGGACAGGGTCGAGACACGCCGCGAGCAGAAAGCTGAGGATCGTCATGCCGGATCTCCCGAATCGGACCAACAATCATCGATATTCTTGGCGCAATTATGCGCATGTCTGATGATTTGATATATGATCAAATACATCTTGCACGGATGCGACGACCGCAGTCGGCCGGGGCGGCTCAGACGGAGAAGTTGTTGCGGATCAACCCTGGGGCAAAAAACGACACCACCTCCCCGGCAAGCTTGCACGAGTAGTAGACGAACCCCACCGCTATCGCGGCCAGGGCACCCAGGGGGCCCAGTCCGACGGTGCGGGCGCGTGTCGTCACCTTCACCAGAACCTGCAACAGCTCGCGCGCCCAGCGCACCAGCGATGCAATCGGATTGGCGTGCAGCAGCACGCCGAGATGGCGTCGCCGCCGCCAGAAGATGGTGTCATGGCCGCGGCACAGTGCCCGGGCAAGGAACGTCCGCGCACCTTCTGGCGGCGGATGCGAGACCGCCGCATCGCCCTGGCGATAGATGGCAATGCCCTCGGCCCGCAGCGACTTGGCCAGTTGCGAGCACTGGCCGCGAAACGAGTCTGACTCGGGAAAAGGGTGCGCCAGGGCAAACGCCCTGCGCACCGCCAAGTTGTTGGCATAAAAGGTGTTTGCGCGATAGACACCGCGCCGTGCCCGCCGCGTCGGAAACTCCCAGAATGCGGCGAACAGCTTGTCGTAGAAGGTATCGGTGGCGTGATAGGCCTCGCCGCCGACGATAGCGACCGCCGGATCGTCCAGCGCGGCAAGCATCGCCTCGAGCCAGCCTGCGTCCGGGATTACGTCGCTGTCCAGAAACAACAGAATATCGCCGGATGCGAGTTGTGCGCCCTTGTTCTTCTGCTCGTAATAGCGTCGTCCCGGAGCCGCCACCACCCGGATCGTTCCGGGCCAGGCTGCCGCGTCGATCTGCGAGGTGACGGCGGTGCGTGGAACCGCAGCATCAATGGCGTCGCTGTCGTAGAGGACCATCAGCTCCGCGCTGATGCCACGCTTGCGCGCCGCTTCCGCCATTTGCCGGCCGAGCTCGGCGAGCATGCGCTCGGCACGTTCGAGATCGGAGAGCTTGGCGTTCTCCCACTCCACGACAACCGACACCGGGTTGGCCATGGTCAGGCTCCCTGAATGTTGCGGTAGGGGTTGGCGCGCACGCCGGCCACCGGGCTGACGCAGCCCGCTGCGAAGCACAGCTGGGCGCAGCCCTTGCGCCACTGGCGCAGGGCCGACCGCCGGTGCAGCAGCAGCAGGGCCGCGGCGATGGCGAGCTTCACCAGCCCCGTCACGCTCCGGTCCACCGCCCGCATCGTGATGCGCATCGCAGCCACGGGCGCCGGCTCATTTTTTGTCATGCGCGCGAAATAGTTGCTTCCCGCGGCGAAGGCGCGGGCGGCCTGATAGCTTAGGGCCTGACGCTCCTCGTGCAGATCCTCGAGCACGTCGATGCCGTAGACGCGCACCAGTCGGGCGCCCGCCTTGTGTGCGCGCATGAACAGCTCCCGGTCGCTGCCGCCGGTGTAGCGCATGGACTCGTCGAAGCGCAGCGCCAGCGGCGGCCGCACCAGGTGTGCCTTCAGAACCACGTTGCATGTTGCCAGCGACTCGCACGCTTCCCAATCGAGCGTCGCCGCCACGTCGGCCCGCGTCAGGCAAGGCTCGATGTCGACCAGATCGGACAGGTCATCAGCGAGGTCGATGCGATGATGCCGCACGCCGCCCTGCACGGCATCGGCACCGAGGGCGCGCAGCGCCTCTACCAGCGAGGCGATCCAATTTTCTGGTGCGACCTCGTCGTCGTCGAGGAAGGCGATGTAGTCAGCGCCCGCCCGCAGCGCGGCGTCGATGGCGGCATTCCGTGCCCTGGGAATACCGGGCTCAGGACAATGCACCAGCCCAGTCCCGTCCGGGTCGTCGCACATCTCCTCGTAGATCGGCCGCGCTTCGGGCTCATCGTTATTGTCGACCACAATTGCCTTCATGCGCAGGCGTGTAGGGTCCAGCGTTTGCCGGCGCAACGACATAAGGCATCGCCGCAGCATCTTTGGCCGCGCGCGGGTGCACACGCACACGGCAACCAGCGGACTCATAGTGTGCGCTCCGTAAAATGGATCGATTGATTCGCGGGGGCGAGTTTTGATATTGCGAAGGAGATTGAAAAGCGCGATTTATTGCAATCGCTCATGAAAACCGTCGATAAGACATGAGAATAATAAATTACTGCCTGTATATGATAATTGTATAGATGATTGCGACGGCGATGATGCGCTGGCCGGCGTCATGCCTGCTCAGGCGAGCACGCGGAGTGCAGCTGGCTCGCTAGTGCGATGATCAAGACGCCCGCTTCATCGGTTCGGCTTGTCCAGGCGGCGAAGCGGAATTCTCGATCTAATCGCACTAGCCATCATAATGTTGGCTGGTGTCTTTCAGATCGCGAAATTCAGCCTTGCGGAACGCTGAGACAAATTCGCGATCAGATCGCTAGCGCGGCGTGCCGGCGCCCGGCCAGGGGGGAGCGACGCCGCTGGCCTCGCTTATGCTCCCGTTTGCACCTCCCCGTCCGGGCGCAGTCGTGAGATCTCGTGAGTCTGCACGCCGCCGGAGGCGTGGCGCAGCAGCGCCGTGCAGGCGGTGCGCTCCTCGGCGTCGGTTCCGGGCTCCACCAGCAGCAAGGCGCCGCCGGCACGCAGGTGGCCGTCGAGGCGCTGCGCTTGCCGGCGCAAGACCCAGTGGTGCAGCTCCAGGAGCGCACGCATGTCCTGCAGCACGGTTGGATCATCTGGATTGCCGGCAGCCAGCGACAGCGACCAGGGGATGGCGCCCTCGGCCGGGCGGCACACCACCCACGCTCCGAACCCGCGCGCAGCTCCGGTTGTCGGCCAGGCCTCCAGCGCTCCTTGCAGGGCGTGTGTCGGGGCGACCACCCGGATCTGGTCCGGGCTCAGCTGATGGTGGCCGAGCTCGGCCAGCGCCCCGGTCAGCTCGCCGACGGCGCCAAGCAGGCCGACCACCAGCCGCGCCTTGGCACCCTCCATCACAGCGTTGAGGGAGGGCGGATGGGGCGGTGCCGGAAAACGGTTGGAAGCCGCCATCGCCACCTCAGAACGTTCCTCAGACCTTTGCTGCTCACGATACCCCCTTCGAAGCCGTTGTCTGCACACCACGTTGCGATCGCCCGCAGCGCTCGTCTTTGATTCACGTCAAGCGGGAACGGGGCACCGCCGTGGTGCGACTGCCGTCTCTAGCTGGGTCGGCCAGTCTCCCATTGATCTACGTCAGCGAGGCTGGAAGCGCAGCATGCGACACTTCAAAAATATCCCTCGTGGACTATGCCCGGATTCCCACGCCTGCCAATGGAGGAGATCATGACGCAAGCCGCATACGGGACAAGAGAAGCCACGCCGACCGGGGCTGAGCTGCTGGGCCGCTGGCGCGCCTGGTGGCGCAGCCGGAACGAACTCGGCATGCTGGAGCCGCATGAGATCGAGCGCATCGCCGGGGACCTCGGCCTCACCTCGCCGGAGTTGCGCGACCTGGTG
>DASURA010000093.1:0-4048 GCA_036280295.1 Hyphomicrobiaceae bacterium
GCCCGAGGCCGAGTTGCAGCAGCTGGTCGGCGAGACTGACCTGTTGTCCTCGATCGACCTGACGCTGGTCGTCAGCCACCTTGCCTGCGCGGACGAGCCGCGCAACCCCCTGAACGACCTGCAGCGCCAGCGGTTCAATTACCTGCGCTCTCTGCTGCCGCCGGCGCCGGCCAGCCTGTCCAACTCCGGCGGCACCTTTCTGGGGCCGGCGTTCCACTTCGATCTCGTCCGCCCCGGCATCGCCCTCTACGGCGGGCGCGCGCACGAGGACAAGCCCAATCCGATGCGCGCCGTCGTGCGCCTCACTGCCAAGATCCTGCAGGTCAAGGAGGTGCCACCCGGCGAGAGCGTCGGCTACGGCGCCATCTTCAAGGTGCAGCGCCCCTCGCGCATCGCCACCATCGCCGTCGGCTATGCCGACGGCTTCCTGCGGGCCCTGAGCGTCGCCACCGGCAAGGCCGGGCCGGTCGGCTACATCGGCGACTATCCGGTGCCGATCGTCGGGCGCGTGTCCATGGACTTCATCAACGTCGACGTGACCGACGTGCCGCCGGAGCTGGCACGCCGCGGCGGCTGGGTCGAGGTGATCGGCCAGCGCGTGACGGTGGACGACCTCACCGACCGCGCCGGCACCATCGGCTACGAGCTGCTGTCGCGGCTGGGGCCAAGGGTGCTGCGGGTGTATGAGGGGGCTTAGAGGCGGGGGCATGGGGGCTGCGCTCGACGATCAAGCTTTAGCCCGGCGTCGCGCCATGCTGCTCGGCGCTGCGGCTGTTGCCGGTGTCGCGGGGCTGCCAGCCCGTTCGCCTACCCCCCATCTGGACGTGGGTCGCTGGTGGTACGATGTGGTCGGCGTCGACGTTTCCAACCACCAGGGCGATATCGACTGGTTGGCGCTGGCCCGCACCGATGTTGCATTCGCTTACATCAAGGCGACCGAGGGCGGAGACTTCAGGGACCGTCGCTTCCAGGCGAATTGGGAGGGTGCGCGAACAGCCCGGCTGCCGCGCGGGGCCTATCACTTCTTCACCCTCTGCCGCTCGGGTGCCGAGCAGGCGAGGAACTTCATTGACGTGGTGCCGCGAGAGCCGGGCGCGCTCCCGCCCGTGCTGGATCTGGAGCACATGGGAGCGTGCCGCTCCGGTGCACAGATTGCCGATGTCGTGCGGGAGATCACCACGGCGGTCGACATGCTGTTCGGGCACTACGGCCGCCGCCCAATCCTCTACACGGACGTTGTATTCGATGCCGCCCACCTGTGGGGCCATTTCAAGCACGAGACGTTCTGGACCCGCAGCATCCTCCTGCCGCCCTGGTTTCGCGCCGACCAGTGGCTGATTTGGCAGTATCACAGCAGCGGCCGACGCGACGGCGTTGCCGGCCCGGTGGACCTTAATGCATTCCGTGGGTCTAGGACCGCGTTCGAAGCCTTTGCGGTAGCGGGCTGACATCTCCCGTATTCCACCGCCACCGTGCGCCAAGACTTCACGCCGCCTTCACATCCTCCAGCTCGATGTGCAGCCTGAAACCGGCGGCTGTCGCGATGTTGACCAGGGCGTCGAGCGAGAACTTGTCGAGCTTGCCGCGCAGCAGATCGTTGAGGCGGGGCCGTGTGACGCCAAGGCGCGCGGCCGCTTCCTCCTGCGTGAGACCCCAGGCCTTCACCCGCTCACGGATGGCGAGGAGCAAATCGGCGCGGGCGGTCATGTTTGCCGCTTCGGCCGGGGCATCCGCCAGGGCGTCGAAGACGCTATCGAAAATTTCCACCTTCATGGCTGCGTTTCCATTCTCTGAGCCGCATGGCGGCGAGATCGATGTCCCGCTGCTCCGTCTGCTGCGTCTTCTTCTGGAAGGCATGCAGCACGAGGACCCGATCCGCCAGCGCCGCCAGATAGAAGATCCGGAACGCTCCCGATATGTCCCTGATCCTTATCTCCCGAACGCCCTGGCCGACTGTCTTCATCGGCTTCCAGTCGTCCGGGTCCAATCCGTTCTGCACCGCGCGAAGCTCGACGCCTGCCCGGTATCTGGAACCGTCCGGGAAATCACGAATGGCGTCCCGGCTGTTCCCGAGGAACAATATTCGCTTCATAGGACATGTATCCAGATTGATACATAAACGCAAGCGCATTGCCGATGACGGCGTGAACAATAAGAGAACAAAATATACCGCACAAGCAGCACATCTGTGCTCCCCGCCTAGGCCGGCCTTCTCTTTACAGCTGCACTCTCGGTCGAGCGGGGCTTGCGCTATGATTCTGAGTCTACAGGGACGGTGCATGGGTCAGACCCGCAGGGTCTGACCCCGTCAGGGGGAGCCTCACATGGCCAAGGTCGCGCGCGCGGGCTACGTGTGCCAGAGCTGCGGCGCGGTTTCGACGCGCTGGGTTGGCAAGTGTCCCGGCTGTGGGGAGTGGAACACGCTCATCGAGGAGGCGGTGGACGTGCCGCAGCCCGGCATGGGCACGGCGAAGGCGTCAAAGGGACGGGCCTCGGCCCTGCAAAGCCTGGCGGACACGCCGGTCGAGATCATCGAGCGCATGCCCACCGGGCTCATCGAGCTCGACCGCGTCACCGGCGGCGGCATCGTGCCGGGATCGGCGCTGCTGATCGGCGGCGAGCCTGGCATCGGCAAGTCCACGCTGCTGCTGCAGGTGGCCGCGGCCTTCGCCCGCTCCGGGCGGCGGGCGGTCTACTTCACCGGGGAGGAGGCGGCCATGCAGGTGCGCCTGCGCGCCGAGCGGCTCGGCCTTTCGAAAGCACCGGTGCAGCTGGCGTGCGAGACCAGTCTCTCCAACATCCTCGCCACCCTCGGCGAGGGCAGCCCGCCGCATCTGGTGGTGGTCGATTCGATCCAGACGCTGTGGGCCGAAGGCATCGATGCCGCCGCCGGCATGGTGAGCCAGGTGCGCGCCGCCACCCAGGCGCTGGTGCATTTCGCCAAGTCGCGCGGCTCCGCGCTGCTGCTGGTCGGCCACGTCACCAAGGATGGCCAGATCGCCGGGCCCAAAGTGGTCGAGCACATGGTCGACACCGTGCTCACCTTCGAGGGCGATCGCGGCCATGCCTTCCGCATCCTGCGCGCCACCAAGAACCGCTTCGGCGCCACCGACGAGATCGGCGTCTTCGAGATGGCGGCCTCGGGCTTGCGCGAGGTCGCCAACCCTTCAGAGCTGTTCCTGGGCGAGCGGCAGGGCTCGGACGTGACCGCCACGCCGGGCTCGGCGGTCTTTGCCGGCATGGAGGGGACACGGCCGATTCTGGTCGAGCTGCAGGCGCTGGTGGTGCCGTCCGGCCTCGGAACGCCACGCCGCGCCGTGGTCGGATGGGATGCCAGCCGGCTCGCCATGCTGCTGGCCGTGCTCGATGCGCGCTGCGGCGTCAGCTTCGCCCAGCACGATGTCTACCTCAATGTTGCCGGCGGGCTACGCATCGCCGAGCCGGCGGCAGATCTCGCCGCCGCGGCGGCGCTGCTGTCCTCGATTTCCAACCTTGCGCTTGGATCGCATGACGTCTACTTCGGGGAGATCAGCCTCTCGGGGGCCATCCGTCCGGCCGGTCATATGATGGCGCGTCTCAAGGAAGCCCAAAAGCTTGGCTTTAAGCGCGCGTTCATGCCAGCCGCCGGCGAGGTGGATGCGACAGCGGTCAAGCTTGAGCTGTCCCGTCTCCCTCACATCAGGGGGCTGGCTGACGCGCTGGGGTTGCAGAAGGGCGGATGAGGAGGTTGCGGAGGTTGAGCCGTCGCCGCCGCGACACCGTGGGGCGGTAAGCTGCTCGTCTGACAGGTCGCCAGGAGCCACCAGTATAGTCTCTTGTTGTCGGAGTCGGGGCACCTAACATGATCGCAGGTATTTCCTATCTCGATGCCGCCTTGGTAGCCGTGGTGGCCATCTCAGGCCTGGTCGCGATGTATCGCGGCTTCACGCGCGAGGTGCTGTCGATCCTCTCCTGGGCGATCGCCGCAGTCGCCGCGTTCTATGTGGTTCTCTACCAGCCGGCCTGGGCCGAGCAGCTCGCCAAGCAGATCGCCGACCCGCCGCAGCAG
>DASURA010000094.1:0-58128 GCA_036280295.1 Hyphomicrobiaceae bacterium
GCCATCATTCCCCCCATTGCCCGGTCACGACGCGTTAAGAGGTCCGCCGTGCACCGCGACGATGGCTTGGTTAGGACAGATGAGTGCTAGGTCGATTTATAGTTTACGGGCGCAGCGGGTCGTCCGTGTTGCGGCCCGATACAGCTCAGCCGTATCCGCCGCTGAACGGCGGGATCTCGCCGACGTATAGCTGGAGCAGGACCGCGCTGCCATGAAGCCGCCGTTGAAAGATTGCCGGTAACCAGCCCCTGAGTCCGGCAGACATTCGTCACGGAGGGGGCGATCAGCGCGTTGGACGGAGGAAATGGAACGTGCGGCCGTCCCAGAGATCGAAATCGTTGCGGCCCCGTCGCGCGAGCCGGAGGCCGGCACGTTCGGCGCAGGCAGTCACCTCCGCCGACTCCGATGCAGCGTCCATGCCATAGGCATAGTTCAGGATCAGCAGTGACCCGCCGGGCGCGAGCACGCGGTAGGCGTCGAACATGTGCCGCAACGCAAGGTCGCCCGGACAGCGCACCAGGTACGGAAACACGTCAACCGCTGCCACCAAATCGAACGCGCCGTCGGCGAACCCTGCCAGATCCTCTCCGGAGGTCCGGGCAAGAGACACATTCGCAAGCCCGCTGCACCGCCTCCGTGCGGCCTTCAGCATGCCCGCGGACACGTCAGCCCCGACCACGCGACCCATGTATGGAGCAAGCGCGAGCAGCAGCCTTCCGCTCCCACAGCCCAGATCGATGGCGCAGCGATCGCGCCCCGTCAGGCCCCAGGCCTGCATGCGGCCGACGATGCTGCGCGCCGCGGCATCGGCGAGATCCGCCCGCCCCAGGGAGTAGAGCGCGACGCCGGCCTCGGGCGACACGGCCGCCGCAGCATCGAATCTGGCTGCCCAGTCCGCCGCACCGCGGGCGGGAGCATCATGGTCGGCCGCACTGAGCACCTGCTTGACGGCGTCCCACGCGCCGGGCGTGGCACGCCATAGCGCCGCCGCGGCCCCGGCGCGCGCCGCAGCCGATGCGGGACTTCGGATCTCCTGCTGCGCCGCCGCCAAGGCAGCCTCCACCGCCGTTCGCGTCTCCGCGCGCATCACCACCTGCGCCAGCGCGACATTGGGCGCGACCTCGCCCCTGGCACAGGCGTAGAGCGGGGCCAGCAATGATTCGGCGTGATCGATTGGGCGAGGCGGGCGAGGGCTCACGGCGGGCACCTGCGCAGCACACGGCGGCTGTTCCACCGTTCCGTCGCGCCCCAGGCATACTTATAGTCCTCGTCGCCGCGCAGGAAATGCATCTCGCGCCCGCCCTCCGCTGCAGCCTGCCCAAGGGCGTGGCCGATCAGGAACGTGCTGGGGCTGTAGTACGCGAACTGCGGATCGAAGCCGCTCAGGTACGCGCAGGCAAGCCGGCCGTGCTGGGACCCGTAGTACACGCCCGCAACCTGCGGCCCGAGCATGAGCGCGTAGAGGCGGAGAATGTTGCGGCCGGCGAGCCCGGTCATGGCGCCGAGATGAAACGGCCTCAGCCTGCCATCACGCAGGAGCCCCGGCTCGCCGCGGCTCGTCCAGCGCGCCTGGTGCAGCCGCCAGAGCTCGGCGACCCACCACCCGATGTCACGATCGCAGGCCTCAAGTATCCGCGCTCTTCCGTGCCGGTCGATCCGGTTACGGATCATGCGCAGGTTGCGCCTCATCCGGGGCGGGAGCGCTGCCGCCGCACCGCCAGCGTCCGGCAGACACAGCACGGTGCAAGGCACGCTTGCCTGCAGGGTGTCATCGCATCCGTGCGGCGTCGGCAGGCGAAGCGCAACGGCGCCGGGCCGCAGCTCGGACATCTCCCATTCGGCCCATGGTTGGGGGCAACGCGCATATCCACCTGAGATCGCCGCCAGCACCGGCTCCTCCACTGCCGGATCGACCAGCACGTCAAGATAGTCGCTGACCGAGATGCCGACCGGAAGGATGCGGAGCCGTGCGGCATCGCGCTCCAGATAGAACGGCGCAAGCCCCACCAGACGGCCGCCCATATGTACTGCCAGCGTCAGCAGCTCACCGGGGGCGAAAGCCTGCCACCACGGAATCAGCCAACCCGGAGTTTGGAAGGGGGTTGCGGCCGGCGTGTGCTGCCAAAGCCGCCACCACTCCGGTGCCAGCGCAGAGAGGCTCGCGCCATCGCGGATGAAGCGGACCGTAAGCGCTCCCGTCATGCCTTCTCGGCGAAGGGGACCGATTGCGCCGGCACCTTGTGCTCCGCGAAAACTGCCGGACACGCAGTAATCACGAAAGCTGCGGCCGCCGCTGTCATCCTCATTGGCCGTTCCCTATCGCTCACGATTGGTACCCTGAGAACGGACCCACGGCTGTTCCGTTCCGCCCGCGTCGGGAGAGCGGACATGCCGGACGGGCTTTGATCGCGACCGTGCGCAAGGCCCATGAGTCAGGCATTCGGCATGCCGCTCCCGTGAACTCGGAACTGCGCTTCACCGGGCACGTTAGCCTCGAGCTACAGGAGTTCCGAATGCCTCGCTCGCACGCCTTTGTTCCGGGCCGGGCAGGAACGCTGCTTGCCCTGGCGCTCGCGCCAGGCCTCGCCGGATGCGGGACAACATGAACTCCGACCAGCGCAGCGGACGCGGCAGGCAGGAAGCTTCCCGGTCAAATCGGCGAACAGCACCCCCAATGCAGGAATCGCCGCCAGGGAGGAGAGCGGGCAAAGCCCGGGCACTGGGGCTTGGCCTCATCACCGGGGCGGCAGACGACGACTGCTCGGCAATCGGCACCTATGCCAGCGCCGGAGCCAAATTCGGACCAGCGATTCTCTGGACCGCCCCGGTGACCTTCCCGATGATGTTCACCGTCGTCTATCTCTCGGCGAAGCTCTCGCAGGTGTCGGGGCGCGGCTTGTTCCTGACGATCCGGGATTATTATCCACGGAAGATCCTCTATTCGACTCTGATCGGCGTGCTGATCGGCAATGTCATCGAGGCGGCGGCGGATATCGGGGGCATGGCGGCCGCCATGAACCTGCTGATGCCCATCCCGATCCCGGCCATCGTGGTGGGGACCACACTGACGGTACTGGCGCTCCAGTTCTGGGGATCGTATCGCCTGATCAGCAACATCTTCCGTTGGCTTGCGCTGGTCCTGCTCGCCTACGTCGGGTCGGCGGTCTTGGCACGGCCGGAGATCGTGCCGGTGCTCTACGGCACGCTCGTGCCTACCATCCAGCTCAACAGCGAGTTTCTTTCGATTCTGGTTGCCATCATCGGCACGACGCTGTCGGCTTATCTCTACAGCTGGAAGACCAACGAGGAGGTCGAGGAGGAGATCGCGCAGGGGCGCACGCGGCTGGAGCAGCGCAAGGGCACGACCCGCTCTGAGCTGCGACTGGCGAGGAACGACATCCTCCTCGGGATGCTGTTCTCGAACATCATCATGTATTTCATCATGCTCTCCACAGCCTCGACGCTCTACAAGGCCGGACAAACCGACATCAGCACGGCCGCGCAGGCCGCAGAGGCGCTGCGACCGCTGGCGGGGGATGCCGCGGGCATCCTCTTTTCGCTGGGGATCGTGGGGGTGGGCTTCCTCTCGGTGCCGGTGATGACGGCCGGCGCCGCCTATGACGTGGCGCAGGTTATGGGCTGGAAGTGCAGCCTGCACGCCCGGCCGTCCGAGGCCAAGGAGTTCTACGGAACCATCCTTCTGTTCACGGCCATGGCAATGGCGCTCAACTTCCTGGGCTTCAATCCGATGAAGGCGCTGGTGTGGTCGGGGATCGTGCAGGGCTTCTCGACGCCACCCCTGCTGCTGCTCATCATGCTCATGACCACCAGCCGGCGCATCATGGGCGCACGCGTCAATTCGCTCTGGATGAATATTCTCGGCTGGACCACGACGGCGGTGATTTTCGCGGCCAGCATCGGCCTGGTGCTCACGTGGCTGATTTGATCGGGATGCTGTGCCGGCGCCGGCTTGATCCAAGGCAGAATGCGCACAGGTCATTGGAGCGCACGAGGCTGACGTGCAACTCTGTCGCTGCGCATGCCTACTCACACCAGCCTGCAAGTGAATGAACCGGAGCAGGAGGGCGAGGATGGCGGCTCCGATCAATCCGGCGAGGGAAGATTATGCGCCGCGTCCTGGTGCTCAGGATCACCTCGCCACCGCGCACACCATTCGCGGAATAACGAGCCCGGTGCTTCGGTTGCGGTGTGGGCTGTGGCGGTCCTTCGCGTACGGGAAAAGCTCATATTTTCTCCAGCAGGTGTTCTAATCTGCTGATTGCGGAGCAGAGGAAGCGGGAGCTTCCGGCCCCGTTGGATCAGCAGCTCCCGGGGTCCTACTCCCTGATTTCTCTGGTTTCGAACCCTATCGGGCTAACGAAGCAATGCTATCCGGGTTCCGTTTGCCAAAAAAATCTGTATCCGAAATGTGTCGCCCAAGCTCGGGCAGGATCGGCTACGAGCCCTGCGCATCACGCGCTGCAAAGCGATTCCGCTCCAGCGAGAACGTGCCCGGCGCGACGCTGCACATCCCAGCGCAACCGGCAGGCCCGCCGACGCTCAGTCACGCCTGACGAACTTGGAGAACCGGCTTTTCGTCTGCTCGTGCGTGTCGTCCTCGTAGAGAAGGGCGAGCTTGTGCTCCTCGAAGGTGTCGAAGAACTCGTTCCACGAGATCTTGTCGAGTGAGGCATCGGGCTCGCCGAAGTCGATGCGCAGGATGCCACCGGAACCCGCTCTCGCCTCCGACTTGCCAGGAGCCGTCGAGGCCACGCGCGCTGGATGCCCGCCGTGGCTCTCCACCCACTTGCGAATGACATCGTGGTCGGTCGTCTTTTGAGCTGTAGGCATTGCCTGGGATCTCCACGCCCGGTCGAGCACCCCGCCGTCTCTCCGCCCTGTTCTGCTAGACGCCAAACACCTCGCGACGCGCCATGTTCCCGCCGGCACACTTCAAAACGCCGACAGCCCACGGCACGTTCTGCGTCCGCATGCAGTTCTCAACGCCGGATGTGCGCCTCGCGTCAGGCGGTGCGCCCGATCAAGCTTTCGCCACCATCAGCAGAAAGGAAAGCCGCTGGAGGGGGCCGGCAATCCAAGATGATGTGCCACGCTCGCCCCGATGTCGGCGAATGTGCTCCTCTGCCCGATGGGCCCCATCATCCGCGCTGGGCAGAACGCCAGGATCGGGACGCGCTCGCGCGTGTGATCGGTCCCGCTCCAGGTCGGGTCGCAGCCGTGATCGGCAGTAATCAGCAGGAGGTCATCGACGCGCAGACGGCCCTGGAGCTCAGGCAGCCTCGCATCGAAGGCTTCGAGTGCGGCGGCATAGCCTGAGACGTCGCGCCGATGCCCGAACCTCGTGTCGAAATCGACGAAGTTGGCGAACAGCAGTCCGCCATCAGCCAAACGCTCCGCAACGTCGAGCGACCGATCGAGAAGCGCCGAGTTGTCATAGCCCTTGAGAATGCGGCCCGTGCCCGAGTGCGCGAAAATGTCCCCGATTTTGCCTACGCTTACGACCTCCCGTCCTGCGCAGCTTGCGAGGTCCAGGATCGTCGGAACATGGGGAGGAACAGAATAGTCTCGGCGGTTCGCGGTGCGCCGAAAGCTCGCCGCGTCGGTCCCGACGAAGGGCCGCGCAATGACACGACCGATGTTTAGGGGGTCGACCAGCTTGCGCGCAATGCTGCAAAGCCGGTAGAGGCGCTCCAGCCCGAACGTCTCCTCGTGCGCTGCGATCTGGAGCACGCTGTCGGCAGAGGTGTAGCAGATGGGTGCACCTGTCTGCATGTGCTCTCCACCAAGCTCGGCGATGATCTGGGTACCGGAGGCGTGCCGATTGCCGAGCGTGACCGGCAGCCCGCCGAGCCTGCACAGCTCCGCCAGGAGCTGGGGCGGGAAACAGGGAACCTTGCGCGGAAAATAGCCCCAGTCGAACATCACAGGCGCACCGGCGATCTCCCAATGGCCGGACGGCGTATCCTTGCCTCTGGAGATTTCATCGGCATACCCGGCCACCGCACGTGCTTCCGTCATCGAGCCGAGTCCCGGTGGGATGCGCCCGCTCGCCATCCGGCAAGCCTCACCCAGGCCCAGTGCGCTCATATTCGGCAAGCGCAGGGGCCCTTCTCGCAGCCCGTCGCCGTCTGCTTCGCCGTTGGCGGCGGCCTCGGCAATATGGCCAACCGTATCTGCACCGGCGTCACCGTAGCGCGCCGCGTCGGTGGCACCGCCGATGCCCACCGAATCAAGGACGAGCAGGAATGCGCGTGGCATCAGGCCTCCAGAGATATACGTTGAGCGTTCCGCCGAGCCACGGCTCGCAAGTGACGCCCAACTGCAACGCACCCTTCATGCTGCACCTGCCTGCATGCGGCCACGGGAACCGGCGAGGGCGAGCCGCTGGTAGACCTGCAGGTAGCTTCGCGTCATGGCCGCCGCGTCGAAACGCTCGCGCGCGACACGTCGGCACGCTTCCCGATCGAGCGCGCCGACACGGGCAAGCGCCGCGGCGAGCCCGTTCACGTCATTGACCAGGAAGCCGGTCCGCCCGTCCTCCACGACCTCGGCCATCGCTCCTCGCCGGATCGCCACCACGGGCGCTCCTGCGGCCAGCGCCTCGCGCGCGACAAGCGAGCTCGTCTCCGGCACCTGCGAGCACACCAGCAGGGAGTGCGCCATGCCAAGCAGCCGTCGTTTGGCGGCAGGCCCGACCGGGCCGATGTAGCGGCGCTCGCGATCGAGCAGCGGCTCCACCCTGTGCGCGAAGTACCGGAGGTGCTCCGGATAGGGAAACACCTCGCCCGCCAGCAACAGCGGCATCCCAGCTGCGCGCGCAGCCTCCAGCGCGAGATGGACGCCCTTGTCTGGGGCGATGCGCGTCAGCATCAGGGTGAAGGATCGGCGGCGATAGTGACCAGCCACGGCATCTATCGCGACGCCGTTCTCGATCGGCTCGAGGATGCACGGGTTGGGTGCGAGCCGCAGATGCTGGTCTCTCGAAACCGCGTTGAGATAGGTGGCAGGCCGTATGGGGGACAATGCCGCAGCCGTGTACCATTCGAGCGGACAATGCAGCGTCGCCAGCACCGGCACCCGGCCGGGCGGCAGGTAGGAATCGTAGTCGACCCCGTGCATGTGCGCGACATCCACGCGCCTGCTCTGCAACACCTGCGCAATGGCCCGGCGGCAGCGCACCCGCGCCAGTGCGACGGCCCTGAAGTCCAACGGCCCGCGGCGCGCGCGAACCGCAATCAGTTCCCCTTCCATCCTGGATCCCTCGCAGGCGACAACAATAGAGCGGTGCCCGGTTTTCACGATCGCCGCATCGAGCATCGACAGCACCTGCTCGGCCCCGCCCACCGCGTCCGGGCCGACCCGCGCCAACGGATAGGCAACGCTGAGGATCGTCAGCATGGGGTGCGTCTAAGATGCAGATGCGCCCATGCAGCACGCGCAAGCTCGGGCCAGTGTGCGCTTCTCAAGCCCCACGGGTGCTGGTCGTAAAGCACGCGTCCCGCATTCGGGCGCTGTGCGAAGTCATAGCCCGGTGCGGGACGGAAGCGCTCGATGTCGAAGCGGAATGGCGCGAGCACCTCACGTTGGGTACGGTGGGCCGCGATCATCTGGCGCTTGAGCTCGCTTCGGCGCGCGCTGAGCCTCAGCGCCAGCTCGCCGGGGTGACGCGGCTTTGCAAACTCCTGGCGCACGATGCCGTGCGCGCCGAGCCGGTACAGGGGCGCCTCGACGATTCCTATGCGATGTCGCCGAGAGCCGTCCTGCAGCGCCGACGCGGCGTGCACACACAATGCCGTGGCGTCGTGATCAGGATGGCCGCCTTCATAGGCATGCGTTAAGACGGTCTCGATGCCTCTCTGCGCGAGCAGCCGCGCCAGATCGAGGCTCACCCGCGGCATGCGGAATGCCACCTCCTGGTCGGGCACATCGAGGCACTCGATCCGATCGTGGCAGATTCGCGCAAGCGCCAATGCCGCGTTCAGCTCCTGTTTGCGAGCGATAGCATAATCCCGAGCCGTGGCGAACCCGAGCCGGCGGGCATCGCGCAGGTCGCGCGGCGCGCCATCTGTTACGATCACGACGCTGACGCCTTCGAGCCGTCCGAGCTGCGCGCCATAGGCGATCGCCTCGTCGTCCGGATGCGCGAGCACGACAGCCAGGCGCGAGGCCTCGATCCGGCCGAGGGCCGGATCGGCCAGTGCGGCCAGCAGCGCGCTACATCTCCCCCTGCAGAGCGTCGTGCGATTCGATCTCATGGCAATGGCCCGGATTGAGGGCCTCCGCAGGCTTCGGGGCTGGTTTGGCCTGCTCCGCTGCAGGACTGCCCGCATAGCGCCGCACCATGGCGGCGCAGAACTCCGCGAACTCCTCGGCAATCAGCGGCGGGCTCGTATGATGCGGGGCGATGCCGCGATGCTCCGGCGTGAAGCAGAAGGTGACGGTGACCTGGAACTCGGCGAGCGCTGCCATCTGACGGTCGAACCAGGCCACCGCATCGTCTTGGAAGCTGTCGGCCCAAGACAGGCCCGTGCGCACATGGCGAACACCGAGCTGACGCAGCCAGGCGACGGCCTCGTCGAGCCGATGATCCTGGTAATGGAACCACTGGCAAATGCCGAGCTGAGGCGTGTAACGATCGAAGCGCGCCAGCGCACGCTTAGGGGAGCCGTCCTCGTGCAGGAGCCCCATGTGGAAGTGCCGATAGTACGAGGAGCCCTCTGCCTCCTTGTGCCGCGTCGTTGCCGACCAGGCGCGCGGCAGATCATAGAGGCTGTACCAATGGATGCGCTCGGCGCGCCCGCTGAGCAGCTCCGCGGTACGGTCGAGGCCCCATGCCTGCACCTCCTCCGCGCCGAACGAGGAGGCGCCCACCTCGGAAACCCACAGCGGAAGCCTGGTCACGGCGCGGATCTCATCGAGCTTGGCCGGCCAGTCGTGGATCGACCATAGATTCCAGTCGAGCGGAAAACCGTGCACCGCCACCGCGTCAACCTGGTCGAGCACGCCGCGACCCGCCATGTTGCAGATGAAGTCAGGATCGATCGGCGAGATGCCGCCGAGCACGCGCGGCAGTGTGCTGCTCTCGCGGTGGATGGCACGGGCTACCTTGATGGCCATGTCGGCGAACAGGCGCCAGTCAGGATCGAGCTCCGGGTCCCAGTGCGACTTATTGTTCGGCTCATTCCAGATCATTGCCGCTTCAATCATCGCTCACCCCGTGCTGCATAGGCTGGGCCGCCGCCATCGGGCGCGCCTGCTCGTCGGCAGATGAAGACCTCCTCCTCCGGGTGCGCAGTGATCGCAAACCCGGAGCTGCGAAGCATTGCCTCGGCGCACGCGCGGTTCGGCACCCACCAGTTGGTGGGATCGGCGGCGTAGCGGTGCTCAACGAAATGCAGCCGGGGATAGCCGGCCAAGTCGAACTGGTCCTTGTCCCAGAAGCCGTAGTCCCCGGCGACCTCCTCCACCTCGCTCGATCCGCGCAGCATTGACTGGAACACCAGCATGTCGCCGACGACGTGCTCATTGATGAGGTCGAGCGCCAGCAGGGGATGACGCAGATGGTAGAGCACGCCCATAAACAGCACGATGTCGAAGTGCGCGCCGAGCCGCGCCACGTCGTAGACGGACAGGTGACGCAACTCGACATCGACGCCACACACCTCGGTCGCAAAGCGGGCCTGGGCGAGAAAGTCCTCGTCGCAGTCGATGCCCACCACGCGCGCCGCGCCGCGCCGCTTCATCTCGATGGAGTAAAAGCCGCTGCTGCAGCCGATGTCGAGCACGCTGCGGCCTGCGATCTGGTCGCTGATGGCACCGGCAAAGCGCGCCCACTTGACGGCAGGATAATCGCCAAGCGGATGGCGCGGCGCCGTCTGCACGCCACCGAGATTGATGTTGTGGAACCACGGGCCAAGCGCCTCGACGCGCCGACCGATGGCACTGCGACTGAACCGGGGCTGGCGGGAGGCGATGGATGGTAGCTGCATGATCACCGCACCATCGAGCCGGTGTCCAGAGAGGGGCGTTCACTGTTCAATGCAGCGCCGTGCTCGCCTCCTGCAGACGTAACGACCTTGTCGAGTAGTCGCAGGGCAGTGCGATAGCCTTCGAGCGTGCCAACGTCCGAATAGGCGGTACCTGCAGCGACGCCGCAGGCCGTCCCGCCCTCCTTCAGGTACGCGTTGATCAAAGTCCCGACGTATTCGTCGCGACACTCGCGCTTCATCCACAGCCGGTGCAGGTCACGCAACACGGCGCCCGGCATCTTGAACGCACCCCATATCCAGTTCGATGTCGCCTCTGGTTGCTTCACTCGGATCTCTCGTACGCCGCCCTCGCCATCGAGGACGACGGCGTCGAACAGCTCCGGCTGCTCCACCGGGAACAGCAGGAAGGAGAGGCTGCCATTGGGCAGGGCGCACAGCGCGTCATCGGGAAACCAGATCGTGTCCGGCAGTCCGACCAGCGCGTGGTCGTCGTCGGCGATCAGGGGCAGGGCCCGGAATATTGCGTCGCAGAGCCCGGCCGGGCCCGGCTGCACGACGTAGACCATAGAGGCGGATCCATACGCGGCCCCGAAATACCGCAGGATGTCGAGCTTGCCGGGAGCCACGACGAAACAGATCCGGTTTGCGCCGCCGAGGATCATCCGCTCGACCAGGTGCTCGCTCACTGCCCGTGGACGTTGCTCGCCGGTAGCGGCCCTGCCGCTGACGGGCAGGAGCTCCTTCGAGAAGCCGAGGGGCTGGATGCGGCTGCCACGCCCGGCCGCTGGTACGATGCCCCAGATGCGCTGCTGCTGGCTTTTCATGCGATCCTCTCCTCGCGAGGGACGCCCGAGCGCGAGCGCGCGGCAGTCAGGATCTCAATCAGCTGATCCGCGCGGTGCCCAGACGTGTGCTCGTCGAGCGTGCGCTCCCGTCCCGCTCTGGCGATGCGGCCGATCTCTGCATCGCTCAGATCGAGCGCAGCAATCGCGTCCTCGGTCGACTGTGCCACCAGGATCTCGCTGCCCTCGGTGTAGAAGGCCGACAGCCCCTCCCAGCGGTCGGACAACAGCGCAGTGCCGCACGCGGCCGCCTCAAACAGGCGCCCCGAGGGGCACCACCCCATGCGGGCCATGGCAGCACGCGTAATGTTCAATGTCAGCCGCGAGGACGAATAGAACGCTGCGTGCTCGCCCGGCGGCAGGTGCCGCACGAAGTAGATGTTGGAGCTCCATGGAAATTCGCGCGGATATTCCGCGCCACCGATCAGGAAGCGACGCTTCGGCCGCCGCATTGCGGGTGTGATGAGGAGCGCCTGCAGCGATGCTTGCCGGTCGCCTGCGTAGGTCCCAAGGTACGACAGATCGGCGATGTAGTGGGGAAGCGGTGCTGTAGGATGGTGCACATCGGGGTCGACATGGCCATAGAGAGGGGCGACGAAGGCTGCGCCGAGACGCCGCTTGAGCTCGGTCAGCGCGGCACCGCCCGTGAAGCTCAGCGCAAGCTCGAAATCGGCAAGGCCGCGCGGCCCGATGTAGCTCACGTCCTCGCCACCGCTCAATCGGGACAACGTGACGGGAGTGTCCAGGTCGTAGAACACCTTGAGCGGCTTTTGCAGCCCAGCGAGCATCTCAGTGGCTGCAATGGCATCGGGGCAATACGAGGTCACGATCGCCACGTCGGCCTCTGTGATCTCCCGCCGCGCGCGGGAGGTGACGTGTGGCCAGTCCCGGTAGAGCACCAGCTCTCCGCCGGTGATTGCGTTGAGGTCGCGGTTCGCGGCGTAATACGGGAGGTCGCGCTCAAAGAAGGTCACGCGACAGCCGCGCCGTATAAGGGCCCGCACAAGCCCGCGCCAGAGCGTGGCATGCCCGTTCCCCCATGAGGAGCTGATCGTCAGACCGAATATCACGAGCTTCATGCGGCTGCCGGCTCCTCGAGCCCGATAAGCGCGCGTCCTGGCGCCAGCACCTGAACTCTGGTGATCGATGCCGGAGGCACCGGCACTGACGACCAGTCGTCGAGCGACATCGACATGAGATGGAGCGCGGCAGCCCGGATCGTCTCTGCATGCGACACAATGACGATGCGTCCGAAAGGGTGCTGCGCATGCATCCTGTGCAGATGCGCCACGATGCGATCCTGCACGCTGGCCATGTCTTCTCCGCCGGGAGCCTGGCTGCGCGCGCGGTCCTCGTTCCACTGTCGCCAGCCGGCCTCGCGCGACAGCTCGTCGAAGGACCGCCCGCTCCAATCGCCGAACTCGACCTCGTCGAGCGCCGCGAACGTCTCTACCGAGAGCCCGGCATCCCAGGCGATCGGCGCAGCAGTCTGCAGGGCACGTCTGCACGGGCTGGACTGGACATGCGTGATGCCGACCGGTCTCAGCCTCTTGGCGAGCCCGCGCACCTGCTCGCGTCCGGCGGCGTTGATCGGCACGCCGCGCCGTCGGCCCGTGAGCACGCGATCGAGCTGATCGTGCATCGCATGGCGGATCAGAAGAAACAGCGTCACGCGCAGGCTCCCGAGCCGTTGTGGTCGCGAATGAATTTCAGCGTCTGGTCGCGCGCTTCCTTATCGCTGAGCTGCTGCGGGGGCGATTTCATGAAATAGCTGGATGGCCCGCTCAGGGCGCCGCCGATGCCGCGATCGAGAGCGAGCTTGGCGCAACGCACAGCGTCGATGACGACACCCGCGGAGTTGGGCGAGTCCCACACCTCGAGCTTGAGCTCGATACTGAGCGGCACCCCGCCAAAAGCGGTGCCTTCGAGCCGCAGGTAGGCCCACTTGCGATCCGTCAGCCACGGCACATGGTCGCTCGGACCGATATGGATGCTCTCGGGGGACAGCGGAGCCTCGAGCTGCGAGGTCACCGATTGCGTCTTGGAGATGCGCTTGGATTCCAGCCGCTCCCGCTCCAGCATGTTGAGGAAATCAGCGTTGCCGCCGAAATTGAGCTGATAGGTGCGGTCGAGATGGACTCCGCGCTCGCGCATCAGGCACGCCAGGACACGGTGCACGATGGTCGCACCGACCTGACTCTTGATGTCGTCGCCGATCAGCGGAAGGCCTCGCTCCTCGAAACGGCGACGCCAGACCGGGTTGGACGCTATGAAGACCGGGATGCAGTTCACGAAAGCGCATCCCGCTGCCAGCGCCTCGCCGGCGTAGAACTCCGTGGCGCGCGTCGAACCGACGGGAAGGTAGGAAATCACGATATCGGTTCCGCTTTCGCGCAGCGCCTCCCGCACGTTGACCTCCGGTGCGTCAGATTCGCGGATCTCCTTGCGAAGATAGTGGCCCAATCCGTCGAGGGTCGGCCCGCGCCGGACGATGACGCCGGTCGGAGCCACCGATGCGAACTTTTGGGTATTGTTCGGAAAGGCGTGGATTGCCTCAGCCACGTCCACGCCCACCTTCTGCGCGCTTATGTCGAAGGCCGAACATATCTGGACGTCGCGAACCCGGTAGCCGCCGAGATCCGGGCTCATCAGGCCTGGCACAGGGAAATTGCCGGTCGCATCGGCGTAGTAGCTGAGACCTTGCGTGAACGACGACGCGCAGTTGCCGACTCCGATGAGCCCGACTCGCACCTTCTGCCCGCACGCGCTTTCCGTGGTCATGGGCGTCTCTCGGCTCGCAAACTTATGCGCTCAGCCCGCACAAAGGTACAAACGTTAGCTACCCAAGTGAGTTCCTGTGAGCAGGCACTTCGCAGTGTCTGCTAGAACGCAGAACAGCAGATCAGCGCATCCGCCATGCGCTAACGCAGAGAAAGTGTACGGAACTATTCTGCGTGCACATAGGCTGAGCCCAGGCTGAACGCCCCGTTCGGATGCCGGACTTATCAATAAAAAGGAACTTACCTTCGAACCACGCGTTCGAAACTGAGCTTACTGCTGGGCTTCGCTCAGTATAGCTGATGCTGATTATCAGCCCTGCTGCGCCCTCCACGGCGGTGCCGAACGACGTCCTAAGACAGGAAGATGCACACAATCCTTATCACGGGCGGAGCCGGCTTCATCGGTCGCCATGTGGCGTCTGCACTCCTTGATAGCGGATATCGTGTGATTGCCCTCGACGCCCTGATCGAGCAAGTGCACGGCTCGGCTGCCGTGCTGCCCCCCGATGTCGAGCTCGTGCGGGGCGACGTGCGCGATGAGGAGACTGTACGCAAGGCGCTGCACGGGGTGGACGGCGTCGTGCATCTCGCTGCCGAGGTGGGCGTGGGCCAGAGCATGTACGCTCTCAAGCGGTATGTCAGCGTAAACGACGTTGGAACCGCCGTTCTCCTCCAGCAGCTTCCGCGCGGCTCGGTCAGACGCATCGTTGTCGCATCATCGATGAGCGTCTATGGCGAAGGTCGCTATCGCGATGTAGATGGGCGTACGCGGGATGACATCGAGCGTGGCGCGGGCAGCAGCCCGTCGTGGGACCCGGCGGACGAGCAACGGCGCCCCTTGCGACCTCTTCCTACGCCTGAGACCAAGCCGGCTTCTCTGGCATCCGTCTACGCCCTGACGAAGTACGTGCAGGAGCGTATGACGATGATGATGGCGCGAGCCTACGGCATCGAAGGCTGCGCGCTGAGGCTGTTCAACGTTTACGGCCCCGGCCAGGCCCTCTCCAACCCTTATACCGGCGTGCTCGCCATCTTTGCCTCGCGCCTGCTCAACGGGCGACCGCCTCTGATCTTCGAGGATGGGCTGCAGCGGCGGGATTTCGTGCACATCGACGACGTCGCCCGGGCCTTCGTCCTGGCCCTTGAGCACCCGGCCGCCCCCGGTGGGGTCTTCAACATCGGCAGTGGCCGCGATTGCACGATCCTCGAGGTGGCGCTCCGGCTGGGCGCCCTGATGGGCAAGCCCCAGCTTGTCCCGGAGATCGTCGGAAAGGCGCGTACCGGAGACGTGCGCCATTGCTTTGCGGACATCTCGCTGGCCCGCGAGAAGCTCGGCTACCGGCCGGCGCAGCGCATCGAAGACAGGCTTGGCGATCTTGCTGAGTGGGTCCGGGTGCAGCACGCCGTCGATCGGGTCGCGGAGGCACGCCTGGAGCTGGAGAAGAGGGGGCTCGTGGCATGAGGGCGGCACGCGGTTCACCGTTGGTTGCCAGCCCAGCCCTGCGTCGGACACGGTACCTGCTCGTCACTGGCGGCGCCGGATTCATTGGCTGCAACCTGGCCGATCGCTTGGCGCGCGAGGGCGAGCATGTGCTGGTGCTCGATAGCCTCGGGCGCGCCGGTGTGGAGCGCAATCTCTCCTGGCTCAAGCGCAGGCACCCGAGTCGCGTGGCGGAGCTTGTCGCTGATGTTCGCGAGGCCGCAGCCGCGGAAGCGGTCGCCGGGGCCGCCGGCGTCTTCCATCTGGCCGCCCAGGTCGCGGTGACGACGAGCATCGCCGATCCCGCCGAGGATCTCGATGTGAACGTCCGCGGCACGCTCAACTTGCTCGATGCGGCACGCCGGCGGAGCCATCCCCCGCCGTTCATCTTTGCCAGCACCAACAAGGTCTACGGTAACCTGGCGGATATCGATCTGGAGCCGGATGTCGACTCGGTTCAGCCCGTCGATCCGCAAATCCGGCGGTTCGGCATCGGCGAGCATCGGCCACTTGCCTTCCATACGCCTTACGGCTGCTCGAAAGGGGCTGCCGACCAGTACGTGCTCGACTACGCGCGGACCTACGGAGTGCCGAGCGCGGTGCTGCGCATGAGCTGCACCTACGGGCCGCACCAGCACGGCAGCGAGGATCAGGGCTGGATCGCCCATTTCATCGAGCGCGCCAGGCGGGGCGAGCCGATCACAATCTACGGTGATGGCCGCCAGGTCCGCGACGTGCTCTATGTCGAGGACGCTGTCGAGGCCTACGTGCGGCTCCTACGACAGATCGGCTGCGGCAACCGTGCTGGCCATGTCTTCAATCTCGGCGGCGGCCCCGGCAACGTGGTCAGTCTGCGCCAGATGCTGCGAGAGATCGAGGAGCTACTCGGACACCGCATCGAGCTCACCTACGCGGAATGGCGTCCGGGTGACCAGCGCTACTACGTCTCCGATACGCGCCGCATCACGAATGCCCTGGCACTTGCGCCACCTCGTCCGTGGCGCCAGGGCCTGAGACTGCTGGCGGAGTGGGCGAACCAGTCTGCAGGCCCCGCCTCGCCAGAGCCGGCATTGCTCGGCGTGCAGACGCCGGCGGAGAGCACGCCATGAGGGTCGCGCTCGTCAACCCGCGCTGGGACTACCGGCACAGCATCTACTTCGGTTGCCGCGCGCCGCATCTGCCGCTGGAGCTAGGTTATGCCAAGGCGCTGCTGGAGCGGGCCGGACACACGGCGCTGCTTCTCGATGCGCACTCCCTCGACCTCGACTGCGGGCAGGCGGCGTGCACTGTCGCAGCGTTTCGTCCCGACATGACGGTAGTGTGCACGGCGCCCACCTACCTGTTCTGGCGCTGTGCACCGCCGGAGCTGCGCGTTCCGCGCGAGCTCATGGATGCGCTCGGCGACCGTGGCGGCACCCGCATTGCGGTCGGCCCGCACGGCTCGGTTACGCCGCAGACCACACTGAGGAAACTCAACGCAGATATTGTCATCCGCGGCGAATGCGAGGAGGCCATCGCCGAGCTGGCGGATCGGCCCGCGATTCAGGTTCAGGGCCTGGCGTTCAGGGATGGAGACCGCGTGGTTGTAAATGGCCCGCCGCGTGCTACCGCATTCGTCGGTCTGCCGGCATTGCAGTGGGATGACGGATTGATCGAGCGTCACGCCCACCACCATCACCGGTTCGATCGGCCCTTCTCCAACCCTGGGGCAGAGGTTGAGGCTTCGCGCGGCTGTCCCTACGCCTGCACGTTCTGCGCCAAGATGGACTACCGCGACAAGTATCGCCGGCGCGAACCGTCCCTGCTGCTGCAAGAGATCGATGCGCTGATCGCGCAGGGCGTCACCTATGTGTATTTCATCGACGAGATCTTCCTGCCGAACCGGCCTCTGCTCGAGGCGCTGCGGCAGCGCGACCTCGCGTTCGGGGTTCAGACACGCATCGACCTCTGGAAGCCGGAGATGCTGGACCTGCTTGGCGCGGCCGGCTGCGTCTCCATAGAGGCCGGCGTCGAAAGCCTCACCCGCGAGGGGCGCGACGCACTCGACAAGCACTGCAAGCTCTCCACCGACGAGCTTGCCGACCGGCTGGTCCGGGCCCGCTCCACCATACCCTTTGTCCAGGCCAACCTGATCGCCATGGCCGATGACGAGACCGAGCTGGTCGGCCGCTGGCGCGAGCGCCTGCAGCACAACGGCGTATGGGCCAACGATCCGGTACCGCTCTATCCCTATCCGAGCTCGCCCGACTACTGGCGCCTGTTCGGACCGCCCGACGAGCATGCCTGGGAGCGGGCGCACGCTCACTACCTCGCCCAGTTCCAGCGCTTCAGCGAGATTCAGGAGGACTGTCCCTTGCCGCTCCAGCATTTGGAGGCCCTGTGCTGTCAGAAGTGATCAGATTGCGCCCGCGCAGGGTGCTGATGAGTGCTGATGCCATGGGCGGCGTCTGGACCCACGCGCTCGAGCTCGCTCGCGGTCTGAACCGGCGCGGCGTCGATGTTCACCTCGCCGTCCTCGGGCCAGCGCCAGCGACGTCGCAGCGCCAGGAAGCGCAGCGCATCCGTGGTCTCGACATGACTGTCACCGGACTTCCACTCGACTGGACGGCGCGCAGCGCCGCGGCATTCGCGGAAGTGCCGGAGGTGCTCAAGACACTCGCCGTGCAAAGCGGTGCGGATGTCGTCCACCTCAACGCTCCCGCGCACGCCGGCACCGCGCCGTGGCCGCTTGCGTTGACCGTCGCCGCACATTCCTGCGTCGCCAGCTGGTGGCATTCGGTTCACCGCGGGCCGCTCCCCGCCGACCTCGCCTGGCGCGCCGACTGCACCGCCGCCGGGCTCGCCGCGGCCGACGCCGTCATCGCGCCTTCCTGCAGCTTCGCGCGGACATTACGTGCAACCTACGGGATGAACCTCAGCGTGGTCCCGGTGCCGAACGGATGCCGAGGCGCCCAATTCGTCCAGCGGCGGGAGAAGCGCTGCATTCTCACAGCCGGTCGCCTCTGGGATCTTGCCAAGGATGCGGCTGCCATCGACCAAGCCGCGCGCACCTGCGAATGCGTGATCCAGGCCGCCGGGCCGACTTGTGGGCCTAACGGCGAGCACGTCGACCTGCCCCATCTCGCCCTGCTGGGTACTCTCGGCAACGAGGAGCTCGCGCGCTGGTACGCCGCTACGGCGATCTTCATCAGCGCCTCCCGGTACGAGCCGTTCGGACTCTCGGTGCTGGAAGCGGCGCAGGCAGGCGCGGCGCTCGTCCTCTCGGACATCGAGACCTTCCGGGAGCTCTGGGACGGCGCGGCGCACTTCTTTCCCGTCGGTGATGCCGCTGCGCTCGCGGATACCCTGGGCCGTCTTCGCTGCGACGAGCAGCTGCGCCGCCAGTTCGCAAGCCGCGCCCAGGCACGGGCGCGCCACTGGTCCGCCGATCGCATGGTTTCCGCGACCTTGGGTGCCTACGGACATGCGCTCGAGATGTTTGCACAGCGGCACCCGCCGAGAAGTGCGGCCTGATCCATGCGCATCGTCTATTTCACGCATTCGCTCGCCTCGTGCTGGAATAACGGCAACGCCCACTTCCTGCGCGGCTTGCTGCGCGAGCTAGCCTGCCGCGGGCACGCGGTCACCTCTTACGAGCCGGAGCAAGGCTGGAGCCGACGCAACCTCGTTGCGGAGCATGGTGACCTGCAGCTGACCAGGTTTCGCGCGCGTTTCCATCAGATCGACGTGCGCCTCTACGGCGAGAGCCCGGATCCCGAGGAGATGCTGCACGGAGCGAACCTGGTGCTGGTGCACGAGTGGACGGCGCCGGAGCTGGTCGCGGCGATTGGCGCGGTACGCAAGCGTGGCGGCCGCTTCGTGCTGCTGTTCCACGACACCCACCATCGCGCCGTCAGCGATCCCGCCGCTCTGCGCAGGATTGATCTTTCCGGCTACGACGGTGTGCTGGCCTTCGGCAGGTCGCTGGCAGAGGTATACCGGCGCAACGGCTGGGGCCGGCGCGTCTTCGTGCTCCACGAGGCAGCCGACACACGCATCTTTTTCCCGATGCCGTCCGACGAAAGGCGCAAAGGGATCGTCTGGATCGGGAACTGGGGCGACGACGAGCGCAGCAACGAGATCAGGACCTTCCTGCTGAAGCCGGCACACGACTTGGGCCTGCCGGTCGACGTTTATGGGGTCCGCTATCCCGATGCCGCCCGGCGTCAGCTGGAGGAGTACCGCGCAGTTTACCACGGGTGGCTCGCCAATATCGACGTACCGACGGTATTCGCGCGCCATCCGTTCACCGTACACATCCCGCGCCGCTACTATGCCTCCCTGCTGCCGGGCATCCCGACCATTCGCGTGTTCGAGGCGCTCGCGTGCGGGATGCCGCTCGTCTGCGCACCCTGGGAGGACAGCGAGCGGCTGTTCGCACCGGGCACCGACTACCTGGTGGCAGCCGACGAGGGCGAGATGCGAAGGCACATGCGTGCTTTGATGAACGACCGAGACCTGCGCGCCTCCCTCGCGCGGAGCGGCCTGGAGCGTATCCGTTCCCGCCATACCTGCGCGCACCGAGCGGACCGGCTGCTTTCCATCCATGCCGAGCTCGCCATGCCGTTCGCAGGAGTCGCCTGATGCGCATCGCCTTCCTGGGTTCCAGCCTGCTGTCCAGCTACTGGAATGGCGCGGCGACCTACTATCGCGGCATCATCGCCGCGCTTGCGCTTCGGGGCTGGCATACGACTTTCTACGAGCCCGACGCCTTCGACAGGCAGCAGCACCGCGACATGGACCCTCCATCCTGGGCCGACGTAGTGGTCTACCCACCAACGCTGGATGCGGTGCGATCGGTCTGCGCCGAGGCGGCGCGCGCTGACGTGGTGGTGAAGGCGAGCGGTATCGGCGTGCTGGACGACGAAATCCTGAGCATTCTTCTGGCTGTCACGAGCCGCTACAAGATTCGCGTCTTCTGGGACGTCGATGCGCCCGCCACGCTGGCTGCCGTCGCTGCCAACCCGCTGCATCCACTGCGCTCCGCCGTGCCCGAGCTCGATCTGGTGCTGACCTATGGAGGCGGCCCGCCGGTCGTTGCAGGCTACACGGCGCTCGGTGCGCGCCGATGCGCGCCGATCTACAACGCCCTCGACCCGGCCACGCATTTCCGCACGGCGTCCGATCGTCGCTTCGATGCCGAACTGGCGTTCCTCGGCAACCGCCTGCCCGACCGGGAGGACCGCGTCGAGCAATTCTTCTTCTCCGCCGCGCGCCGGCTGCCGCACGCGAAGTTTCTCATCGGCGGCGCGGGATGGGACGCACGGCAGCTCCCCGCCAACGTGCGCCACGCCGGACATGTCTCGACCCGCGACCACAACGCCTTCAATTCGACGCCGATCGCCGTCATCAACATTGCCCGCGACAGCATGGCCGAGGTCGGCTATTCGCCGGCAACGCGCATCTTCGAGGCAGCCGGCGCTGCCGCCTGCATCATCACGGATGAATGGGAGGGCATCGAGCAATTCCTCGAGCCCGGCCGGGAGATCCTGGTCGCCCGCGATGGCGCAGACGTAGCCCGCCAGATCTCCACTCTCACACCCGAGCGGGCTCGCGAGATCGGCCGCCGTGCCCTCAATCGCGTCCTCAAAGATCACACCTACGAACAGCGCGCGGAATCGGTCGTGAACCTTCTCGAAGGTCTCCTCGCGTTGCGCAGCCGGCGGGCCGTGGCATGAGGAAGCGAGGGCTACGTCTGGCGTTTCTGGGCCTCAGCCTGTCGTCGTCATGGGGCAACGGCCACGCCACGACCTATCGCGCGCTGCTCAAGGCGCTCCACGCGCGCGGCCATGACATTCTGTTCCTGGAGCGCGAGACGCCGTGGTATGCCGCGCACCGGGACTTGCTGAAACCGGGCTTTTGCCGCCTGGCGCTCTACGGCAGTCCCACCGGGCTGCGGCGCTATCAATCGGAGCTTGCCGCAGCAGATGCGGTTATCGTCGGATCGTTCGTCCCGGATGGGATCGCTATCGGCGAGTGGGTGCTCGCGAATACCCAAGGCGTTACCGCATTCTATGACATCGATACGCCGGCAACGCTCGCGTCAGTCGAAACCGACAGTTGCGAGTATCTTACGGCCGAGCAGATACCGCGTTACGACCTTTACCTGTCGTTCAGCAGCGGGCCGATGCTGCATCGCCTCAAATCCCGCTTCGGTGCGCGCCGTGCCACCGCACTCTACTGTTCCGTAGATCCCGACCTCTACCGACCGCAGCCCACTGCTCCGCGTTGGGACCTCGGTTACCTCGGCACATACAGCCGCGACCGTCAGCCAGCGCTGGAGCGCCTGCTGCTGGAACCGGCCTGCCGCATGCGGCAGTTACGTTTCGTCGTGGCCGGCGCGCAGTACCCGCCCAACGTGCGCTGGCCTGCCAACGTCGACCATATCGCCCACATCGCGCCCGCGCGGCATGCGGGGTTCTATTCAAGCCTGCGCTGGGCCCTGAACCTGACCCGCGCGGAGATGATCAGAGCCGGCCACAGCCCCAGCGTCCGCCTGTTCGAGGCGGCTGCGAGCGGCGCGCCGATCATCACCGATTGCTGGCCCGGGCTGGAGGAGCTGTTCCGCCCCAATGCGGAAATTGTCGCTGCGGCCGGCACAGGCGACGTGATGGCCGCTCTCGCTCTTCCCGAACTGCAGCGCAAGCTGATCGCCTCGAGCGCACGGCGGCGCGTCCTCGCCCAGCACACATCGCGCCGGCGCGCGATGGAGATCGAGCGCCATCTGCTGGCTACCATCCAGGGTGTCGTCATGGACAGCGAAGACAGCGTTGCGCAGCACGCGTAGCGTAGGAACCGATCAAAGGTACTTACGTTTCATCCAAGCACAATGCAGGTACGGGAGGGCAAGGCGCTAGTCTGCGAGAAGTGGAGTAGCTACAATGGCAAGAGACGGCAGGCCCCGGAGAATCCTGGTGGCCGGCGCCGCAGGGTTCATAGGCTCTCATCTTTGCGACGCCCTCGTCCGCCGCGGCAAGACCGTGATCGGTGTAGACAACTTCTGGACCGGCAGCCCCCGGAACATCGCTCACTTGAAGCAGGATCCCCGCTTCACCTTCCTCCGGCTGGACATCATCGATCCTCTGCCGCTCTCGCTGCGCGCAGATGTGATCTTCAATCTTGCCTGCGCGGCTTCGCCGCCGCGTTACCAAGCCGACCCCGTACACACGATGCTGACCAATGTGCTGGGGACGCGCAATCTGCTGGCGCTGACGGCCGACTGCGGCGCACGCTTCGTGCTCGCCTCCACGAGCGAGGTGTACGGTGATCCCCTCGTGCATCCTCAGACCGAGGACTACTGGGGTAACGTAAATCCCACCGGGCCGCGCGCCTGCTACGATGAGGGCAAGCGCGCAGCTGAGACCCTGGCCTTCGACTATCTCCGGTCTGGCCGCGCCGATGCCAGGGTGGCACGCATCTTCAATACATACGGGCCACGCATGCGCGCCGATGACGGACGTGTCGTCGCAAACCTCATAACCCAGTCCCTGCGGAATTCCGACCTTACCATCTACGGCGACGGCAGCCAGACACGCTCGTTCTGCTACGTTGACGACCTGGTCGACGGATTGCTGCGCCTGGCGACCTACGAGCGGCCGGTTCCCAGGCCAGTCAACCTTGGAAATCCAACCGAACTCACGGTGCTGGAGCTCGCACGCAAGGTGCGGGAGCTGACCGGCAGCAGCTCTCGACTGGTGGAGAAGCCGCTGCCAGTGGACGATCCGAAACGCCGCCAGCCCAACATTGCCGCTGCCCGGACTCTGTTAGGATGGACGCCGCGGGTGCCGCTTGCCAACGGCCTTGCCAAGACCATCGATTGGTTCGCCTCTGAATCCCTGGCGGCCGAGCCCGGCGACCGGCTTGGCAAGCGGCACGCCGGACGCATCTCCCGGCGCGCGGGCTGGAGCGAGGCCGGAAGGGCGTGAGCCGGCAGGATTTCCGGCGATGTAGTACGAGGCTCGGTTCCCTTGCGGTCCCGATCTTCGACAGCGAGCAGCAGGCGGAGATGCCGGCGAGCGCTCAGGCTGAACCGAACGCGTGACATCGCCCGCGCGCCGGTACGGCACGTCCGGCCATCCTCGCCCGCCTTCATTGGTCCCGTAGACCCGCAGCCAGCTCCTTGGACCTGTAAGAGAGCCTCGGAACCCGGCAGGACACGGTACGTTTTTCTCTCGAATGGGCCCGAATACGCGAAGGTCCGGAAGGCACGAGGTTGCGAGCTCATGCATCAGATCATCTATCTGGTCGGACTTGTCGTAGTCGTCATGTTCATCCTGAGCGCCCTCGGGCTGCGGTAGCTTTCGAAAGGCGGAGAAACCCCATGGCAGAGCTGGCGACAGGGACCCCAGAGCAAACGGGTATCGAGGCGGCTGCGGGCGCGAGCCTTATGGATTGGGGCGCGGTGATCGCGGGCGCGCTGCTGGCCGCGGCGCTCTCGTTCGTGCTCCTGACGTTCGGCACCGCGATCGGCCTTTCAGCGACCTCACCCTGGCCGAATGCCGGCCTGTCCGCCAAGATCATCGCCTCCCTGGCGGTGTTCTGGACGCTGGCGCAGCAGATCGGCTCGTTCCTGGCCGGAGGCTACGTCGCCGGTCGCCTGCGTGCGCGCCGGCAGGGAATCTCCTCGGAGGAGTCGGACTTCCGCGACGGCCTGCATGGCGCACTGGTATGGGCGCTCGGCATCGCCTTCGGTGCCGCGCTGGCCCTGGCGGCGGCAGGCGCCCTTGCCCGGACCGGACTGGAAGCAGCCGCCGGCGCGGCCAGTGGCGTGGCATCCAGCGCCAACCCGACCGAGCTTGCACTCGATGGCCTGCTGCGCGCCACGCCCGGTGCATCACCGACCCAGCCTGAGGTGACCAGCGACGCCCGCGCCGAGATCGCGCGCATTCTGGCGAGCTCCGTCGCAACTGGGGGCCTCGACAATCAGGATCGCACCTATCTCGCACAGCGCGTCGCCCAGCTCACCGGCCTGTCGCCACAGGACGCACAAACCCGCATTCAGCAGGCGATCGACGCGACACGCAGGGCAGCCGACAAAGCCAGGCGCGCCGCGGTCCTGGGCGGCCTCGTCACGGCCGCCGCGCTCTTGATCTCGCTGGCGGCCGCGTGGTGGGCGGCGGTCAAGGGCGGCCAGCATCGTGACAACGCCGTGCCGCCCAGCTTCGGCTTCCCGTGGACCCGGCGGCGCTTCGCTCCCGGCAACTGAGGAGGCCCGAAATGCTTCGCGATCTCATCCTGTGGCTGGCGGGAGTCCCGATCGTATTCATCGTGCTCCTGCACCTGATTGGCGCCCTCAATTGAGCGTCGGCAGGGTTGGGCGCCTTGCTGCGCTGCCACCTACGACGACAGCTGCGCGAACGTGCATTGCCGCGGAGCCTTGTCCGGGCGCCAGCGTACCAGCTTGGTACCGTGGCGGAAGCGGCGGCCGGCGAGGCGGTCGTAGCGCACCTCCACCACCAGCTCGGGGCGCAGCGGCTGCCATTGCGTGGAGCGCGCGCTGCTCCACCGGCTCGGTGCTCCCGGCGCGCTGCCGGTGAACCCGGGCGGCTCGATCAGCTTCTCCAGCTGACGCGTGAGCGCTAGCTTCTCCCGGCCGCCAATTGCCGACGTAAAGCCGACGTGGTGCAACAGGCCTTTCCGGTCATAGAGCCCGAGCAGAAGCGAGCCGACCAGCGGAGCGTTGCTCTCGTAGCGAAATCCACCGACCACGCAGTCGGCCGTGCGGATGCGCTTGATCTTCAGCATGGCGCGCTCGCCGGGCCGATACGGCAGGTCGATCCGTTTGGCGACGATGCCGTCGAAAGCCGGCTGCCGCTTGTCGAGCCAGGCCCGTGCCAGGCGCCGATCGCGTGTGACTGGCGTGATCCGGATGCCGTGCCGGTCGCCTTCCTCCCGGAAGAAGCCCTCCAGGGCACGGCGGCGGTCTGCCATGGGCTCATGCAGCAGTGGCCGCCCGGCTTCGACCAGCAGGCAATCGAAGGCCACGAGCTCTCCCGGGCTTTCTTGCGAGAGGCGCTCGACGCGGCTGGCCGCAGGATGCAGGCGCATCTGCAGCGCCTCGAAGGATGCCACGCCATTCATCGTGATGATGAGCTCGCCGTCCAGCACGAACGCCGGGCGCACGAGCGCACGCAGATTGGCGACCACCTCCGGAAAGAAGCGTGACAGTGACTTGCCGGATTTCGACTTGATCTCCACGTCTGCCCCAGCGCGAAAGGCAAGACAGCGGAAGCCGTCCCACTTCGGTTCGAACTGCCAGCCGTCCCCCTCGGGAAGCTCGGCGACGAGCTGGGCTTCCATCGGCTCCAGCCCCAGCGGAACGCCGAGCTGCCGCAGCGCTGACGGCCCTGCCTTCGATCGCGGCCTCATGTATGCGCGGACTCCGCCACCGAGCTCGCTGCGGCGAGCCTCCTGCGGTCTGGCCTGGCAAGCTCGTTCGAGCGCCAGATGGCCTGCGGATCCCAGGCCCTGCCTCCTGGCACCGCCAGACTGCCCGGCTCTCCGGTTCGCTCGAAATCGCGCTTGGCGCGGTACGTCGCGAGCTTCCTCTTCGCCATGGCTCCACCGGAGGATGAATACCAGCTCGGCCTTGCCGCTGATGTGGAACGGCCCATGCCGCTGTCCGTTCCGGATCGGAACCTTGGATGCCCGGTCCGGTTCTCAGTTGAGGAGCCCAAAATTGGAGGATATCCCCGTGGAAAGACAAATTATCGCCCTTGTTGCCGTGGTTCTGGCCAGCGTTCCCGCGTTCTCCGAGGATGCCAACAATCGGTCCGAGTCGGCACCTTCTTCGCACAGCACCGGCCGATCCGTCTCCCCGGAGACAAAGGGCGAGCAACAGCCGCAAGGACCAACTGGTCCCATTGACACGGGTTCCGGTGGAGCACCGGCTGAAAGCCCACAAGGTCAACAACCGCCGTCCATGGAAGCGGCTCCAGAAGGCTCGTCCAAAACCATAGTCGATCCGAGTGTGAAGAAATGACGGCCTGAGATCGCTGCTCGTATGACGGTTGGCCAGCGGCCCCTTAGGGTGAAGCTCATCCAGCGTCGGCCATACGTACCAATAAATCCCGAAGCTCTCGCGCCCTCCGACCATAGAAACCTCCACGATGGCGTAAATGGGCGGGACCTCGATCCCGCGCACCGGCGTCTGCAGCTGGGCCTCTGAGAGCGTCAGCACGCCATCGGCGAACTTGACGTCGATCTCCTCATCCGCGACCTGGAACGGCAGGCGGAGCGAGCGCGAGAAGAAGCCGGAACGGCGCTCCGCGCAGTCGGAACGCCATTCTTCTGCTCGTGCGCGGCTTCTCGCCCTTAATGGTCAGGACATCGCCGGCGAGGCTCGCCTCGACCTCCTTGTCGCTGCGCCGGTCATTCCCATCGATGTCAACCACTGGGATGGCAGCGGCGATGAGCTGCGGTGTTTCGCATTGCGGTGTTTCGCATAAAGGGGCAGGCCCGCAACGATCCGCGGACCTGCTTGATCGGGTTTACGTCGCGGCGGCATCAGTGGAGACGGGTACGTTGCGTCTCCAGGACATCGCGCGTCGTGATGGTCGGGTCCATGGCCCCCATGCGGCCGCCCAGCCATGCGGCGATCGCACCGAGCAGCAGTGCAATGGAGCCGAATAGCGCCCCGCGGGACACGGCCGTGGTCGCCGTCTGCGCCGCGGCCGTGGCCTGCTGCCGCGCCTGATCAATGGCCTGGCGGTACTGCTGCTCGTATCGCCCGATCTGGGCGCGTGCGTCGTCGATCGGAACGCCCTGCGCCTTAGCGAGAGCCTGGGCGGCGCGCTCGCGCGCGTCCTGAGCCTGGGCCGGGTCGGCTGTTATGACAGCCCGGACGGCGGACACGGCCGCGTCGCGGAGGGCGGCCGGGTCGTTACCGCCGCTGGCTTCGCGGACAGCCCGCTCGATGCTTGCGAGCGGATCGGCGGCCTGGGTCATCGCCGGCGCAGCCGCTTGAATAGTCGTGCCGAGAGTCTGTGCGGCGCCGCCGGCCACACCACCAAGGAACCGCAAGGCGCCGCCGGCGATCGCCCCAAGCGTGGTGGTCAGCAGGGCGAAGATCACCAGCGTGGCCAGTGCCCAGGCCGTGAGGCCGTGCCAGCCGCCGGATGCCGCCTTCGGTTGACCGGCGAGGCGCCCGGCAGCGTAGCCACCGGCCAGGGCAGCAATGATGCCGGAGATGGTCCACCAGAGCCCGGCGCCGATGGAGACGGTGGCAGCAGATGGATACGCGCTGCTCGCCGGATCGACAGTAGAGGCGCCGATGCCGATGCCAAACAGGTTGAGGATCAGCTGGGTAACAAGCGCGATCACGACGCCGCCGAATACAGCGCCCCAGGAGATACGGTTAATCAGAATGGTGCGCATGTCCTCGTCGGGCGTGACAGGTGTGCTGTGGGGCGCGTCCAGGTCCCCGCGGGAGCGGGGGGTCTCGGGCTGCTGAATGGTGGCCATGGGTCTGGCTCCTTGTGGAGTGGGGGCTTTGCTGAAGAATTCCCGTGCCCCCCGATCCGGTTCCACTCGCGTTGCGCCGCTGCACCCCGTGGGCGGCAACGCTCCAGGTCCCGGCATGGGCCCACGGGCACTGCCAGCCTGCTGTGCCGGTACGGTTCGAGAAGTCCATCGGGGCCGGACGTGCTGCGCCTCTACCCGCTCGATCGCGACCATGGATCCAGGCCGCTGCCGCCCCTGCGCAACCGAAACCCACCTGGGCTAGAGCCGCGCAGCTCGCGTTCGATTGGCAGCTCAAATAGCTTGCCAAGCGGCTGGAGGGACTTGCGCTGCACGACCTTTGCGTCTGGCGAGCCCGCTTCTCAGTTTGCCGCCTCGCCAATCTCTCGCGCCGGCCAGGGCGGCAGTGGCGGCAGTCCAAGCGCCCGGCGGACTGGTCCGAAGGAATGACGGTGGAGAGGACAGGCGCCGAGCTTGCGAAGTGCGGCACGGTGCTCAGGGACCGGATAGCCCTTGTGTCTCGCGAAACCATATCCGGGATAGAGAGAATCAAGTCTGCACATCAACTCATCGCGGGCCGTCTTGGCCAGGATGGACGCAGCGGCAATGGTGAGGCTTTTGGCGTCGCCCTTGATGATCCCCTGCTGCGGCAACTCGAGCCCCTTCAAGCGCCGACCATCGACAAGCACATGGTCGGGCGGATGCGGCAGGCCGTCGATTGCGCGGCGCATCGCAAGGCGGCTCGCCCAGTAGATGTTGACGTCGTCGATCTCGTCAACCTCGGCAAATGCCACCGACCATGCAATGGCCGACATCTTGATTTTACCTGCAAGCCGTTCGCGGCAAGCGGCATCGAGCTTCTTGGAATCGTCGACGCCCTCGATGCGAGTGCCCGGCGCGAAGATGACCGCAGCGGCGGCGACCGGGCCGGCAAGGGGGCTCATCCCCGCTTCATCCACGCCGGCCACGTATCGAGTCCCGCCTGACCACAGCGCCCCCTCAAACTGGAGCATCTGGCGGAGGCGCTGGCCCTCGGAACGGTTCTCGAACCGCCGCCGCGCGATCGCAGCAAGGATCGACTGCGCACCTGGGCGCCCGTCCGCTTTGAGGGCGGCTTCCGTGGCGACGTCGAGCGCCCGCCTCTCAACCACGAAGCGCAGTCGGACCCGAGCAAGGCAAAGCCGTGTCATGGCGGCACTTTAGCCAAATGGCGGCACCGGGCACAACTGCGGGTGATTTGTCCCTCGACGACGCGGGACTCCGCGGCACTCGGTGCTCCGTGTCGGCGAAGACCAGCGAGACTGCAGCTTCACTATCCTCCTTGGAGGCCGGAAGGCTTGGCCTGGATCCTTGAAGTCTGCGTGGGCGAGCTTGAGATGCAAGGCTGCACGGTTCTCTTGCACGCGCGCCTGATCGCCAGTTTTGGGGAAGACCATGATGTAAGATGAACGAATGGCGGTTTGCGACTCTAAGTGCTCAGCCGCGCTGGGCGTTACGAACGGGCTTGCGAGCCCGCAGGCCATCGCCCTCCATCACGACGAGCGAACGGCTCGGGCCAGTCAATGGCATCGTGCCCACGGCGCAATCCGCACGGAACGTGGGGGCTGGCCGTTTGCGTGCCGAACAGGGGTGAAGATACGGCGAATAGAATGGACCGGGTTCGTTCGTGCGATCTGAAAAAAGTTCCGTTGTTGGGAACGCGGGGAAACACGGTCGCATCCGATGGGCAGAACGCGGCTATAGGCGCAATCGGCTCCGGATGCCGCTTTCGTTCTGACGAAGCCGTTGACCCAGGAGATCGCCGTGTCTTTCCCGAAACACCCGAAGGCGGGCACTGTTCGCCGCCTGGCCCAGGCTACTGCAGTCGCCGCCCTTATCAACTTTTCGTTCAACGCCACGTCGACATTCGCCCAAGACCACTCGCACACCCAGGCCGCGCACGTCGTCCGCACCTCCAGCGGTCTCGCGCTCAATAACACCATGCGCGTGCTGTGGGCGCAGCACATGGAATGGACTTATGCGGCTGTAACCGCCTTCGCCGCCGGCTCGCCGGCATTCGAGGCTACCGCAGCGCGGTTGATGCAGAACCAGGCCGACATCGGCAACGCCATCAAGCCCTTCTACGGCGATGAGGCCGGGGGCGCCCTGACCAGGCTCCTGCAGGAGCACATCACCGCCGCTGTGGAAGTCGTCAAGGCGGCCAAGGCTGGCAACAAGCCTGCGACGGACCACGCCATCGCCGCCGCCTACGCCAACGCGCAGGAGATCGCCGACTTCCTGGCGAGGGCCAATTCGAACTGGCCGCAGGCCACCGTGCGCGACATGCTCAAGGGGCATATCGACACCACGCTGGTTTACGCCACCGCGCTTTTGCAAGGCAAGTACGCAGACGGCATCGCCGAGTACGGCAAGGCCGAGGCGCACATGATGATGCTGGCCGATGCGCTGACTAACGGTCTGATTGCCGCTTTTCCCGATAAGTTCAAGAGCTAAAGGCAGGAGTTCCTGACATGGTCACCTACGCTCTGCTGGTTTTTGCCGTTGCCGCCATTGGCGGCCTGGTTCTGGCTTCGCGCGTCCTGCGCGCGAAGCTGGCGCCGTGGCCACTCTCGCTCCTCCATGCCGCCCTCGGTGCGATAGGGCTTGTCCTGTTGATTGCCATCCTGCTGCAGGGATCGGCTTCGCAGCGCGTTCTCATCAGCTTTGTCCTGTTGCTGATCGCCGCGCTCGGCGGGTTCTTTCTCGCCTCGTTCCATTTGCGTGAGAAACTGCCGCCGCAGGCCGTCGTGCTCGTCCATGCTGGTGTCGCCGTGGCAGGCTTTCTGACGCTGTTCAGCGTCGTATTATGATGTCCCGCCACCCCTTCCATCCGGCAATCGTGCATTTTCCGATTGCCTGCTGGTCTCTGGCAGTGGCTGCTGACTTCGCCAGTCTCTGGTTCGGCGAGATGGCTTGGCAGTGGTCCGGCGGCCTGCTTGCGGTCGGATGCGGGATGGCGCTCCTCGCCATGGCAGCGGGCATGATGGAACTGCCACGCATCCCGGAGGGCGCCGCCTTGCGCGATACCTGGTGGCATATGAGCTTGATGCTGGTCGCCTTCGGCTTTTTCGCCACGCGGCTTCTCCTGCGGATTGAACATATGCAGCCGCTCGCGCCGGACGGCGTGTCTCTGCTTCTCGACGCAGTCGGTTTTCTTGCACTGGCAGCCGGCGGCTGGCTTGGCGGTCGGCTGGTCTATGGCCACGGCATTGGCCGCACCTGAAGGGAAAACTCATGTCGCCAAGGGTGACCATCGTAAAACAGGCTGGGCATGCCAGAGGGGTCGCCGAACCTCATGGCGTTATGGAGGCTGTCATGCCTTCCAGTGGCGCCACCTCTCTTTTCAAGAAGGAAGGCGCCGCATTTGGACGGCCGGTCTCCGAGCGCGTCCGGGCCCGTCTCGTTAAGGCCGGGCAGCGCTTCAATGCCAATGACAACATCGCTGCTTTCCTTCTTCCCGGCGAACTCGAGGAGTTGCGCAGCGAGGTCGAAGCCCGGATGCAAGAGGTGCTGAACGCGCTGGTTATTGACACGGCAAGTGATCACAACACGACGAAAACAGCCCATCGCGTTGCGAAGATGTTTGTCGATGAGGTGTTTCGCGGCCGCTATCAGGAAGCTCCTTCAATCACCAGCTTCCCCAACGTCTCGCAGCTCAACGAGCTGATGATCGTCGGGCCGATCGCCGTGCGTAGCGCCTGCTCGCATCATCTGTGCCCGATCATGGGCAAGGTCTGGGTCGGTGTTCTGCCGAACGCAGCCTCCGATCTCATCGGCCTGTCAAAATATGCCCGCCTCTGCGGCTGGATCATGACCCGCCCGCAGATTCAGGAGGAGGCGGTGGTCATGCTGGCCGACGAGCTCGAACGCCGTATCCGTCCCGACGGGTTGGCGGTTGTCATGGAAGCGGACCATTTCTGCATGCACTGGCGTGGCGTCAAGGACAACGAGGCCGTCATGATAAACTCCGTCATGCGCGGGGCCTTTCTGGAAAATCCGGATCTGCGCCGCGAATTCCTTGATCTGATGAAGAGAAGGAATTGCTGATATTGCCGTCGGACCTGCAATCGGCATTCAGAAATAGGAACGTCCCCATGAATTCTCATCTCCGGCCGTTACGGTCAACGGCATCGCCCCACACTCCTGAGAGCGAGCTGATCTCTTGGGCCGCCGCTGGTGATGGGACGGCATTCGAAGTGTTGATGCGGCGCTATAATAGGCTCCTGTTCCGAACGGCCCGCAGTCTGCTCAAGGATGATGCTGATGCAGAAGATGCCGTGCAGGAAGCCTATCTGCGCGCCTGGCGGGCACTCGGCTCATTTCGAGCGGATAGCCGGCTTTCGACCTGGCTGGTGCGTATCGTCACCAATGAAGCTCTGGGACGGCTGCGCCGGACCAGCGCACAGGTCGTTCCTCTGGAGGCTGCGATGATATCGAGCGATCCCGGAACACAAGCAGCCCTTGCTGACGCGCCCGATCGTGGTCCTGAGCAATCGACGCTGCGCGCGCAGGTCCGCAAGATCATGGAGGCCCGTATCGACCTCCTGCCCGAAGTCTATCGCACCGTCTTCATGTTGCGAGCGGTCGAGGAGATGAGTGTCGAAGATGTCGCCCAGGCACTCGATATTCCGGAAGCCACAGTGCGCACCCGCTTCTTCCGCGCCCGCGGCCTGCTGCGGGAAAGCCTTGCCAGCGAGATGGACGCGGCCCTTGGTGAGGTCTTCGCCTTCGACGGCGCGCGCTGTGACCGCATCGTCGCAAATGTCCTGAGCACAGCTCGCGCTGAAGGGTTAACTACTCAAGCTGTGCAGCTTCATCATTCGCCCGATTGACGTTCTCACGCCCTATGCGACGGAGCGTAGGAACGAGCGAGCGGCGATGTCGTTGGCAAAGAGGAGGATGTGCGACATGGCTACCCATGCGACCGAGAATGCCGGCCCTGACCTGACCCAGGGTGTCACGCCGCAAGACTTCAATGGCCGGCAGATGCTGCGCGGTCATGTCGGCGGGAAGGCCGTTCTGCTGGTGCGCCTTGGCGACGATGTTGTGGCTGTGGGTGCGAAATGCACCCATTACCAGGGCCCTTTGGATCAGGGGATTGTCGAAGGCGAAACTGTGCGTTGCCCCCTTCACCACGCCTGTTTTTCATTGCGCACGGGCGAGGCGCTGGAAGCGCCGGCCTTCGACCCTGTTCCCTGCTGGAAGGTCGAGCATGAGAACGGTCGCATCTTCGTGCGCGAGCGGATGAAGCCCCAAGCTGCCCTTCAGCGAGTCTTGCCGGATGAGCCGCAGCGCATCGTCATCATCGGTGGTGGAGCGGCGGGCTTTGCCGCCGCCGAAATGTTGCGCCGGAAAGGCTATAGCGGGCAGCTTACCATGCTGAGCGAGGAGTCCGACGGCCCCTGCGATCGTCCCAACCTGTCGAAGGACTATCTGGCGGGCGAGGCGCCGGAAGAATGGATGCCGCTGCGCCCGGGCGATTTTTACGCAGAACACGACATTGATCTCCAGCTTTCGGTGCGGGTCGGTGCCATTGATGTCGCGGGGCGTGCCGTCGCGACAGAGGACGGGCGCCGTTTTGCCTTCGATCGCCTGCTGATTGCCACCGGCGCCGAGCCGGTGCGCCTGCCAATCCCCGGCGCCGACCTGCCGCACGTCTTCACGCTGCGTTCATTCGCCGACAGCCGCGCCATCATCTCCCGGGCCGCGAGTGCCAAGTCCGCCGTTGTCCTGGGCTCGGGGTTCATCGGGCTCGAAACGGCGGCAGCGTTGCGCGTCCGCGGGCTCGATGTGCATGTCGTCTCGCTTGACAAGAAGCCGCTCGAACATGTGCTCGGAGCGGCCCTTGGAACATTCATCCTTGAGCTGCACGAAAGCCATGGCGAGACTTTTCACATGGAGACTTCTATCGCCTCCATAGACGCGACAACCGTGACGCTGAGCAATGGTGCGAAGATCCCGGCGGACCTCGTTATCGTCGGCGTCGGCGTGCGGCCTCGCGTGGCTCTCGCTGAGAGCGCCGGTCTGGCCACCGATCGCGGCGTTATCGTCGACGAATATCTCGAAACATCGTCGCCAGGCATCTTCGCCGCTGGCGACGTTGCGCGTTGGCCGGGTGGCGCAGATGGGCAGACGATCCGTGTCGAGCATTGGGTGGTGGCCGAACGTCAAGGCCAGCTGGCTGCCGGGAACATGCTGGGTGCGAACAAGCCGTTCCGCGACGTTCCCTTCTTCTGGAGCGCCCATCACGACGCCACGATCCGCTATGTCGGCCACGCCCATGCGTGGGACGAGATGGGGATCGACGGCGATATTGCCGCGCGCGATTGCATGGTCAGCTACAGGAAGAACGGCAAGACCCTTGCAGTTGCTACCATTGGACGCGACCAGCAAGCACTGGAGCAGGCGCTCGTATTGGCTGACCGGCACTGAGATCAGTTTCAGAGCACTCGTGTCGCCTACACGCTTGCGAGGTTCACTCTCACAGGCGCGGACACTGGCCAAGGCTGACCGACAGAGAGGGCGACGGACGCGCGGACGGATTGGGATCTTTCCTTGCCGCTCTCGGGCATCCGACCGATACCGGCGCGCTGTGCGGTTCGATACGCTCGCGCAGGAGATAGATAGGGGTCCGCCCCGTACCTGCATGACCGACAGCCGGCACAGCCATCCAGGGCCCCCGCCCAAGCCGCGCTCCGTGCCCCCGCTGATCGATCCGCGCCTCGGCGACGTCGAGGATGACAGCTCCAGCACCAAGCAACACTCACTTCTGCGCATCGCCGGCAGCCTCCTGGCAGAGATCAGCCTGCCGAAGCTGGTGGTCGCCTGGGGGCTGCTGATCCTTCTGCCCGCTGTCCTCGTGGGCGTGGCGCCGTTGGTCGCCACGGCATGGCTCGCCGCGTTCGCAAGGAAAGTCGCGGCACCCCTCAGTGGGATCTGGGCGCTGCTCGCCCTCGTCATTCTCCTCGCGTTGGCCTGGACCGGGTGGCGGCCCCTCTGGCGCGCCGCGGAGCAGGCCTTCTGGGCTCTCAATGCCCTGGCGGTCCAGCCCGGCTACGCGCTCTGTCGCGAGGGCCTGCAGCACCTGGCCGAGCACCTGCTCGGCGCGCGTCTCGGTCCGGAGGCACATGCGCGCCTACGTGCCGCAACGGCGGCCGTCGCCGGGCTCATCGGGTGCGCGCTTGCCTTGTGGCTCGTGACGCTTGCCTGGCCCACCTCGCGCTGGGTCGGCAATGCCGCGGATCTGGTTTGGCCGCAGCGCATCGTCGTTCCGCTGTTGGCCAACGCAGTGGTCCTGATCGGCGGCTACCTTGCAGCGGCGTCGCTGGCTTGGGGGCTCGCCGACGCCACGATGGACCAGCCGCGCGACCTGCGCGCCTTCGACCTGCCTCCGACGGATCGCCGGATATGGCGGATCGCACACCTATCGGACCTGCACGCCGTCGGCGAGCGCTATGGATTCCGCATCGAGAGCGGGCGCGCAGGACCGCGCGGCAATGCCAGGCTGGCGCGGCTGCTGGACCAACTCGCCGCCATCCATGACGAGCGGCCGCTCGACCTCGTGCTCGTCACGGGTGACATGACAGATGCCGGCCGGTCGGCGGAATGGGCCGAGCTCCTGGGGCTCCTCGAACACCATCCGCGGCTTGCGGAGCGCACACTGATGCTGCCCGGCAATCACGACATCAATGTCGTGGACCGCGCCAACCCAGCGCGCCTCGATCTGCCGACCAGCCCCGGCGGCCGCCTGCGCCAGATGCGCGCACTTTCGGCCATGACGGCCATTCAAGGCGACAGGGTCCGCATTATCGATCGCAGGACCCGGCGGCTCGGCGATGCCCTCTCCGGTGCACTGGCCCTGCGCCGCCGTGCAGTCGCGGCGTTCGCTGATGCCGGCACGCTGCGCCTCTCAATTGAGCTGGCACGGGTATGGGCCGATGTCTTCCCGATGGTGCTGACGCCCGACAGCGATGATGGACTCGGCGTCATTGCGCTCAACACCTGCGCAGAGACACATTTCTCCGTCACCAACGCACTCGGCCTCATAACCGCGGAGCAGGTGCATGGACTGGCTGTCGTCGCACGGCAGTTCCCTCGCGCACGCTGGATCGTGGCGCTGCACCACCACCTTATGGAATACCCGACACCTGCCAAGGCCCTCTCTGAACGTATCGGCACTGCACTGATCAATGGCAGCTGGTTCGTGCGTCAGCTGCAGCGGCACCTGGGATCCAGGGCGGTTGTGATGCACGGCCATCGCCACATCGACTGGATTGGAGAATGCGGCAGCCTTCGCATCATCTCCGCGCCATCTCCCGTCATGGAGGCACCCGACGACGAGGCCACGTCCTTCTACATCCACACGCTGGCGGCCGGCTCGTACGGTCGCCTGTGCCTGTTGCCTCCGGAGCGCGTGGATATCGCCGGGGAGGATGATGGAAGGACGATGGAGCCGGCGCCAGCTCGCCTTCCGCGGCCGAGGGTCGAGCACCAGGTAGAGCCGCACGCCCAGCCAGAACGTCAGGGTCGTGCCGGCGCGGGCCGTGATTCATTCTGAACCGCTCGCTCGCCCGGACCAGCCATTTCTCGCAGCCACTTTACTGAGCGCGGCCGCTCCGCATCGTCTTCAGAAACGCGGCAAGGATGGGAGACTGGTCGCCGCGCCGGTAGATGCAATGCAGCCCGACGCGCGGGTCCGTGCCGAGCCTTCGGTACACAACGCCCGGAAGCTTCAGGCATGCCGCCCACTGCGGCACGAGCGCGAAGCCGAACCCTGCGGCCACCAGTCCGACGGCGGCGATGGAGTCGACGACCTCGTGCGTCACGGTCGGCTGAAAGCCCTCATCGCGGCACAGGCCGAAAACCACGTCGACGAGGTTGGGGCGCGGACCGCTTGCAAATATCACCAAGGGTCGGGTGGCGAGCTCGGCAAGCCCGAGCCGGGGTCTTCTCGCCAGGGGATCGCGCTGCGGCAGAGCGATCACCAGGCGCTCGGTTTTTACGGGCTCGCTGCCGATATCATCCAGGCTGACCCCCAGGAGGTTGAAGCCTACGGCCAACCGCTGTTTGCGCAGCGCCTCGACTTGCTCGTCCTTGTTCATGGCGTGCACGACCACATCGACTTTGGGATGTGTCTGCCTGAAGCGCCCGAGCATCTCCGACACAGCCAGCACGTTGGCACCAAACAGCCCGACGTCCAATCGCCCCAGGCGGCCCTGTGCCGCCAGTAATGTCCGTTCCCGCGCGGCTGCAGTCACCGCGAGAAGGTTCCGCGCCTCATCCAGCAAGACCTCGCCGGCTGCCGTCAGCTGGACGCCTCGCCGTGTCCGGAGGAACAAGCTGGTGCCTATCTCCGCCTCGAGCTGCTGCATCTGCCGCGTCAACGGCGGCTGGGAGAGCCGGAGGCGCTTGGCCGCCCGGCCGATGTTGCGCTCTTCCGCGACGGCGATGAAGTGGCGGACCTGCCGCAAGTTCATGACGTGGTCTCACGATACCCAAATAGGTATCAATGTGTTGCAAAGTCTATATTAGACAGCATGTCTCTCCTCGCCTACCTTTTTCCAGGCCCGGGACGGTGGATTTCAGATTGCTCTCGGAGGCACGGGAGGATGTGCTTGAAACTTGGATCAACACCGCGCCAACAGCCGGCGGGCCAGCACCGACATCGTGTGGCGGCCGACGTCGGGGGCACATTCACCGACGTGGTGGCCTTCGACGAGGTAACTGGCTCCCCCCTCTTCGGCAAGACGCTCACGACACCGCGCAGCATCGTCGAGGGGATCGTCGCTGGCGTCGACAAGGCGGGCGCATCGCTGGCACACACCGGCTTGTTCCTCCACGGCACGACGGTCGCCATAAACACCATCCTGGAGCGCAACGGCGCGCGAACGGCCCTGATCACAACGCGTGGCTTTCGCGACATCTACGAGATCGGCCGCATCAACCGGCCCGATGCCTACAACCTCTTCTTCAGCAAGCACGAGCCGCTGATCACACGGGCCAACCGCTTCGAGATCACCGAGCGCATGAATGCGAGGGGTGAAGTGCTTGTCCCGTTGGACGAGGATGAGCTTGACGGTCTGCTGGATCAGCTTCGCGCCCTCGACGTTGAGGCGGTCGCGATCCTCCTGCTTCACTCCTATGCGAATGCGAGCCACGAACTCCTGATCAAGCAGCGCATCGAGGAGCGCTGCCCCGGGATGTTCGTGACGGCCTCGCACGAAATCTCCCAGGAGTACCGGGAGTTCGAGCGCACCTCGACCGTCGCGGCCAACGCCTACATCGGCCCCCGCGTCCGCAGCTATCTCCGCGAACTCGACAGCCGCCTTGAGGACGAGCGGTTCCGCGGCAGCTTCTACGTCGTGCAGTCGAATGGCGGCCTCTATGAGGTGAAGCAGGCGCAACGCGAATGCATCCGGATGCTGGAGTCGGGCCCCGCCGCCGGCGTCATCGGAACGAAGGCGGTCTGTGAGCGCCTGGGGTTGCGGAACGCCATTGCCTTCGACATGGGCGGGACGACGGCCAAGGCGGGCGTGGTTCAGGACAGCGAGGCCGTCATGGCGGGCAATATCCTTATTGGCGGCTACGCCCGAGGGCTTCCGATCCAGATTCCGCTCATCGATATCCAGGAAGTCGGCACGGGTGGCGGCAGCATCGCCCGCGTCCTTGCCGGGGGGGCGCTGCGCGTCGGGCCGCAGAGCGCGGGCGCGGAACCCGGTCCTGCCTGTTATGGCCGCGGCGGTACGGAGCCTACGGTCACTGACGCCAACCTCCTGCTGGGCAGACTGTCGGCGCAGAATTTTCTCGGCGGTGAGATGAAGCTCGATGTCGCGTGCGCCCGGGCGGCAATGGAGACCGTTTCCTCTCCTCTCGGGCTGGACGTAGCGCAGACGGCCAACGGGATCATCCAGATCGCCGCGACAACCATGTCTCATGTCGTCACCCGCGTGACAACGGAGCGCGGCCTTGATGCCGGCGATTTCACCATGGTTGCCTATGGCGGTGCCGGGCCCCTGCATGCCTGCCTGGTGGCACGCGAGCTCAGAATGCCGACTGTTGTCATTCCGCCGGCACCCGGGCATTTCTCCGCCTTCGGCATGCTCGTTGCCGATCTCCGGCGGGACTTCGTGCACACCTGGTTCAGGGCCCTCGACCGGATCGATCTTGCCGAGATGGACGCGCTCTACTCCGCGATGGAGGAGGAGGGTTTGCGGTCGCTGGAGCAGGGGATCGGCAGGCAGCATCAGACTGTCTGCAGCCGGGCGGCCGACATGCGCTATGTCGGCCAGGAGCATTCCGTTACCGTCGATCTGCCTGCCGAGGTCTGGTCCGGGAATGATCGGGAGCTCATCAAGCGGCGTTTCGACGAGGTCCACACCCAGCGCTACGGCTTCGCCGCTCCGGCGTCGGCCGCCGAGATCGTGAGCCTCCAGACATCGGTCTTCGGCCTGCTCGACAAGCCAAGTGTCGGTCCCTTGGCGGCCGCTTCCCGTGCGCTTCCGGAGCCGGAACGGCGTCCCGTGTACTTCGCAGAGCTCGGGGGCTTTGTCGATACGCCGGTCTACCAGCGAGCCACCTTGCCACCGGGCAGCGAAATGATCGGACCACTGCTCATCGAGGAGCATGCCTCGACCACGGTGGGATTTGCCGGCGACCGGGTTGCCATCGGGGAGTTCGGCGACATCATCATCACCATTGCGAGGGCCTGATGGCTTCAAGCAGCACCAACCGGCATCCGCCGTCCGCGCCCTCCATCGATCCTGTGCTGACCGAGATCGTCCGCAACGGGCTCGTTGCCATCACCGAGGAGATGAAGGCCATCCTCATGCGGACGGCCTACAACATGATCATCTACGAGGCGCAGGATTTCACGGTCGGCCTCTTCGACAAGGACGGCAACACTGTTTCCATCGGCATCGGCCTGCCGATGTTCATCCGCGGCATGAGCGACACCGTGAAGGCGATGCTCGACCACTTCGGCGCGGAGGCCATCCACGAGGGGGATGTGCTGCTGACCAATGATGCGTACATCACGGGCAGCCACCTCAACCACATGACCTTCGCCGTTCCCATCTTCCACGCTGGTGCGCTCGTGGGCTTTTCCGCCTGCATGGCCCATTGGGTCGACATCGGCGGCGTTCTCGACGGCATGACGACGGACATCTACGCCGAGGGCCTGCAGATGCCGATCGTGAAGTACGAGCGGCAAGCGCAGGTGAACGAGGACGTTCTCGCGATCATCCGCATGAACGTGCGTGTGCCCGAGCGTGCCGTGGGCGATCTCAATGCCCAGGTGGCGTCGGTCAAGATGGGCGCACGCCGCTTCGTCGAGCTGATCGGCCGGTACGGGCCCGACGCCGTGCTGGGCGGCATCGCCGCCATCATGGATCATACGGAAGCCGTTGCCCGGGAGCAGGTGCGCAGCATACCGGACGGCATCTACGAGGCCGAGTCGTTCATGGACGACGACGGCGTCTCGCATGGAACCCGCGTGCCCATACGGGTGAGGATCGAGATCTCTGGCGACGAGATGACGATCGACCTCACCGATGTCGGCGAGCAGGTCAAGGGGTTCTACAACTCCGGTGAGGCCGCCGGCCGTGCGTGCTGTCAGGTGGCGTTCAAGTGCCTCACGTCTCCGCTCGAGAAGCCCATCAACGAGGGCAGCTTCCGTCCGTTGAAGATCGTGCTCCCGCCAGGGCGCGTGGTGAGCGCGGTCCGTCCCTCCGCCATGCGATGGTGGATGACGTTTCCCATGACTGTGGTCGACACCATCTTCAAGGCGTTGGCGCCCGCGATCCCGGACCGGGTCATCGCCGGCCATCACGCCGACCTCATGTCCGCGATGATCAACACGCGCACCCCCGACGGGCGCCTGTTGATCTTTTCCGGCGGCCTGATCGGCGGCGGCTGGGGCGCCAAGCGCGGGGCCGACGGGTCCCACGCGACCATCTGCATCAACGACGGCGACACCCACAACGCCCCGATCGAGCAGCTCGAGGCGAAGTATCCCGTCATCATCGAGCGCTACGGCCTGCGGGTGGATTCGGGCGGCGCGGGAACGTGGCAGGGTGGGCTCGGAACCGAGAAAGTCGGGCGGGCGACGGCCGAGCTCATGTTCAACGCGCAGGTCGACCGCGTCCATTGCCGTCCCTGGGGGCTGTTCGGCGGTGGCGAGGGGGCCGGCAACCGCGTTTCCATCAGCGTGGCCGGCGGGGCTGAGGCGGCTTTTCCGAGCGGCAAGGTGCTGGCGCGTCAACTGAAGACAGGTGACCGCTACATCCTCCGCTCCGGCGGTGGCGGTGGCTACGGTCCGCCTCTGGAGCGGTCCATCGAGATGGTCGCCGCGGACTTGCAGGAGGGCTACATCTCGCGGCCGCGGGCCGAGCGCATCTACGGCATCGTCTTCGGCTCCGAGGCCAACCTCATCGATGTCGCCGCCACCCAGGCGCGACGTGCGGCGCTCATCGCGTCCGGGGCGACCGTGAACGATCGCGAGGATGAGGTGCCGGCGGAGTTGCCTGCTGAAGGCACCGATCCCGCGGGGACGTCCCGACTGCCGTTTCGCTGTTGCTGATGCCTAGACAAAACAAAACATCAGGGAGGAAGAAGACCATGACAATCACACGTCGCGACCTGCTCGCACTTGCCGCCGGCGGCATGGTCATCGGCGCCGCGCCTGCATGGGCTGCCGAGGAGACGTTTCCCACGCGCCCAGTCCGCATTGTCGTGCCGTTCTCGGCCGGCGGCTCGGCCGACGTGACCGCTCGGATCCTTGCCGACAGGCTGAGCACGCGGTGGGGTCAACCGGTGGTGATCGAGAATAAGGCCGGCGCCGGAACGACCCTTGGCTCCGCCTACGTTGCACGCGCCGTCCCCGACGGCTACACCCTGTATCTTGCCTACAACCTGTCCTTTGCGGCGACCGCGACACTCTATACCAACCTGGCCTACGATCCCCTCAACGACTTCACCCCGATCTCGATGGTCGCCGATGCGCCCTTCGTTCTGGGCGTCGCGAAGAACGTGGCCGCGCAGGACCTGAGCCAGTTCTTGGCGCTGGCGCGATCGGGAAGCATGAATTTCGGATCGACAGGCGCCGGAGCCGGTCCGCATCTCGCAACCGAGATGTTTCTGCGACAGGTTGGAATAAAGGCCGCACACGTCCCGTTCCGGGGCACCAACGACGTGCTCACCGCCCTTCTGGGCGGCCATGTGCATTTCTCATTCCTGGACGCCTCCGCCGTCGGGCCGCTCCGCAGCGGCGATATCCGGCCGCTGATCGTCACCTCCGCGACGCGATGGTCGCAGCTGCCCGACGTACCTGCCGCAACCGAGGCCCTGAAGACCGAGTTTACGGTGACCAGCGGCTCTTGTATCATGGCGCCCGCCAAGCTGCCGCCGCCGCTGGTCGCCCGGCTCAACGACGCAATCACCGGCGAGCTGAAGCATGCCGAGGTGAAAAAGCGCTTTGCCGACCTCGGCTTCGTGGCGGTCGGCAGCACACCCGAAGAGCTCGCCGGCAAGATCCGCGCGGACATCGGGCGGCTCGGCAAGCTCATCCGCGCGTTGGGCCTCCGCGCCAATTGATGATCGCAGCCAGCGTGCCATCCGCCTTGCCGGCGGTTGGCTAACCCTCAAGTCCGTGGACTCGTAGCCATGCAAGAGAAACTGTCCTTCATGTCGGACGGCCTGAAGTTGTCGGCGGTGCTTCATGTTCCCGACGCCCGTAAGCCAGGCCAGCGGCTCCCGGCCTTCATCGTCCTGCATGGCTTCGTCGGATCGAAGGATGAATCCCACGCCGAGATTCAGGCGCGGATGCTGGAGGACTTCGGCTACGCGGCGCTCCGCTTCGACTTCCGCTGCTGTGGTGAGAGCGAAGGCGAGCGCGCCCAGGTTCGCTGCTTCGACCAGGTGGCGGACGCCAAGAACGCGCTTACCCTCCTGGCCCAGCGGGAGGAGATCGACCCGCAGCGCATCGGCGTCATCGGCCACAGCTTCGGGGCAGCGGTCGCGGTCTACTCGGCAGGAGTGGATAGCCGCTTCGCCTGCGTCATCTCCTCGTGCGGCTGGGGCGACGGCGAGCGCAAGTTCCGCGGGCAGCATCCGACGCCCGAAGCATGGGCGCGCTTTACAGGTCTCCTGGAGCAAGGGCGCAGGCAGAAGCGCGAGACCGGCAAGAGCATGTGGATCTCGCGCTTCGATGCGGTGCCGATCCCGGAGCACCTTCGCAAGAACCTGTCGCCGAAGGCCATCATGGAGATCCCGGTCGAGACCGCGATCAGCATGTACGAGTTCCGCGCCGACGACGTGGTCGGCAACATCTCGCCGCGGCCCATACTGTTCTTCCATACCGCCGACGACGGCATCACGCCCACAGAGCAGTCGATCCGCATGTTCGAGAAGGCGGGCCAGCCGGCCGAGCTGATGCTGGTCACCGGCACGTCGCATTTTCCGCTTTCGACCGAGGATGCCCCACGCACCAAGGTTCTCATCAAGGGATGGCTCGACAAGTTCTTCCCCTCGTCTCTGGGGGCGTGACGGTGGCTGCCGGCACTTTGACCTTTGCGCCCGATGTGCTGCGCGGCTATGCGCAGCGCCTGCTGGTGGCGGGCGGCTTCCGATCCGACGACGCGGCCAAGACCGCCGACCTGCTCGTGTGGGCCAATCTCCGCGGTGTCGATTCCCACGGCGTCGTGCGCATTCCGCGCTACCTTGAGATGGTGCGGCTTGGCATGATCAACACGGCGGCTACCCCGCGCCTGGTGCGCGAGAACGGCGCCGTGGCCCTGATCGATGGGGACCTCGCGCCCGGCGCCACGGGCATGGACTTCGCGAGCCGCAAGGCAATGGAGACTGCGAGTTACATGGGCGTCGGCTTTTGCGTGGGGCGTAACGTCACGCATGCCGGCTCGATCGGCTATTTCGTCCATCGCATTGTGGAAACGGGCCTCGTCGGCATCGTCATGACGGCCTCCAAGCCGCTCATGGCCTATCCGGGCACGAAGGGTACCGCGCTTTCCACAAACCCGCTGGCGATCGGAGCCCCCTCGGCTGATGCTGCCGAGCCAATCGTCCTGGACATGTCGACAGCCGCCGTCGCCCTCGGCAAGATCATGTTCGCAAGGGATGCGGCGCAACCCATCCCGGCGGGCTGGGGCGTGGATGCGGAAGGCCGCGCCACCACCGACCCGGCCGCCGTCAAGGCGCTTCTTCCCATGGCCGGTCCAAAAGGGGCCGGGCTTTCACTGATGATCGAGGTTCTTTGCAGCCTCCTGGCGGGTGAGCCGCTGATTGCAACGGCGCTCGGTGGCGCCAATCCGCCTGGCTTCAATTGCCTCGTCATTGCCATCAATCCGGCGGCATTCGGCGATCCGGAAGAATTTCTTGCCAACGTCCGGTCGCTCGCCTCCGCCGTTCACGCGCTTCCCATCGCGACCGGCGCTGACGCGGTTCTGCTTCCCGGCGAGCGCGGGCGCCGTACGGCAATCGCGCGCGCAACGACAGGGATCCCGCTCCCGCGTGGTACCGCGGCGAGGCTCGCGACCTTGGCCACCGAGCTCGGCGTGGACGTGCCGGCCGGCGCTGCGCCCGCCAAGTAGAGCCCGGCGTGCGGGTTGACCGCGAGCTGGCAGGCGCATCCCGAGGATTGGTCGCCGCAGTGCGCTAGGCCGTGCGCAGCTCGCTTCCTCGGCCGTCAAGTCCGGTGTCCCTCGATCAGTCGGTCGGGCGCGGCGGGGGCAGGCACTGCCAGCCATCCGCGACACTTCCGTTTCCGGTGGCGATGCCGAGCGCCGGCTTCGGCAACGACATGGCGGCGAAGATCGAGGCGGCGGGGCGGCCCGAGCAGTGCTGCACGGCGTGCGCAAAGGCCTCGGCGCGGTGGCTGGCGGTGGCGGGCTGCACGGCCAACGAGATCGCGGCCATCACCGGCATGCGACCGTGCAAGAGGTCACGCCCTACACGAAGGCGGCGGAGCACGGTGGCGATTGCCCGGCCGGCCCCGGCGCAGAAGCGCAGCCGGGACCGGTTTGAGAAAATCCTTTGGTGTGCGGAGGAATTGCTGCTTGAAAAGGGGAGCGACGCCTTCCGCATGAGCGACATCGTCGAGCGGGCGGGCGTTCCGTTCGGGTCGCTCTACCAATACTTTCCGGACAAGACGGCGATCGGGACGCTGGATGGGCCCGTCCGAGAGAACACCACGAAGAGAAGGCGGGAGCAGACGCGGTGACTCCCGATCTCCAAGGCCGCATAATCCGCTATCCCGCTCCAGCCAACCGCTTCGAGTCAAACGTATGATGCTGGCAATATGCGACCACATGGGTCAGCTCGCCGGGGCAGACTTGCGGGCCGGGATGGTCATGGCGGCCACGCCCGCTATGACGCACACCAGCCCGATCAATCCGGTCAAGGACAGGCTTTCGCCGAGGAACACCACGCCGATCGCAACGCCGATCGGCACCCGCAGATAGGCTTGTGCGGTCGTGCCGACCGATCCGAGTGTGTGGACCAGTCGGAAATAGATGACGAAGGCGAGCGCGGTCGAGAAGACCGAAAGCGCCAGCAGGGCCAGGATCGATTCCATTGATGGAGTGAGGGTCCAAGGCTGCTCAGCCAAGAGGCTCGCAGGAATGAGGACGGCTGCCCCGCAGATCATCGACCCCGCCGCCGGCATGATTGGATCGAGCCCCTTGAAGTTCTTGCCGAAGATCGCAGCGCCGGCATAGCAGATGGTGGCGGCGACGATGGCGAGTTGCGCCCATAGTACTCGCCCAAGACCACCGAGAGCCTGAACGCCGACGATCAGGCAGATGCCGACAATGCCGGCCCCAACCCCGAACAGCTTGCGCGCCGTCACGGGTTCATGGCGCGTGACGAGCACCGTCAGCAGGAAGGCGAATATGGGCGAGGTGGAGTTGAGGATTGTTGCGAGCGCGGCGTCGGTTGTCTGCTGCGCCCATGCGGTTAACGTGAAGGGAACCACGCTATTGAGGCACGCCTGAAACAGAAACCGTCGCCAAGTCGTAGCATCCTTCGGCAAGGTCAGACCGCGCCAGCGAATGATGGCGACGAGGGCCAAACCAACGATGAGGGTGCGGACCGCAATCAGCGTAACGGGCGGGATCGTTTCGACCCCGATCTTGATGAAGCTGTAGGAGGCACCCCCACAAGGTCGAGAGCGCCAGCAGCAGTGCAAGTTCTTTCGTCAGATTCGGCGTTTTGGTTGTCATGCGCCCGCCCGCATTCGAGATCGAGATCGTCTTGTTCTTCTAGCGCCGGCACGGCAACGGATGTTTCGGCATCGGCCGAAGTATGAGAAACTGACAGCCACGGGAACGCAGGATAGGCTCTGTGCATGTCCAACATGGCTTCGGCAAATACCCTCGCAGAGGTTGCGTCGCTGATTGGAGATGCAGCCCGCGCAAACATTTTGTTAGCGCTGATGGGTGGACACGCGCTCACGGCCGGCGAGCTGGCGCGCTATGCCGGCGTGACGGCGCAGACGACGAGCGGCCATCTTGCCAAGCTAGCCGACGCAGAGCTGATCGCCTTGGAGAAGCAGGGCCGCCATCGCTACTATCGGCTCGCCTCCCCGGAAGTGGCCCAAGCTGTGCAGGCATTGATGGTGGTCGCTGTAGCGGGGCCGAAGCGGTATCATCCGCTTGGCCCCCGCGACGAGGCGTTGCGCACGGCGCGGACCTGTTACGACCACATGGCCGGGCGGCTTGCGCTGGCACTCACGGATTCCCTATGCGAGCGTGGCTATGTTTCGGTTGTCGATGGCGTCGGCATGGTCACCGACGAGGGTATGCGGTTCTTTGCTGACTTCGGAATCGACCTTGTGACTGAGGGGCGGTCGAGACGGCCGCTTTGCCGGACGTGTCTTGATTGGAGCGAGCGCCGCCTGCACCTCGCAGGCCGGCTTGGCGCCGCCCTTCTCACACGACTGCTCGAACTCAAGTGGGTTGTCCGCTCACCTGACAGTCGCGCGCTCGAGATCACTCACCCGGGTCAACGTGGTCTCGACACCACGTTTCGGCTTTCGCCGGATTGGATGTCGAACAACTGTAGTCTCTCGACACAAGCGGCAACGCTGCTCGAAGCGTTCCGCCCGACTGCGGAGAGCGGCAACTTTGGAGAACGAATTCTGCTAGCCGACCGGTGAGGCGCCAAAGATGTCGCTCCAACCGAGAAGGTGGTGATCCGCGTCTGGCCTTGAGAAATCCCCGATCCGTCGCCATGAAGCGTGCGAGCATTGGGCCAATAAGCTTGGTTGGCTCGGTCGCCTGGCCGACCTCGCGACCCAGCAACTCTGCATACGCCACCAGGTCACGATGTACCGCTGCGGGCAGTTCCACCGTGATTTTCACGGCCTGTCGTCTTCAAGTGGTCCCAGCTTCAATGGCGGCGTGACGGTGAGCCAGAAGCGGACGAACAGCGCGAGCGTTTCCGCTGGCGGTCGCGGCGGCCACTGCGGCCGCGTTTGCGCCGGCCGACCACGTCCTGGAGCCGTCGGCCGGGACGGGCCTCGTCGCCATCTTCGCCGAGCCAACGGGCGCCGGATAACCCCTGGGGTGCCGGCGCCACGACCTTGGAGTGGAAGCTGCCCTCGCCGCCGCCTTTCCACTCCTACGAGCAACTGCCCAGGATGGTGGAAGCCGCGCGGCGTTAGCCCTGTCCCCAGCTCTGCCTCGAGGTATCAGGGTTAGCCCCGATAGCGGTTAGGAATGCATCAATTGCATGATGTGTCGTTGGATAAGGGAGCGAGAGATGAGGCCGACAACACCCCGCCACAACCGACTCGCGCTGAAGCTTCTCACAGCAGCATCCGCAGCGTTCCTGGCGGGAGCGAGCAGCCAGTCCACACTGGCGACCGCCGAATCCGGGTCGAGCAGCGAACGGACCAGTTCAAAGGAGGTTGCGGCAATGAAGGGCTTCATCGGCGACATTGAGCATATGACGGAGGAGAACTACGACTTCCGGCGCGTCCTCTACACGGCCAAGCAGTTGCAGCTGGTCTTGATGGCGCTCCAGCCAGGCGAGGAGATCGGGGAGGAGGTTCACAGCGACCGCGACCAGTTCTTTCGCATCGAGGAGGGGCACGGCGAGGTGTGGATCAACGGCAAGGCGAGCGAAATCAAGAGCGACATGGCAATCCTGGTTCCCGCCGGAGCACGGCACAACATCAAGAACACCGGCGACCAGCCCTTGAAGCTCTACACGCTTTATGCGCCACCGGAGCATATGGACAAGGCGGTGCACGCAACCAAGTCTGACGCCAAAGCTTCCCAGGAGCATTTTGACGGAAAGACCACCGAGTAGCGGCAGCTGGGGGCTCATGACGGCGTGGTGCATTCCGCTGAGCCGGTTGGAATTGCCGGTCGACGATCTGGTGGCGCGTCGCGATGCGCGCGTCATCTGGCGCGACGACGGCGAAGTTGTTGGCGGCGCACCTTCCTGTGGCAGCGAGCTGGCCAACCAGTCCAGAGCTGCGGCCGATTTCGTGCTCGGTCTGTCAAGCAGCAAACGTGAAAAGCGAGCCGACGTTGGTTGTTACCAGCGCGGCGGGCATGCGCCGGCGCATGCTGTCGATATAGGCGGCACCGGAGCAGTGCATCGGGATGACGATGTCGGGCGCGAGCGCCTCCAGCTCCGTGACCGTGCGCTCGATGTACTCCTGCGGAGCGGTGATGAGGTGAAACCCCGCCGAGCGCCGCGTGCAGCTTGGAGACCCCCGACACCGACATCGCCTGCTTGATCGTGTTGATCAGACCGACGTGGCCGCACGACGAGATGACGACGAGGCCGCGCCCCTGCACGATATAGCAGGTGGCATGCTCGTCCGGGTGCAGGTCTTTCACGAGCTTGCCCTTGCGCTCGGCTTCGGTGAAATGATCGTACTCATAGACGATCGACCCGCCGCTGACCGTCTCGAACGAGTTGCGCTCGATGAAGCCGGACGTGAATGCGTGCTGCAGCGCGCGCAAGCCGCTGCTGCCGAGAGCTGGCAAGGCACCGGCCGGGGAGGCGCGCAGATAGAGCGCGAAGGGTGGGCATATCTTCACGCCTATCACGACCGGGCATGAGCGGCACTTCGCCCCGGCGGCCAGCCTCAGCAATCGCCACCGCATTGCCCGACTTCGCCGTATCGATGCCAATGAAAGCTTCGCTGTGATGCCCCACGACTCGCCCTCCTTGTGTGAGGCTCTACCCGGCCCATCCGGGCAACCCTCGAATGCTTATCGAGGTCGCCTCCTTTCGACCATCTCGACGGCCTCCTCTGCCTTGGCCGAGATCGTCTTCCAATTCATCGAAGGCAGCGCGCTACTCCCCGGTTGGCCTGACCGCCCATTCGATGCCATCGGTCGCGCCCTACGGCGCCCCTCATCGGCTTGCCGATTGGCCATAGGCCTATCGCAAGATCCACGGTCCCAACGCCATGGCCACCGAAGCCACAATGGGAATGCTGACCACGTCGAGCACCGCACCGACGCGAAGCATTTGCTGTGCGCTTACCAGCCCGCTGCCGTAGGCAATGGCATTCGGCGGCGTTGCAACAGGGAGCATGAAGCCCAGAGAGGCCGCCATGGCCAGCGGCAGCATGAGAGCTGCAGGCGGGGCCGCCGTGGCGGTCCGAAACCGGTGCCGACAACGACGGCCTGATGGAGTCGCAACCCGTGCAAAACCAGCCGGTCGACGCCCATCTGAACAGGACATGACCGCGCCCGCCTCCACGCGAGCTTCCGAAGCAACACGGAGACAGTGAAACCAGGAGCAGCCCATGCGAACCATACAACGGCCATCCGCGATCTCGGCCGCGAACGCAAAACGTTCGATGGCCCTCACGGCCTGGTCAGCCGGGAGTGGCCGAGGAGGTGGAAGCGGGTCGTTGGCCGGGCGCTGGAGCGAATCGACCTGATACGTCACGACGCCGTCTCAGTATGCGATCGCCGTAATCGTCGAGCGGTCTTGGTATGAGCGTTAATGGGATCTTCTCAAACGGAGGCAATCAATCTATCTGGCCCCGGCAGTGGTCCTCGCGAAAGACCGGCGGGACCCGAGCATCTCGATCGACTTGCGCCATTCCCTGGCCGGCGTTGGCTCGCCAGATACAGGCCAGCTGCCGGCCCACACTCGCCCAAATCTGCCGAGCCACCAAGAAGGCGGCTGTGGCGCGGTTCACCACCAGGTCGAGATGGAGCAAATCGTCGAACGGACCCGATCACGCGGAGAGCTCGAACAGGATCTTGGGCCGCGCCGCGTCCCGGGAGGCGCGATAGTGCTGGTTGCGGGGGGCCGCAGCTCCTTTTGTTATAACTGGTGTTCTCCGAGCGTTCCTTTCGCTCACGAAATCCACGATTCCGATCAGCTTGCCGCGTAAGGTGACGTTCACCTTGGCGACACGGGCTTGTGTGGCTGACGCGGTCCGCGGAAGCGAGCAGATCCGACGCACATCGGGCCATTCCGACGCACGACCGACCAGATGCCCAGCTTGTGCGCGCAGCAATCTTGCCAGGTCTGGCTTTGTGCGAGCGGCTCTACGCTACCGCCATCTCTGTCTGCCTCCTGGGGAACGGCCGGAACACCATCAGCATCAGCATGGCCGCCAGTCCCATGCCCCACGAGCCGACATACATCAGCGTGTAGCTGTCGAAATGGTCGTAGATCAGCCCTCCGAGCAGGGGCCCCGTAGACATGCCGAGGCTGCCGGCCATCGCCGTTCCGCCGATGATCGTGCCCATCATCCTCAGCGGGAAATTCTCGCGGATGATCACGGCATAGAGCGGCATCGTGCCGGCATACATGAAGCCGACCACCACCGCCACGGCATAGAAACCGCCAAGCTGACTGACGAACGCATAGGAGAGCACGCCGAAAGCCTGCGCCAGCAGCCCCATGACGAGAACGCGCTGCGCGCCGAACCGGTCTCCTGCAAGACCGAAGCCGATGCGACCGAACATGCCGGCCAGCCCCTCGACGCTGTAGATCGACACGGCCGCAATCATCGGGATGCCGCAGGTCACGGCATAGCTCACCGTGTGGAAGATCGGGCCGGAATGGGTGGCGCAGCAGAAGAAGTTGGCCAGCATCAAGGTGAGGAACTGCGGCGATCGCACCGCCTGTCTCACCGTCATGTCCGATTGGGGCTCGTCCGTTGCCGTCTGGCCCCAAGCGCCGTCCAACGCCGGCGGCCGGCGCACGAGGAGCGCGGCGGGGATCATCAGCACGGCCGCGATGCCGGCAACAATCAGCATGGCGGTGCGCCAGCTATGGATGGTAACCAGCCAGGCCGCGAGCGGCGCCATGGTCATTGGCGCCATGCCCATGCCGGCGGAGACGAGCGAGACCGCGAGGCCGCGCTGCGTGTCGAACCAGCCCGTCACGCAGGCCATCATCGGTGCGAACACGGCGGCGGTCGCCGCGCCGACCAGGAGGCCAAACAGAAGCTGGAACTCGACCAGCGATCCCGCGCGGCTGGCGAGCGCCAGACTTGCGGCCAGCACGGCCGACCCAGTGAGCACCACCGGGCGCGGGCCGAACCTGTCGGAAAGGCTCCCCCACACCATGCTGGCCGCCGCCATGGCAAGGAAGCCGATCGTCATCGCCGTCGATATGCCGGTGACCGACCAGCCGGTGTCCTCCGATATCGGCCGCAGGAGGACGGGCAGCGAGAACAGGGCGCCTATCGCGACGCAGCCCAGCAGACCGCCCGCCGCGACGATCACCCAGCGATAGGAATAGTTCATGGCATTCTCCGAGCGTTCCTCGCACGGCTTCGCTGCCATTCAGGCGGCGGAGCATGGTGGACACCCCAAGGACGCGCCAGTGGCGACGGTCCCGACATCCGGCTGCATTATTTTTGCCGGCGTCGCTTGGGCGCGGACTGAGCCTTGCGGCGGCTTCCGGTCTGCGAGGGTATGGTGTTGACCATCCAGGGGATGCCGAACCTGTCGATCAGGGAGCCGAAGCCGGGCGACCAGAAGGTCTCGCCGAACGGCATGACCGTCTTGCCGCCTTCGGACAGTTGATCGAACCAGCGCTGAGCCTCGGCTTTGTCCTCGGTGTGCAAGGTGACGTCGAAGCCGTTCTTGGGCTTGTCGATGTTGCGAGCCCATCCAACGTCCATGTCGGCACCCATCAGCGCCTGGTCGCCGACATCGAGCCAGCAATGCATCAGCCAGGACTTGTATTTCTCGTCGGTGATCGGCATCCCCGGAGGGGCATCACCATAGGGCATGGCCGCGGTGATCTTTCCGCCCAGGACTTTGGCATAGAACTCGAACGCCTCGCGGCACTGGCCCTGGAAGCTCAAGCTGGTCACGATCTTCATGGTCGTCTCCTTACCGACTGGGCTCCGACGAACATCAGGGAGATTGAGCTGCCAGGACACGCCGAAGAGGTCGGCGACCCAGGCGAAGCACCTGCAGAAAGCGTAGTCGTCCCGCGGGATCAGAACTTCGATGCCGTTCGACAGTCCGGTGAACAGCCGCTCCTGCTTTCTCGGCCGACGCGCAGTCGACGAAGAAGGACCCGTCCAGGATTGACGCTCCCCCATTTATGTTGATATCAACGTGGATCTGCCACGGATGTCAACCCTTTCAGATGCACGCTTCTGACGACGTTGCCTTCGAGACCACGCTTCACGTGCGTGACAACTGCCTGTGCCTGCATGCGCAGAGAGTGGCGCGCGCCCTCTCACGCCGCTTCGACGTCGCGTTGAAGCCTGCAGGCATCACCAGCGGGCAGTTCTCTCTCCTCATGTCGCTCAACCGGCCGGAGCCACCGAACGTCAGCAGTGTGGCGGCGCTGCTGGCGATGGACAGGACGACCTTGACCGCCAATCTCAAGCCGCTGGAGCGCCGCCGCCTCGTCGAGACGGCAACCGATCCGACTGACAAGCGCGCCCGATTGCTGCGGTTGACGCCAGCCGGCCGGGGCGCTCTGGCCGAGGCGGTGCCGATCTGGCGGCATCTCCATGCCGCGATTGAAAAGCCGCTGTCAGATCCGGATCATCTGCGCTCCGAACTGAACCTCCTTTCAAGGTCCGGTGATCAGGACGGCGTCGCCGGATAATGCCGGGGACGCTCAGTCTGTCGGGATTTGGCTTTCAAAGCCCGATGTTTTTGTAACGCATCTGCGAGTCGAGGCAGAAAGGTCCCGGGTCCGTTCCCAACGTTGGGGACACCAGGGCTCATATAGGCGCCGACACAACGTGTCGGTCTCGGCTCAATCGAGCCCCCGCAACCACTTTTGTTATAACTCGCTGGGTTCGATTTGGGCGAAGACACGCCTCGCTGACCTTCTGGTGACAGGGCAACCAGCTCGGTTCACTATCGATCGCCTGGCGACCATCCCTGTTTTGCCCGGCCTATCTGAGCGGCGCTGAGCGTGCCCGCTTGGCGGTAGAATAGTCGGCGGCGTGTCCGTCAGAGGCACAGCAAGTTTGCTACCTTTCCTGCTGCCCCCCTCCGAGGATGGTCCCCAGCAGGTCGGTCGAGGTCACAACGCCTGTGATTGTCCCGGCTCTGCCGTTGACAATCGCCATCGACGCCCGTGCAGCCCCCATCCGCTCCACCACCTGGAGGACCGATCTGCCTTCGGGGAAGGTGAGGGGTCTCCTGTCCAGGGTGTCGGTGCTGATGCGCTCCTTCTCCATCAGGTCGCAGATGAGATCGAACGCGCGGGCCACGCCCAGAAGATTGCTCAGTCCTCCTCGGCAGGACGGGGTAAGCCGCGCGACCGGCCCGGAGCAATCTGCGGGATAGCTCCTGCGCATCGTCGTCCACCTCAAGCCAGATGACATCGGGAGCAGGCGTCATAATCGTCCGCACCGGCCGTTCGGCCATGCCCAAGACTCTTCCCACCATTCTGCGCTCGGCGGGTGCGAACACGTTGCCGGTGGTCCTAGCGGCCCGAACCAGGGACACGTCGTCCTCGATCTCACTCGCACCCTGTGCGCCGCCGAGTAGATGCAAAACCGCGTCGGCTGCGTGGGCCCGCAAATTCCCGGCCACCGCCTGCTTCACGCGGTTTCGCGTCGCAATCTGGTTCAGCATTTCGATCATGACGGAGAACGCGATTGCGGCGTAGAGATAGCCCTTGGGAATCGTGAAGCCCCAGCCTTTGGCAAAGAGGCTGAAGCCGATCATCAGCAGGAAGCGTGTTGGCGGATCGTCAACGGTCGTGCGAGGATTGCGATGAAGATCAGGTTATCGATGCCGAGGACGATCTCCAGGAGGATGAGCGTGCCAAGCCCAAGCAAAGCCGTCGGATCCGCAATCCATTCCATTGCATAGGTCCTCACTTGCGGTGCTGCGCTACAGCATAGCAAGGACGTCGTCGGTATGGCTGTAGTTGGCAGAAAAGCTTGCCCGAGGGATGATCAGGCCCGGGCGGAAAGATGACCTCAGGCTCGACCAGCCACGCGTTATGAAACCGTTCGTGTTTGAAGCGCGCTCTCGCCGTCACCCGAAGCGTTGTCCGTCACTAAGACGGCCTTTTCACCGGCTCATGCAGAAGCTCGTCGTCCCAGAATCCCGATGCGGCCTACCAGCCGTCAGCGTATGCAGCGGCTGGCGAATGAGCTCGCGGCCGAGGGGCTGGTGGAATTCATCGACAATCCGAAGCACCGGAGCTCGAAGCTCGTACGGCTTACCCGCAAAGGCGAGCGGCGCTACCGCGAGGTCGACGTCCGGCTGATTTCGATCGCATCGACCTTGGGAGGCGCTCTAAACGAGGCGGATCTCCGCAAGACAATCGAGATCGTGCTGCGGCTGAGCGATGATATGAAGGCGCGTGCGGACGAGCTGTCGTAGTCGGCGATGCCCCGCGCGTCCCGGGTCGTGGTGGCCGAGACGCGTTACCAGGGCAGCTGGACTGAGCGCTTGCTGGTGTCGTTCGGCACCTCGTTCGTTGTGTCACCGGAAGCCCGGGGACCAGCTGCGGCAGATCCGGCGCGCGAGCCGACGCCAGCGCGGCCTTGCCTCCGACCTTCCTACCCTACCCGTCGGTATCCGCCGAGGATGCCGCGACCTCGTGGCCGAGCTGGGCCTTACCGTAGCCGACCTCGGCCTGCTCACGTCGGTGTACTTCCTGCTGTTCGCAGCCGTGCAACTCCCCTGCGGCGTGCTCCTCGACCGGTACGGGCCGCGGCTCATCGACAGCGCCCTGCTCCTCGTTGCCGCCGCCGGCTTGCTCCTGTTCGCCCTTGACCGCCAAACTCAGGTGCTTCTCGGCCGCTAAAAAGTGTGGGGCATATTGTGGGTGGCCGTCATGGGACGAGCCTCATCTGCAAGTAAGAACAATACGTTACGAGAGGTTTCTGGTGGACCTCTCAGGAGAAAAGTCGAACCAGCTTTTCGTCGAGCTTGCCAGCTGGGAAGAGGTTCTGAAGGGCTCCTCGCTCGCAGATCCGCTGCCCGCCACCAAGGCGAAACGCGAGCGCGTCGACGCATCCGTCAAGAGCGGCGACGCCGTCTGCAATGGCGCACGCAACGCATGACAAAGCGGCCAGGACGGCTATCCCCCGCGCCTCCCTTGATAGCTGTGGCCTCATGATATATATCATGGTACCTACCGAATAACAGGGAGGCCACCATGACATCTCGGACTGCCAAGATTTTCACGACTGGCCGCAGCCAAGCCGTCAGGCTCCCGGCGGAGTTCCGCTTCGAGGGGAGCGAGGTGTTCGTACGCCGAGATCCCAAGACCGGCGATGTTATTCTCTCCCGCAAGCCGGAGTCTTGGGACGGTCTGTTCGAGCTCTACGGCAAGGATCAGGTCCCGGATGACTTCATGGGACCGGCCGATCGGAGCCAGCCGCCGCAGGACCGCGACCCGTTCGAGGGCTGGAAGGAATGACCGCCTGGATGCTCGACACCAATATCGCCAGCCATGTCATCAAGGGCGACCGGCCAGAGATCATCAAGCGGCTGGTATCGCTTCCCATGGAGGATATTGTCATCTCGTCCGTCACCGAAGGGGAATTGCTCTACGGCCTTGCCAAGCGCGGCTATCCCAAAGCGTTGTCTGAACGGGTTCGGCAATTCCTTCTCCGGGTCGACGTGCTGCCCTGGGATCACGATGTCACACGCACCTACGGCGATCTGCGTGCAGCGTGCGAAGCCAAAGGCGTGACCCTTGCACCCCTCGACATGATGATTGCCGCGCATGCAGTGGCAACCGATGCCACCCTTGTCACACGCGACAAGGCATTCGCCCACGTTCCGGAGCCTCTGAGGACAGACGACTGGACAGAACCGAAATGAAGACCACGCCAGGACGGTCTAATTTTGACTCCATCGGAATCGAACCTAAATCACCAATAATATTCAAGGGCTTGCGTTCAAGCAGCTTATAGGCGCCGTTGTGGGAATGAAGAGTTCATGAAAATCAATCAATAAAAATCAATGCCTAGATAGCTCGCGAAACTTGGTGGAGCCGAGGGGAATCGAACCCCTGACCTCTTGAATGCCATTCAAGCGCTCTCCCAACTGAGCTACGGCCCCGAAAGCTTGGGAAAGCCGGCGGAGCTGGTCGCCCCGGCCGGCAGGCGCCTAACTAAGCTGACCGGGGCGATTGCGCAAGAGGCATCGCGCGGGATTTTCGCCGATGCCGCAGATTTGCGGCATCGACAGTCGGCAATCGGGGAAGCGGGCGTTTGCGTCGGCTGGCCGGCTTGAGCTCGGCCGCCATATGCGATGCTTCCTGGTCTAGGCAATGCGCTCTTCTTGCGACTGTCGACGGCCGACTGCCGCCATGCCTCACGACCAGCGCCGGTTGCTCCACATCCACTGCTCGGGCGTTTCGCGGATCCAGGCCTCGAACTGGCGCTGCATGGCGGCGGTGATCCACTTCACGTCGTCGCCGGGATTTGGGCCGCGTGGCACCTTGAGCTCCTTGATCTCGATGGAGAACCGGCTCTGCTTGCCCTGGCGCAGGCAGCGGCTGAGCCAGATGCGGGCGCCGACCCGGCGGGCGATCATGCCGGCGATCGCGACCGACCTCGCCGGCTTGCCGAAGAACGGCACCTCCAGCCCGGTGCGGTCATAAAGGTCGCAGACCAGGCCCAGGCGGCCGCCCTGGCGGACGTAGTCGGTGATGAGCCGCGCGGTGCGCTGGCCTTCCTCGCGGCTGCCGTTGATGCGGCCCTTGCCGAGCAGGCCGCCGGGATAGAGGTTGCGGCGCAGTCCGCGCAGGTAGCGGTCGACGTAGGGGTTGTTGACCGAGCGGTAGACGGCGGCCGGGTTGTTGCCGGCGAGCGTCATCGGCCACGCCGCCAGCTCCCAGTTGCCCATGTGCAACGTGACGCCGATGGCGGCGCCCATCTTGCCCTTGTAGCGCCCGTACATGCGCTCGGTGTTGGGCTCCAGCCTGATGCGGTCGGGCTCGGCGATGATGCGGTCGATCTGCATGGTCTCGGCCATCACCCGGCCGAGGTTCTCCCACATGGCGCGGGCGATCGCCTCGCGCTCGGCCGGGGTTTTCTCCGGGAAGGCGATGGCGAGATTGGCGAGCGCGCGCCGGTGGCGCCGGTTGAGCGGGGCGATCAGCCGCCAGAGCTTGCCCGAGACGTTGGCGCCGGTCTCCAGCGGCATTGCGCGGATGGCGGCGGCGAGGAGGCGGAGCGCGCCGTATTCCACGCGGTGCTGGAGGTCGAGGAGGAAAGGCGGCATCGGTGCGGGCAGGCATCCATCGGCGGGAGTGGGAAGGCCTTGCAGGCCTATCGCATCAGCCCGCTCCTCGCCAGGGAGAGATTTGCGCGGTTCGGACAGGCGTGCAGCGCGGCAACGTGCGATCTTATTTCCTGAGATGACGGAGACGGACGCCATTTCCGCATCGCAGGCGGAGTCCACACTCTATCTCAGCTCTTCACCGCATCAGGCTGGGAAGCGGGCCGGCGAGGCCGGCGCCTTCCTGCATCAGCCGGCGGCGCAATGGCGGCAGGCTGGCAAGCGCATGCACGGCGAGGCCGCGCAGCGCGGCCACGGGCAGGAGATCGGTCAGCAGCGAGCGGTTGAGCACATCGATCGAGGCGGTGCGCGCCATCACGTCGGGCCGGCGGTCGCCGTCGTAGGCGGCGAGCACGGCGTCGGCGCCGATATCCTGCCCCCGGGCGCGGGCGGCGGCGACGTGATCGGCGAGGCTGGCGGCGTCTCGCAAGCCCAGGTTGAGGCCTTGGGCGCCGATGGGCGGTACCACATGCGCGGTTTCGCCCAGGAGGGCGATCCCGCAAGCCGCCATGCGGCGGGCGCGCCGGCCAGCCAGAGGATAGAGCGCCCTGGGCTCGACCGGGCCGATGCCGCCCAGCACGCCTTGCAGGCGCTCGTCGAGCTCTGCTGCGAAGGCGGCCTCGTCGAGGCCGGCCAGGCGTTGTGCCTCGTCGGGGGCCTCCACCCACACCAGCGCCGAGCGCTGGCCGGGCAGCGGCACCGTGGTCAGCGGCCCCGACTGGCGATGCAGCTCGTTGACGATGGAAC
>DASURA010000095.1:0-12110 GCA_036280295.1 Hyphomicrobiaceae bacterium
ACGATATCTATAACCAGCGCATACTGGAGCTTTCCGCCAACATCCCGCGGACCGAGCGCCTCGCCGATCCGGACGCCTCGGCAACTGCGCATTCCAAGCTTTGCGGCTCCACCATCAGCGTCGACATCAAGCTCGACGGCAGCCGCGTGAGCGACTTCGGGCAGACCGTGAAGGCGTGCCTCCTGGGGCAAGCCTCGGCGGCGATCATGGCCCAGAACATCATCGGCACCGATGCGGACGAGCTGCGCGCTGTCGGGGCTGCCATGCGTAAAATGCTCAAGTCGAACGGCCCGGCGCCGGATGGACGCTGGGCCGACCTGGCGGTGCTGGAGCCGGTACGCGACTTCAAGGCGCGGCATGCCTCCACGCTGCTGGTGTTCGACGCCGTCGAGCAGGCGCTTGCCGAGGCGCAAGGCAAGCGCGCCGCCGGTTCCGACTCCGCAGCCGGCGGCGGGCCAGCCATAGCGGGAGCCGTCGCATGAATCGCAGCAGTGGCATACGAGGCGCGATGGCGACGGCGGCCAGCCTCGCCCTCAAGACGCCAATCCATGCCTACCGCTGGACGCTGAAGCCGCTGATCGGCCTGGAGTGCCGGCATCTGCCGAGTTGCTCGGAATATGCGCTTGAGGCGATCGAGATCAACGGCGCCTGGCGTGGCGGCTGGCTCACCCTCGCCCGGCTCAGCCGCTGCCATCCCTGGGGCACGCACGGCCTCGATCCGGTGCCTGACATCCGCCGCGCCGCCCACCCGCTCGCGCCCTGGCGCTACGGCCGCTGGCGCTAAGTAAGGTTCCTGGTTTCAGGGGGCAGGTTTCAGGGATGCCGCAGCCTGCCCTGGAACCTGAAACCTACCTTCCCCCCAGCTGACGCAGGCGCGTCGTGGCCTCCTGCGAGCCGAGGTCGCGGGCCCGCTCATACCATTTGCGGGCCTCATTGACATCGGGCGTCAAGCCCACGACCCGCCCAAGCTCGGTCGGATCGTAGGTCGTCCCCATCGCCAGGGCACCCTCGGCCAGGTTGGCCTCCCAGGCGCGCTGGAAGAACAGCCGGGCAGCGCCGATATTGCCCTGGTCCAGATTCTTGTTTCCCTGGGCCAGCATCCGCTGCGCCCGCTCCCTGTCCTCGGTCGACAGACCCGGAGCACCCCTTGGCGGGGCCGGTTGGGCCACTGGCGGCGGCCGCACGGGCGAGACGGGCGGCAGCGCGACCGGCGGATTAGGATTGATGAACCGCGGTGGCGGCTGGGGCGGGATACGGTCCTGCGGTGCCGGCGCGGCGATGACGAAGGTCGTCCGTGTCTCGGCGATGGTATTGCCGTCCACCCCCACCAGGCTGATTAAAATGTCGGTCTGCCCGGAGACGCCGGCCGGCACGATCGCTTTCAACGTGCGTAAGCCGAACAGGGGAATTGCCCAGGCACCAGGCGCGATCGCGTGTCCCTCGGTCAGTGACACGCTGTTGGGAAAGCCACGCAGGCGCACGAAGCTGTTTCTGGGCAGCAGGTCAGGCTGGCCGATCTCGATGCGTACCGCAACCTGCGAGGCAGGCTGCGCCGAGATCATCGGAGGCACAAGGATGCGCGGACTCTCGCGCCGCTGCGCGAGAGACCATGTCGCTGTAGCGGCTGCGGCCAGGGCGATGCCCAGTGCAACCGCAACGCCCTTCGGCCACCAGGACAACCGTTTCCGCTCAGGAGCCGGCTTCACATCGAGCACAAAGGCGTAGTTGTATGCCCGTCTGTCCGCGGGCGCGGCGTGCTTCGGAACCAATGGCGCTTCCTCCCCGCGCGCTGCCTCAAGGTCCTACCGCTTCTGTTTCTTGCTCCACTCCAGGAACTGCTGGAACAGCTTCTCCTGATCGGAGGCATCGTCGCCGCCCGCCCCCCGCTGCCGGCTCTGGGATGTCTGGATCGGGCCACGAGCGGACTGCTTGGCAGCTGTCATTTTCCGCAGCTTCTCCTCGGCCACGCCGTAGCGGACCCAGCCGGGCACGTTGGCCGCGAGGTTCACGCTCTTCCACTTGGGGTGATAGGGCGGGACGTGAAAGCGCTCGAACAGGTCGAAGTAGCGGTCGATGAAGCGCGACACGCGCCGGTAGCGATCGCTCTCGCGTGGCCAGTTGTAGACGGCGAGCACCGTCTGAATGCCCAGCGTCTCGACCTTCTCGCCCGGCTTGATGAACGCGGGATAGTCTTCCGAGTTAAGCGTCGCCGGAATGTAGTACTCATCGAAGCGGTCGATCGGTATCGACAGGAACTTGAAGCCCGCGTCGTTCTTGAAGCCCTTGAGCAGGGCGAGAGGCTTGGAGCCGTTGTTGACAATGGCCACAACCTCGCCAGTGCGCATCTTCTCCAACGCGATGGCGTTGTTGATGTTGATGATCTTCGGCTTCACGCCGAGCTGCCGGAACACGATCGGCCCCGTTGTGGCGTTGCCAGCCCCCTTGGGCCCGACGCTGACCACCTTGCCCTCAAGGTCCTGGATCGAGTTGATCTCCGGGCGCACCACCAAGTGCACCTCCGAGATCGCCATCTCGGAGATGAAGTTGATGCGCCGCTCGATGTTGGGAATGCGCTCGGCGTTCTTGTAGTGGTCGAGAACGTCGGCGTTGGTGATCGCGACATCGACCCCCTTCAGGTACAGGAGATCCTTGATGTTGCCGGTGGCGCCACCGGTGATGATCGGCAGCACGCGCAAGGTGTCTGGGGCATTGACGTTCTGCGCGATCTCGGCGGCGAAGCGGATGAAGGTTCCGGTAGGCAGCCCGCCCGCCAGACCGATCGTCCAGTTGTTGATCTCGGCGACCTTGGACGTTTCGCCAGTCTCCGCCGACGTCGGCGCGCGAAGGCGCTGCTGTGCATCGGCGCCTCCCGAGATGGCGAACAGTCCGATGCTACCGAGCAACCCCAGCGTTGCGAAAAATGCTAACGCCTCCCCCAACCTGACGCGCATTGTCGGCTCCCCTCATTTACGGTGTTTTCGGTCCGCGCATGCCCGCAAGCCGCGCGCGATGCGCGGCCGCTCCCTACGGCCCGCATCGCAGATCGGTAACACTGGCAGTGCCCAATTTTCATGTCGTCCACGTAGGGGGGCAGTATTGCGGCGACAATTGGGAATTATTCGGGCAAAGCCCCCCTTTGCGCTCAAGACGATAGTTGCATTGGGCTGTACCGTCCCCTCGCTGCCGCCGAACCGACCGCCGTCGTTCAAGGTCATTGTCCGAGGTCATCGCCCGAGGTCATCACCCAAGGTCATTGCCTTGACAGGCCGCAGCGGCAGGGGCAGAAGCAGCGCCTTCAGGCTGAAGCCGGCATTGCCGCCGGACGGCCGGTCACCCCTTACCTGCTTGGTTGGCAGCGAGTGAGAGAGAAGGCCCGATGTCTCAATCCCCTGATATCACTGTATCTTTTCCTGATGGCGCCAAGCGCGCTGTGAAGCGCGGCATCACCGGCAAGGCGCTTGCCGAGAGCATCTCCAAATCACTGGCAAAAAAGGCCGTGGCCATGACGGTCGACGGCAGACTTGCCGACCTGGCGGATCCGATCGAGAAGGACGCGAGCGTCAAGATCGTCGTCCGCACCGACCCGGAGGCGCTGGAGCTGATCCGGCACGATAGCGCGCATGTGATGGCCGAGGCGGTGCAGGCGCTGTGGCCCGGCACCCAGGTCACCATCGGCCCGGTGATCGAGAACGGCTTCTACTACGACTTCGACAAGGCGGAGCCGTTCCACCCGGACGACCTCGGCAAGATCGAAAAGAAGATGGCCGAGATCATCGCCCGCAACGCCCCCTTCACCAAGGAATTCTGGAGCCGCGAGCAGGCCAAAGAGTTCTTTCGGTCAAAGGGCGAGCTGTTCAAGGTCGAGCTGGTCGACGCCATACCTGAAGGCGAGGATCTCAAGATCTACAAGCAGGGCGAGTGGCTCGATCTGTGCCGCGGCCCGCACATGACCTCCACCGGCCAGATCGGCAAGGCCTTCAAGCTCACCAAGTTCGCCGGCTCCTACTGGCGCGGCGATCATACCAAGCCGCAGCTCCAACGCATCTACGGCACCGCCTGGGCGACGGAGGAGGAGCTGAAGGCCTACCTCCATATGCTCGAGGAGGCCGAGAAGCGCGATCACAGGAAGCTCGGCCGCGAGATGGATCTCTTCCACTTCCAGGAAGAGGGACCGGGCGTCGTCTTTTGGCACCCGAAGGGCTGGGAGCTGTTCCAGACTCTTATCAACTACATGCGCCGACGCCAGACCGCCGCCGGCTATCGCGAGGTGAACGCGCCGCAGATCCTCGACAAGGCGCTGTGGGAGACCTCCGGCCACTGGGAGACCTTCCGCGAGAACATGTTCACCACGGTGACGGAGGACGAGCGCACCTTCGCCATCAAGCCGATGAACTGCCCAGGCCACATCCAGATCTTCAAGCACGGGCTGCGCTCCTACCGCGAGCTGCCGTACCGGATCTGCGAGTTCGGCAACGTGCACCGCTACGAGCCGTCGGGAGCGCTGCACGGGCTGATGCGTGTGCGCGGCTTCACCCAAGACGATGCGCACATCTTCTGCACCCACGACCAGCTGGCCGAGGAGTGCCTGGCGATCAACGACCTGATCCTGTCGATCTACAAGGACTTCGGATTCGAGCAGGTGGTGGTGAAACTCTCCACCCGGCCCGAGAAGCGGGTCGGCGCCGACGAGCTGTGGGACCGGGCCGAGGCCGACATGACGGCGGTGCTGAAGCAGATCGAGGCGGCCTCGGGCGGCAAGATCAAGACCGGCATCAACCCGGGCGAGGGCGCGTTCTATGGGCCCAAGTTCGAATACGTGCTGCGGGATGCCATCGGCCGCGACTGGCAGTGCGGCACCACCCAGGTGGACTTCAACCTGCCCGGCCGCTTCGGCGCGTTCTATATAGACGCCGACGGCGAGAAGAAGACCCCGGTGATGATCCACCGCGCCATCTTCGGCTCGATGGAGCGCTTCACCGGCATCCTCCTCGAAAACACCGCCGGGCATCTGCCGCTGTGGCTCGCTCCGGTGCAGGCCAAGGTGTGCACGATCGTCTCCGACGCGGATGACTATGCCGAGGAGGTGCTCGCGCTCCTGAAGAAGGCCGGACTCCGGGCGGAGATCGACCTCAGGAACGAGAAGATCAACTACAAGGTGCGCGAACACTCGTTGGCCAAGATCCCGACGCTCCTCGTGGTCGGCAAGCGCGAGGCCGAGGAGCGCACCGTCTCGCTCCGCCGCCTCGGCAGTGACAAGCAGGAGGTGCTGCCGCTGGCGGTCGTCATCGACAGGCTGGCGGAGGAGGCGACGCCTCCCGATTTGCGGCGTGAACGCACGGCCGCTCAGGCGGGGTAGTGCGGGTTTCACAGCGCCATCCAATCCTGCAGCTCCGTTGCAGTTTCGAGGGTATGCTCGCCCTCCGCCTGCCCTTCGGCCCGTAACCCAACCGCGCGATCTTTTTATTTCAGATCAATAACATCGCAGCCGGCCGAGGCGCGCCAGAAGTGCGAATCGGCCGAGCGCTGGAACGCGCGCCGTCGTCGCCCGTTAACGATACGTCGCTGAAAGCGTCAGCTCGGGCGGTGCACTCCAACGGCAACCCGCTGGCGCAGAAGCGTCAGCAGCAACGGACGTCGGGCTCGATGCGCGGCGCAAAAGAGCAAGGAGATTACCGATGCTGAAGACCCTCGTGCCGGGGGCCATGACCGCCATGCTTTGGTCGATGGCCATCCTTACGCCGGCAACTGCAACCGCAGCCCCCGCCATGTCCCTGGTGGCGCAGCTCGAAGCCGCCAAACCGGGGCGTATCCTGCAGGTCAGGGATCGCCACGACCGGCGGGATCACGACCGGTGGGATGACGACCGCCGCGATCGGCATCGCTATCATCCGGGCCGCCGCTACCGCGAGGCGCCCAGGCACTGGCATCGCTATCACCGGCGTCCGCACGACTGGTACACCCGTGGCTGCATCGTCGTCGGCCCGGTGTGGTTCTGCCCGTGAATTGCCGTGATTGCCGTGGTCCGGTGCGAGACAAGGTGTCTCGCACCCGCCACACCGGCGTTGCATTTGAGGCCCATGGGCCGTTTCGCGCCCTGCGTGCAATCGCATAAACATCAATTAATTCAACGTGCTAATTCTGTGCGCTTATAGGCGCGTGCGACGGAACCCCACACTGCGGCGCCCGGCCACGTCGCATGTGCCCACAGAATTCCCCTTCCAGCAGGCAGATAGCTTGTGGAAGCAACGTGTCTGTGTGAGGGGGAATGCGTACCACTCGGGTTATGCTTGTCTTTTTCTCGGCTGGATTTCTGGCAGGAAGCTTCGAGCAGGCGGCAGGTGTGGGTCAATTGCGGCCGGCGCCCAAGCTGGCTCACGATGGGCCGGCCAAGCCACAACCAACGCGCCTGGCGGCGCCGCTGCCGCCTGCAGTGCCCTTGCCCAAGGCTCTGTCGCCGGCGGCGCTGCCCGAGCCCGTGGCAGCCGATATCAACTCACCGACGCACCGCCTGGATGGGAGCAATGGCGCGCTGCCGATCGCCCAAAAGGCTTTCGCCCGCATCCTGCTGCCGGAGCCGGACCTGCCCGGCACCGCCGACGTGCTGGCGGGGCTTGGCGTATCCGAGAGCGACCTGCAGGCGATGGCGTTCTGGACGCCAGGGCAGCCGGGCGGGCAACAGATGAGCCGGCCCAGCCATGCGGCCTGGACGCCGATGCCGTCACCGCCATTCGTCTCCCTCCCGCCGCCCCGCGGCAGCGTGGTTCCAGACGTCCCCGGAGCAAATATCACCGAGGAAATCCATCCGCCAGCAGAGAAACAGGTCGTTGCCCCGCCGGCGCCGGAGTTCATCCTGCCGATCCACCGCGGCCGCGTCACCAGCATGTGGAACCAGGGGCGGCGTCATCCGGCGATTGATCTCGCCGCGCCGCTCGGCACGCCGGTGCGCGCCACCACGCGCAAGCAGAAGGTGACCTATGCCGGCTGGCGCGGCGGCTACGGCAATCTCGTCACCACCCGCGACCCGCAGGGCCGCGAGCACTACTACGGCCACCTGCAGCGCATCGTCGCCCGCATCGGCACGCTGCTGGACCAGGGCGATCTGCTGGGCCTGCTCGGCAGCACCGGCCATTCCACCGGACCACACGTGCACTACGAGGTGCGCACCCGGGGCCGCAACGTCAACCCGGCGGGGCTCCTGTTCCCCAGCCCCGGCGTCAGCCGCGGCTATGCCTGGAACGAGGGCGGACGACCCGCGGCTGTGGCCGTCGCGTCGGTGTCGGATACAGCCATCGGCACGCGCACCAAGGCCAGGGTCGCCAAGGCTACCCGCGCCAAGGCGAGATGGGCCAGGGCGAGAGTAGCCAAGGCTCGCCGCTCAACCGCACGGCTGGCAAATGCGCGGCGCGTCCGCCACCGCATAGCGCACCGCGCAACGCCCCGCATCGCCGGCCGCTATGCCCCGCGCCCGCGCTATAGCCAGCCGCAGCGTTCCATACGGTCCGCTCGCAGATACTCAGGCCGCTACGCCCGCCGCTAGCGCCGCCAGGTCCCCTCTCCCCGGCGGGGAGAGGGGAAGGGTGAGGGGCGGGATCAAGCGGCAAGCCATCCACGGCCGCGTGCAACTCGTGCGTGATCCCTCTATCGAGCCCACCGTTGAGAGGGCAGCACCCGTGGCTGCCCCTCACCCCACCCTCTCCCCGTCGCCCTCGAGAGTGCACTGAGAGGTGGCACACCCGAGGGCGATGGGGAGAGGGAGTCCATGCGTCGCACCTCATCCCCGCCCGCGATACGGGGCTACGCCCTGGTCGGGGAGCCAGACGCCGGCTGGGGGCTCGCCGGTCTGCCAGAACACGTCGATCGGGATGCCGCCGCGCGGATACCAGTAGCCGCCGATGCGCAGGTAGTGCGGCTCGATCAGCCCGGCAAGCCGCTTGCCGATGCCGACGGTGCAGTCCTCGTGGAAGCTGCCGTGGTTGCGGAACGCGGCCAGATAGAGCTTCAGCGATTTCGATTCGATCAGCCATGCCTTGGGGGCGTAGTCGATCACCAGGTGGGCGAAGTCGGGCTGCCCGGTGATGGGGCAGAGCGCGGTGAACTCGGGCGCGGTGAAACGGGCGATATAGGCGGTATCCGGATGCGGGTTCGCCACCCGCTCAATGAGCGCCTTGTCGGGGCTCTCCGGCAGTGCCGTCGCGTGGCCCAACGCGATCAGGTCTGGTTTCCTCTTGCCCACGGCACGTTCTCCGGCGATGAAAGCTGCATTGTGATCCGCATGGCCAGCGGGGATGCACGAGGGGCATTCGTACCGCTTTTGCGGCGCCACACAACCGGGGGTTAGCAATGCCACAGCCGGCACGGCAATACCGCTACTTCGACCTCGTCATGGTGGCGTTCGTCGTCGTCCTGGTGTGCTCGAACCTGATCGGGCCAGCCAAGATCGCCCAAGTCGAGATTCCCGGCTGGGGGCCCTATGTGTTCGGTGCTGGCGTCATCTTTTTTCCCATCTCCTATATCTTCGGCGACATCCTCACCGAGGTCTACGGCTATGCCCGGGCCCGCCGGGTGATCTGGGCCGGTTTCGGCGCGCTGCTGTTCGCCGCCGTCATGGCGGCGATCGTGGTGGCGCTGCCTCCGGCCTCGTTCTGGGAGCACCAGAAGTCCTACGAGATCGCCTTCGGCAACGCCTGGCGCGTGGTCGCCGCTTCGATGATCGCCTACTTCTGCGGCGAGTTCGTCAACTCGTTCGTGCTGGCCAAGATGAAGATCTGGAGCGCTGGCCGGGCGCTGTGGGCACGCACCATCGGCTCCACTATTTTCGGCGAGGCGGTCGACAGTACCATCTTCTACCCGCTGGCGTTCTACGGCACCGGCATCATCCCCAACGAGGCGCTGCCCACCGTGATGATGGCGCAGTTCGTCACCAAGACCTTCGTGGAAGCCCTGTTCACGCCCGTCACCTACGCCGTCGTGGATTTCCTGAAGCGCGCCGAGCAGGAGGACTATTACGACCGCGACACCGATTTCAATCCGTTCAAGCTTGAGGCGTAGGCGCAGGGGCAGCCCCTGCCGGCCTAACCCACCACCGAGGTGATGCCCCGGCGTCAGACCGGCAGGGGTCTGACGCCTTCCTCGCCCGCACCTAAAATTTGCCGCTCGGATTGCGCAGGACGCTGGCGTAGCGTAAGCGTGATTTATAATAATCCCACAGAGCACTGGGGCGCTCCCAAAGGAGGCAAACGCATGTTCTTTCGCAAAAGCCAGCCCGAGACGGCGGCGGCGCCGGAGTCGGCCACCGGTCTCGTCCGGGTAACGATGACGGTGAACGGCAAGACGGCGAGCGCCGAGGTCGACCCGCGCACCCTGCTGGTGCATTACGTGCGGGAGCATCTGCGCCTCACCGGCACCCACGTCGGCTGCGACACCAGCCAGTGCGGCGCCTGCGTCGTCCATCTCGACGGCAAGGCTGTCAAGTCCTGCACCACCCTGGCGGTGGCCTGCGAGGGCGCACACGTCACCACCATCGAGGGCCTGGCCCAGGGCGAGAAGCTGCACCCCATGCAGGAGGCGTTCCGCGAGCATCACGGCCTGCAGTGCGGCTACTGCACCCCTGGCATGATCATGTCGGCGGTGGACATCGCCAACCGGAAGGGCCCCAACCTCGACGACGCCACCATCCGCCATGAGCTTGAAGGCAATCTCTGCCGCTGCACGGGCTATCACAACATCGTCGCCGCCGTGAAGGCCGGCGCCGCCGCCATGGGTGCCATGAAGCAGGCCGCCGAGTAGCGCGCCTGGCGAGGAAACGCTTGAACTGAGCCTGCCAGCCGCCAACGCATTTCATAACGGCGGCATCAGCTTTGATTTATCGCTCGAGGAGGACACCTGTGAGCGCGACCGGCATCGGAGCGCCCGTGCGGCGCAAGGAAGACCAGAGGTTCATCACCGGCAAGGGCCAGTACACCGACGATATCAACCGGCCCGGGCAGACCTACGCCTACTTCGTGCGCTCGCCGCACGCTCACGCCAACATCAAGAAGATCGATACCTCCGCCGCCATCAAGAAGCCCGGCGTGGTGGCTGTCTTCACCGGCGACGACATCGCCGCCGCCAAGATCGGCGGCCTGTTCTGCGGTTGGATGATCACCTCCAAGGACGGCAGCCAGATGCACGCCGGCACCCATCCGGTGCTGGCGCAGGGCAAGGTGCGCTATGTCGGCGACCACGTCGCCATGGTGGTGGCCGAAACCTATGCCCAGGCCAAGGACGCCGGAGAGGCGGTGGCCGTGGACTATGAGCCGCTCCCTGCCGTCGCCGACCTCGCCACCGCGCAGGATGCCGGCCAGGCCCAGGTGCAGGCCGATGCGCCTAACAACACCGTCTACCAATGGCACCTGGGCGACAAGGCCGCCACCGACGCCGCCTTCGCCAATGCTCGCCACGTCACCAAGATCGACTTGGTCAACAACCGGCTGATTCCCAACGCCATCGAGCCGCGCGCGGCGATTGCTGACTACGACTCGGGGACGGACAGCTTCACGCTCCACACGACGAGCCAGAACCCGCACGTCATCCGGCTATGCCTCTCCGCCTTCATTGGCATCGCCCCGGAGCACAAGCTGCGCGTGATCGCCCCCGACGTGGGTGGCGGCTTCGGCTCCAAGATCTTCCTCTATGCCGAGGAGACGGCGTGCATCTGGGCCACCAAGAAGATTGGCAGGCCCATCAAGTGGACGGGTGAGCGCTCGGAGGCCTTCCTCGCCGACGCCCACGGCCGCGACCACCTCACCACCGCCGAGCTGGCGCTCGACGGCGACGGCAAGATACTGGCGCTCCGGGTGAAGACCAAGGCGAACCTCGGCGCCTACCTCTCCACCTTCTCCTCGTCGGTGCCGACCTATCTGTACGCGCCGCTGCTCTCCGGCCAGTACGATATCCCGGCCATCTACGCCGAGGTCGACGGCGTCTACACCACCACCGCCCCGGTCGATGCCTACCGCGGCGCCGGCCGTCCCGAGGCCACCTTCGTGGTCGAGCGGCTGATGGAGGTGGCGGCGCGGCAGACCGGCCAGGACCCGGCCGAGTTCAGACGCAAGAACTTCATCGCCTCGTTCCCGCACCAGACACCGGTCATCATGGCCTACGATGTGGGCGACTACTCAACCTGCCTCAACAAGGCGCTGGAGCTGGCGGATTACCGCGGCCTGCCTGCCCGCAAGGCGGCGAGCGCGCAGAAGGGCCTGAAGCGCGGCATCGGCTTCTCCGCCTACATCGAGGCGTGCGGCATCGCCCCCAGCCAGGCGGTCGGTTCGCTCGGCGCCGGCGTCGGCCTGTGGGAATCGGCGGAGGTGCGGGTGAACCCGACCGGCTCGGTGGAGGTGCTCACCGGCTCGCACAGCCACGGCCAGGGGCATGAGACCACCTTCGCCCAGCTCGTTTCCGATCGCCTCGGTGTGCCCATCGACCAGGTGACCGTGGTGCACGGCGACACCGACAAGGTGCAGTTCGGCATGGGCACCTACGGCTCGCGCTCCGGCGCGGTTGGCATGAGTGCGATCTACAGGGCCATCGACAAGGTAATCGTCAAGGCCAAGAAGGTGGCAGGCTTCGTGCTGGAGGTGCCGGAGGAGACGGTGGACTTCAATGACGGCATCTTCTCCTCCACCGCCACCAATAAGACGCTCACCTTCCCCGAGGTGGCCCTGCAGGCCTACGTTGCCCACAAGTTCACGGGCGCGCAGCTGGAGCCCGGCCTCAAGGAAGGCGCATTCTACGATCCCTCCAACTTCACCTTCCCTTCCGGCGTGCACATCTGCGAGCTGGAGATCGACCCCGAGACGGGCACCGTCCGCCTCGACCGCTGGACCGCGGTGGACGACTTCGGCACCGTCATCAACCCGATGATCGTCGAGGGCCAGGTGCACGGCGGCGTCGCCCAGGGCATCGGCCAGGCGCTCCTGGAAGGCGCGCACTACGACAAGCAGACCGGCCAGCTGGTGACGGCGAGCTTCATGGACTACGCCATGCCGCACGCCTTCGACCTGCCGCCGATCAAGCTCGATATGGCGCCGACACCGTGCCCGTCGAATCCGCTCGGCATCAAGGGCTGCGGC
>DASURA010000096.1:0-13197 GCA_036280295.1 Hyphomicrobiaceae bacterium
AGTGGGGGTTGGGCGCCCAAGGCCGTACCGGCGCCCGCGCGCGCTCCGGAGCGCCCGCACATCGCCGCCCCAATGCCGCCGCCTGCGCCGCGGCCAGCACCTGTCGCGCCGCCGCGAGCGCCACTCCCCGTCGCGCCGCCACCGCAGCCGCCTCGGCCGCCGATTACCGGCGGGCCCAGACCGTCGGTCATCGTACCTACACCGGCCGCGCCCAAGCCTGTCGTTGCAGCACCCGCTATCGTACCACCCAAGGCCCAGGTGGCGGTGCCAGCGCCCAAGCCGCCATGCCTGACGGCTGCGCCCCCGCAAGGCGACGTGCATGCGCTCGTCAATCGCAATTGCAGAGGCCATACCGTGCTCGCGGTCATCGAGACCCGCACCGCAGCCGGGGAAACGGCCTGCAAAGGCTATTCGATCGGCGTCGGCGTGAATGTTCGGACGCCGGCCGCCCCGCGCGTCAACTACGAGTGCGTCGCCGGCCAGCAGGGCTGCAACAGGGATCGCCTGGGCGACATGTTCCCCGAGTGCGACTGGTAGGACAGCGAGGGAAGAGCCGGCACCTTCTTGCAAGGGATGCCGCCGGTTGTGGAGAGGGCTCAGTATCCCCTGACCCAGCAGCGGTCATAGCCCCGAGCCGCCAGCTCATTGCAGACTTTGGCGGCTTCCGGTCGAGGGCCCGCGGGCAGGAAGACCAGGCGGTGCCAGATCCCTTTCTTCCCCATGTCGACGGGTTGGACCTCGCCCTCGTGGCCGACCAGGACGTTCGGGTATTGGTGCTTCAAATCGGCGAGCGCCCGCATGACGGTGGCGTGATCCCGATGCGTGAACACGACGGGCACAAACCGCTCCTCAGCCTCTGCGGGTGCGGCGGCGGCCGCGGCAACCGGCGCGCGGGCCGGCGTTACGGCGGCGACCCGTACCGGCTCGGCAGCGGTCCTCGACTCGGGGGATACCGTGACCTGCCGCATTTCCTCCCGTGCCTGGGGAGCGGCGACCGCGGCCGCTTGCGCTGCCCTGTTTTCCGGGCTCGCCTCCACGCCCGGCGAGGCCGATGGCACGCGCTCGTTCGAGCGCGGCCCAGCAGGCGAGGGACTCCCGGACCGTGGAGCCTCGTCGGCAACCGTTGCCGGTCCCCCGGGCCCCACCAGATCGATGAGCTTGGAGGCAGCGTCCTGCAGCTTGTCGCGCGGAAAGACGCTCAGGATCACACCCACCGCGATCATCGCGGCGAGGCCCCTGAAGCCGGCCGTGCGCTCGCGGGCCAATGTGAAAAATGAGACCCGCTCGGTATCATCGTCCGTGTCGTCGTCGTGCACCGGGCGACGTCGCTCGTGGCGGGCGCGGGGGCGGTCGTCGTCGCGCGCCCGAAGGCCCGCCTCGGCCAACACCCGAAAGCCTCGATCCGGTCGCGCCGGTACGCTGGTGTGCAAGTTGGCGTGGAAGCCTGCGTCAGCCTGTGGTCGGAAGGCCACCGGCAGCGGCAAGGACTCGTCGGCATTGTAGCCGTCACCGTGGCGAAACCTGCCATTCCCCGGAAAGCCGTCACCGGCAGGATAGTCTTCATCGGCAGGGAAAGCCTCATGGCCGTGGATGCCGGTGTGCGGCAAGAAAGAGTCACGCGGAGCGTGAACATCGTGCGGCGAAAACGCACCATCGTGGGAGCGCAAGGCGTCGTGCGGGAGATAGCTTTCATGCGGCCGGCGTGCATCCTCGCCGGCCAAGTCCAGCTCTTCCTCGGGACCTGGCGCAGCGGGGAAAGGCGGAGCCGACAGGCTCTCGAGCTGCCGCGGCAGCACATGCTCCTTCACAAGGTGGCTGACCTCATCCAGTACGATCTGCTGCGTCTTGACCGCGCTGACCAACACCTTGAAGCTGTCCCACGACGACGCGGGCAGGTGCGCAACCTTGGCGATCAGCAGCTCGTGCGCGGTGGCAAGCCGGGAGACGGTCGCCCGCACCGCCTCAAGCGCCTCCGATGGCGGCGTATTCTGCAGGTGCTCGTCCAGCGACGTGATGCCGGTGGTGATCTGCTCAGAGCCCGACAGAAAACCCGCGCGCATGGAAGCCAGCGCGCGCTCAACCTCGTCCTCTACGGGCCTCGGTTGGTCCCCCATCTGTCCTACTGAATACCGATCGTGCGAGCCCCACATACCCGTGGGCGAATCCAAGTACAATCGGACGGATTTTGCAAGGCTCGTGCGCAGAGGCTCTTGATAACCTGGCCCGCAGCAGCACTGGGGCGACACGAGCACCTGCAGGTGTCAGGCCGCTGCAATCGCCGGTCGCGACGGCACCATCAGCACAGCCTCTCCCTCCAGCACCGACTTCAGCTCGACCAGGCAGGCACACTCGAAGCGGACGCGACGTTTGGCGGGATAGAGCTCGGTCACCTTGACCCTGGCGATCACGTTATCGCCAATCTTGACTGGTGCGCGGAAGTTGAGCGTTTGCGAAACGTAGATGGCACCCGGTCCGGGCATCTCGGAGCCGAACACTGCCGAGATGTAACCGGCCGTCAACATGCCGTGCGCGATCGGCTCGCCGAACACGGTCTTGGCGGCGTACGCGGCGTCGATATGCACCGGGTTCCAATCGCCCGTGACCTCGGCGAATGTCAGGATATCGGCCGCGGTGACGACCTTGGAGAGGCTTGCCTCCATCCCGAGCTCAAGATCTTCGAAGTAGTAGCCCTGGTGACCGATCGCCTTCATGCGCGTGCCCCTTGACCGAACCGCATTCATGCCGCGCTGCAAAATTAGTCGCTAGGGGGTTGCGCTGCAACAACCCCTAATGGCGGACAGTCGAAAGTCATTTGCATAGTTGACTGTGATATTTGCGCAATGACGTAGATTGGTAGCAGGGGCGCGGAGCCTTGCCTCGCAGTGCAACATGACGTGATGAATGCCTGATTCATAGGCAGTGGCGGCAGTTGCACGCCGAAGGCCGTCTGCGCTATAAGCTGGCGTCCCCCACACGCTCTGAATGTCGGCCTGCATTGGAATGCGTTCCCTTGCCGGTCCCATGGAGAGGTTTCGCTATGAGCAGCCGTCACAAGCCATTGATGCCGAAAGCCACCGCGGTCTGGCTGGTGGAGAACACGTCGCTGTCGTTCGAGCAGATAGCGGAGTTCTGCGGCTTGCACGTGCTGGAGGTGAAGGGCATCGCCGACGGCGACGTGGCCCAGGGCATCAAGGGGCTCGATCCCATCTCCAACGGTCAGCTTTCGCGTGAGGAAATCAAGCGCGCCGAGGAGGACCCGGAGCATCGCCTCGTGCTGTCCGAGAGCAAGGTTGACATCCCCGAGGTGAAAACCAAGCCCGGCCCCCGGTATACGCCGGTGTCGCGGCGCCAGGACCGGCCGAACGCCGTGCTCTGGCTGCTGCGCAACCATCCAGAGCTGAAGGACAGTCAGATCATCCGCCTAGTCGGCACCACCAAGCCGACCATTGCCGCCATCCGCGACCGCACGCACTGGAACTCCGCCAACCTCAACGCGCAGGACCCGGTGGCGCTGGGTCTGTGCTCGCAGATCGACCTCGATACCGAGGTGCAGAAGGCGGCGGCACGACTGGAGCGCGAGCGGAAGGAGCAGCGCAAGCAGCTTGAGAAGGCCGGAACGCTGCTGCCCACGTCGGAGACGGTGCCTGGCCTCGGCCCGCAGCCGGATATCGACCTCGGCGATCTCATGGTCGAGGAGCGGCCGACAGGGGCCGCATCGCCATTCCACAGCGAGGAGGCTGAAGAGCCGGAGGCACCCAGCGAGCCGGCCGAGGGTGAGGCGCTCGGGCAGGCTGGGGAGCAGGAGCCAGAGGAGCACGGCGAACCGTCAAAGGACGAGGCACTCGGGCACAGCGAGGAGCTGGAGCCCGCCGAGGCAGAGACCGATGAGGAGCACCCGGTCAAGAGCGATCAGCCGACCTGATCTCGCCAGGAGACGGGTGGCTCTATCCTGTCGCTGCACCTTGGCGGGTACGCGACTCCAGCAGGGCCATTGCGGTGCCCAGCCGGCCACCGGCGCGGTCCAGGATTGACCGCGCCGACGCCAGATCGCAGCCGTCGAGCAATAGCACTGCGAGCTTGATGCTGCCGGCGGCGCGTTCGAGCGCGGCACGCGCCTCTTGCTGGCTCCTGCCGGTGAGGCGGCAGACGATAGCCTCACGGCGGTGGGCGAGCTTGGCATTGGAAGCCTGCACGTCCACCATCAGGCCCCGGTAGACGCGCCCGAGCCGTATCATCAGCAGTGATGAAAGCAGATTGAGCGTGATGCGCTGGGCGGTACCGGCGTTCATGCGCGTGGAACCGGCGATCGGCTCCGGTCCGGTATCCAGAAAGATCGGATATTCGGCGTCGTTGAGCAGCGGCGTGCCGGGGTTGTTGGCGATGCCGATGGTGAGAGCACCGCGCCGCCGCGCCTCGCGCAGACAGGCGAGGGTGAAGGGCGTCGTGCCGCTCGCTGCCACTGCGATCAGGGCATCGCCTGGGCCTATGTCCTGCTGGGCGATCAGCGCAGCAGCCTTGGTCGATTCATCCTCGGCACCCTCCACGGCCTGGAGGAGGGCATCGCTGCCGCCAGCAATCAGCAGCAGCAGCCGTTCCGGCGGCCAGTCGAAGGTCGGCATCAGCTCAGCGCCATCCTGCACCGCCAGGCGGCCGGAGGTGCCGGCGCCCGTGTAGATCAGGCGGCCCTGCTTGCGCAGCCGCGCCTCCAGAGCCAGCGTAGCCCGCTCGATGGCGCCCCGAGCGCCCCGCACGGCTGCCACCGCGGCAAATTGCGCCTCGATCATCGTGTCGAGAGCATCGCGCGGCTCCCAGGCATCAATGCCGGTGAACCTGGGGCAGGTGCGCTCCGTATTCAGCGCGGTACCTGGAGACTGAGGGGGCGGGGCGGGGAGCTTAACCATCCAGGCGACCTATCCAGCTGACGGTTTTGGATTTTTGCGTGCCAGGCCATAGATAGGCATCACGGCTCGAGGGTTGCAGGTGGGCAGCGAAATACTTCTTCTTGGGGTTGATGGCGGCGGCACCGGGTGCCGGGCGCGGCTCACCGATGCTGCCGGAATGCTGCTTGGCGAAGGCAAGGCCGGGCCGGCGAACGTGCGCATCAGCTTGGATGAGAGCCTGCAGTCGGTGCTGGGCGCGGCACGCCAATGTTTCGCAAAGGCCGGTGCGACGCTCGACGATCCGGTCGTTGCGTGCCTGGCGCTCGCCGGCGCCAGCGAGCCTGGCGATGCTGCGGCCGCATACACGGCCTTCCGCGATTTCTTCGATCGAGTGGTCATCACCACCGACGCACGCGCCGCCTGCGTCGGTGCCCATGCCGGGCACGACGGCGGCATTATCATTGTCGGCACCGGCACGATCGGCTGGGCCCTACATGGCGACCGCGAGCATCGGGTCGGCGGCTGGGGCTTTCCGGTGTCGGATGAAGGCGGCGGCGCCTGGCTTGGCTGCGAGGCGGTGCGGCGGGTGCTGTGGGCGCATGACGGGCGCGCCGCCTGGACACCCTTGCTGCGGGAGGTCTCGGAAGAGCTTGGCGTTGCGCCAGCCGCCATCGTACGCTGGATGGGGCGCTCCAAGCCGCGCGATTTCGGGCGCCTGGCGCCGCTCATCGTGCAGCACGCCGCGCGCAAGGACCCGGCAGCGTGCGAGCTCATGCGGCTGGCCGGCAGCCATATCGACGCCATCGCATCCCGGTTGATCGGGGACGGGGCGCCGCGGCTGGCGCTGATGGGTGGACTGGCGAGGGCGATAGAGCCGTGGCTGAGCCCGGAAATGAGGATGCGGCTGGTGCCGCCGTCGGGTAATGCGCTCAACGGCGCGCTGCGGATTGCCTGCGAGGCCGCAGGCCTGGACGCAGGCGGGGTCAGCCACCTCGACGCGGCTTCGGTGCAAAAGTACGAACGCCCTGCCGAGAGGTCTGACGCCGTCACCAGCGGAGCTGACAGCGCATGACGCAACCGCCGGCCCGCATGGTGGATGAGATCGCCGAGGCCCCGGAGGTGGTGGCACGGCAGGCGGCGGGGCTCGCACATCCGTTGACGGAGCTCGTATCATGCCTCAAGCGGCGGCCGCCGCGGGTGGTCGTGACCTGTGCCCGCGGCAGCTCGGCCCATGCGGCCACCTACGGCAAGCACCTGATCGAGCGCACCATTGGGGCTCCGGTCGCCGAGGCGGCCCCGAATATCGCCAGCGTCTACGGCCGCCAGCTCAACCTCAAGGACCAGCTGTTCCTCGCCATCTCGCAGTCGGGCAAGAGCGACGACCTGATCGCGATGGCTCAGAGCGCGCGGGCGGCGGGCGCGCTGACAGTCGCCATGGTCAACGCCACCGACGGCCCGCTGGCGATGACCTGCGATATCGTGCTGCCGATCTGCGCCGGGCCGGAGCTGAGCGTCGCGGCGAGCAAGACCTTCGTCGCGACACTGACAGCCCTGCAGCGGCTCATTGCGGCCTGGACCGACGACCCCGCGCTTGATCGCGCCATCGCGGCGCTGCCGGATCAGCTCACCAAAGCCACCGCCCTCGACTGGAGCGAGGCGACCGGGGCGCTCAGCGGGGCGCAGAGCCTCGTCACCATCGGCCGCGGCCCGACGCTCGCCATCGCCCGCGAGGCCTCGCTGAAGCTCAAGGAGACCTGCAATCTGCACGCCGAGGCGTTCAGCGGCGCCGAGTTCCTGCACGGGCCGGTGGCGCTGGTGGCGCCGACCTACCCGATCCTGATGTTCATGCCGACCGACCAGGCGGCGCCGGGCATGCGGCAGCTGGCTGAGGACTTGCGCGCCAAGCAATCCGCTCTGTTCACGACTGAGGCCCTTCCGATTGGCCGTGACGCCCCGGCGCCGGGCCGGCTCCCCACGCTTGCCTCCAACCATCCCGAGACTGACGCGGTGTGCCTGGTACAGAGCTTCTACGCCATGCTGATCCCGCTCGCAGAGCGTCTCGGAGTCGACGTCGACCGGCCGCGCCATTTGCAGAAGGTCACCCGGACGAGATGATGCCGGAGATGACCGTACGAGCGCCGTTTGCAGTGTGCGCCGACACAGTGTTCGATGGCACAAGTCTCCACCACAACTTCGCGGTGATCATCGAAGGTCCTAACGTCGCGGCCCTCGTGCCGAAAGGCGCCCTGCCCGACGGCCTCCCCGTCCGCACCCTGCCCCCGAGCGTCTGGCTCGCGCCCGGCTTCATCGACTGCCAGGTCAACGGCGGCGGCGATGTCCTCCTCAACGATGCGCCGACGCCTGAGACCATCGACCGAATAGTTGCCGCGCATCGGCAGCACGGCACCACGGCACTGCTGCCCACGCTGATCAGCGATACGGCAGCGAAGATGCAGGCGGCCATGGACGCCGTGCGCCGGGCGATGGCCTCCAACCCCGGCGTCCTGGGCATCCACCTGGAGGGGCCGTTCCTGTCGCCCGAGAAGCCCGGCGTGCATGACCCCGCCGTGCTGCGCATCCCCACCGAGGCGGATGCGGCAATGCTGATCGAAGGCCGCAGCGGCGCGATGCTGCTGACCCTGGCGCCGGAACGGGCACCTCCGGGGCTGCTGCGCCGTCTCACGCAGTCCGGCATCCGCGTCTCGCTCGGCCACTCGGCGGCGACGTACGCTGAGACCAAGGCAGCGCTCGGAGACGGGCTTTCCGGATTCACCCACCTGTTCAACGCGATGCCACAGCTCGCCAGCCGCGAGCCTGGGCCGATCGCCGCCGCCCTGGAGACACCAGATGTCTGGTTCGGCTTGATCGTTGACGGTTACCACGTCGCTCCCGCCATGCTGCGGCTCGCGCTCAGGGGCGTCGGCCGGCCGATGCTCGTCAGCGACGCCATGCCGCCGGTGGGCGGGCGCAAGCGGGGATTTGTCCTTAACGGCGAGGAGATCGCAGTCCGTGACGGCCGCTGTGCGCGCGCCGACGGCACGCTAGCCGGCGCCACCATCAGCATGGCCGATGCGGTGCGCAACTCCGTCGCGATGCTGCAGATTCCGTTGGTGGACGCCCTGCGCTACGCCGCAACCGAGCCGGCGGCATTCCTGGGGCTGGGGGACAAGCTCGGCCGTATCGCTCCGGGCTATCGCGCCGACCTGGTGGCCTTCGATCCCAAGGACATCACAGTGCTCGGGACTTGGGTTGCAGGTGCGCCTGAGCAGTTTCACACCCTCCAGGTCTGACGCCAGGCACCACCGGCGTTCCTGAGACGGTGTCAGACTCTGAGGGTCTGACACGTCCGGCCTGACACCATTGGAATCGTCAGGAATTTGCTTTAGAGACAACCCCGTTATCGCAAGGACCAAGGCGGGAGCGCTCGACTCAAGATGGATCAACCCGAGCCCGTGGACAAGACCCTCGCCAGCGCAGACACGCGGCGCGTGCTGGAGCTGTTGCCACACCGCTATCCGTTTCTGCTGGTCGACCGCATCATCGACATGGATGGCGATAACAGCGCCGTGGGCATCAAGGCGGTCACAGTCAACGAGCCGTTCTTCCAGGGCCATTTCCCCGGCTTCCCGGTGATGCCCGGCGTGCTGATCATCGAGGGGCTGGCGCAGACCGCTGGCGCGCTGTGCGTACACCATCTGGATGCCACCTATAAGCCACAGCTGGTGTACTTCATGGGGATCGATCGCGCCAAGTTCCGCAAGCCTGTGCTACCAGGGGACCTGCTTCACTACCACGTCAGGAAGATCCGCAGCCGCGGACGCGCCTGGCGCTTTTCGGGCGAGGCGAAGGTCAACGGCCAGGTGGTCGCGGAGGCTGAGGTCAGCGCAATGATCATAGATCGCGAAGATGCCGACAAAGCCTGAGATCCACCCCAATGCCGTCGTCGAGGACGGCGCCCGCATCGCCGCCGGGGTGAGGATCGGGCCGTTCTGCCATGTCGGCCGCGAGGTGTCGCTGGACGAGGGCGTGGAGCTGGTGAGCCACGTCGCCGTAGCTGGGCGCACCAGCATCGGCGCACGCACGCGCATTTTCCCATTCGCCTCGATCGGCCATCAGCCGCAGGATCTCAAGTACCGCGGCGAGCCGTCGACGCTGACGATTGGCGCCGATTGCCTGCTGCGCGAGGGTGTCACCATGAACCCCGGCACCGAGGGTGGGACCATGGAGACGATCGTCGGCGACCGCTGCACCTTCCTCGCCAACTCGCACGTGGGGCACGACTGCCGCATCGGCAATAACGTCATCTGCTCCAACAACGTGATGCTGGCGGGTCATCTGACGGTGGGCGACTACGCCGGCATTGGCGGTGGTGCCGCCATAATTCAGTTCACGCGCGTCGGCCCGCACGCCTATGTGGGCGGCATGTCGGGCCTGGAGAACGATCTCATTCCCTACGGCATGGCGATGGGCAACCGGGCGCACCTGTCCGGCCTCAACATCGTCGGCCTGCAGCGGCGCGGCTTCTCGCGCGATGACATCCATTCGCTGCGCCGCGCCTATCGGCTGCTGTTCGCCGACGAAGGCACGCTGGTGGAGCGTACCGAGGACGTCGAGAAGGAATTCAAGGATCATCCGATCGTGGCGGAGATCATTGCCTTCATCCGTGCCCGCGGCAAGCGCGGGCTGTGCGTGCCGCACGCCGACTCATGAGCAGCCGGGCGCCCGCTGATCAGGTGTCAAACCCTCCGGGTCTGACACCAAGGCGCCAACACCCGACACAACACGGTGTCATCAGGCCCTCTGGGTCTGACACCGTGGACCGGATCGCCCTCCTGGCCGGAGGCGGCAGGTTGCCGTTGCTGATTGCCGACGGCGTCATCAAGCGCGGCGGCCGCGTCCATATCGTCGGCATCGAAGGGGAAGCCGGTGCCGATATCGCCCGCTTTCCGCACACCTGGGTGAACTGGGGCCAGGTCGGACGCATGATATCGGTGTTGCGCGCCGAGGCCGACGCGATGGTGATCGCCGGCAGCGTGCGCCGTCCGGATCTGTGGAAGCTGCGGCCCGATTGGAGCTTTTTCCTCAGCCTGCCCCAGATTCTCGGCATGATGGCCGGCGGTGATGATTCGGTCCTGTCGCGCGTGGTGCGGTTCTTCGAGGCGAAAGGCATCAAGGTACGCGGTGCTCATGAGGTGGCCCCCGATCTGCTCGTCCTTGACGGCCCGGCCGGCGCTTTGTCGCTCGACAGCCAGGCCCGCGTCGATGCCCAGCTTGGCTTTGCTGTGCGCGCGGCGCTTGGTCCGCTCGACGCCGGCCAGGCGGTGGTGGTTGCCGATGGCCGCGTGCTGGCCATCGAGGGCGCCGAGGGCACCGATGCCATGCTGACCCGCGTTGCCGCCTCGCGCACCGGCGCCGCCGTGGCGAGCCGGAGCGGCGTGCTCGCCAAGGGGCCGAAGCCTGGCCAGGAGCTGCGGGTCGATATGCCAGCCGTCGGCCCACGCACGATCGAGAACGTCGCCGCCGCCGGCCTCGCCGGCCTGGCCGTGGAGGCCGGAGCCGTGCTGATGCTTGACCGCGGCGAGGCGGTGGACGTTGCAGACAGCATCGGCATTGCGGTTGAGGGGCTGGCGGGCGGCCTCCACCGATCGGCCAATGAAGCAGCGCCCGTCGCCCCGAGCACGACGGCATCCCCCTCCCCCTTGTGGGGAGGAGTTAGGTGTGGGGGGAACCCCGACATCGGAGGTTCTGCAATCCCCCCCACCCTGTCCCTCCCCCACGTCGCGCCGAAGGCGCGCCTCCGGCGCGACGGGGGAGGGGACGCTGGCCCCCTCGGTAGGCTTCACAGCACGAATGTGAACCGCTCGCAGAGCTCGCCAGAGATCCGCGTCGTCGGCAGCGTCCGGCCTGATCCGCGCGCCCTCGCGGACATGGAGAAGGGCGTCGCCGCGGTGGTGCTGCTGGCGCCGTTCGATGCCGGCAAGGCAGTGGTGGTGGCGCGGGCCTATGTGCTGGCGATTGCCGCCGCCGAGCCTGCCCTGGCACTGCTGGAGCGTGTGCGCGCGCTCAGGCAATGGGGCGTCGGCGCCAGGCGGCGCATCGGCGTCCTGGTCTGCCAGGCTGGCGCCGATGGCACACGGACGGCGGCCAGCCTTGAGAAGCTGCTCAAGGCCGCCGCCGCCGCGGGCCTCGCCGGCATTGCCATCACAGGGCCGTCGGCACAGCTGGCGGCCTTCGATCGCGCCGGTGCCGTGGCCGACGGGCTCGGTCTCTTCCTGGTGATGCGGGAGACGCAGCCGTGACGGAGCGCAGCGTCTCCACGCAAGAGCAGGACCTATGCCTGTTCCTGATCGCCGGCGAGCAGTCCGGCGATACTCTCGGCGGCAAGCTGATGGAGGCGCTCAACGCCGGCCGGCGCCGCCGCATCCGCTACCTGGGCGTCGGCGGCCACGCCATGGCAGCGCAGGGCCTCATCTCGCAATTCCCGCTCGAGGAGGTGGCGGTGATGGGGCTCGGCGCGATTCTCGCGCGCCTGCCGCTGCTGCTGCGCCGCATCTCCGGCACCGCCCGCTCAGCTGTTGCCGCGGAGCCCAACGCGGTGGTGATCATCGACAGCCCCGAGTTCACGCATCCGATCGCCCGGCGCATCCGCAAGCGCCGGCCGGGCATCCCAATCATCGACTACGTCTCGCCCAGCGTCTGGGCCTGGCGTCCCGGCCGGGCGCGGCGCATGCGCCCCTATATCGACCACGTGCTGGGGCTGTGGCCGTTCGAGCCCGCCGTGCACGCGCGCCTCGGCGGGCCGCCGTGCAGCTTCGTCGGCCACCCACTGATCGAGCGCCACCCGTGGCTCACCGCGCTCGACCCGGCACCGCTGGCGGCGCGCCTTGGGCTGGTGCCGGGAAAGCCGGTTATCGTCGTACTGCCGGGCAGCCGCACCTCCGAGGTGTCGCGCCTGATGCAGCCGTTCGGCCAGACGCTCGCCAAGCTCAAGGCCACCGGGCCGGACTTCGAGGTGCTCATGCCCGTCGTCCCGCACGTGCGCCCGCTGGTCGAGCGGCAGCTGCCGGCTTGGCCGCTGCAGCCGCATCTGCTCGAAGGCGAGGACGACAAGTTCCGCGCCTTCAAGCTGGCGACGGCGGCGCTGGCCGCCTCCGGCACCGTCACGCTGGAGCTGGCGCTGGCCGGCGCGCCGATGGCGGTGGCCTACATCGCCGACCCGCTCATCGCACCCATCGCCCAGCGCCTGATCACGGCGCATTCGGCGGTGCTGCCCAACCTGGTGCTCGGCGAGAACGCCTTTCCGGAATTCATCCAGGAGCGCTGCACGGCGGCCAATCTCGCCGAGGCCCTGGCGCCCCTGCTCATCGCCGATGCGCCAGAGCGTGCCACGCAGCTGGCGGCGCTGGCCAGGATTCCCGCGGCCCTGCAGGTTGCCGGCCACTCGCCCAGCGAGGCCGCCGCGGAGATCGTGCTGCGGTATGCAGAGCACGGCCGCGGGCCGCTGCCCGGTCCGGCATAGGCGACAGCCTTTCCGGCCTACTGCGGGAAGAAATCCGGGTTCATGCAGACACCCTCGCCGCGACGGGCTTGCGGGCAGTTGAAGTAGGCGTAGGGGTTGAGCGCGTAGTCCTCGGCGTATTAGTTGGTCGGCGGGCCGTAGTAGCGGCGCGGCGGGGCGCGCCCGGTGGCGACGTACCAGTTGGCCGTTGCGGCACGGCGAGCGCTCGCGATCTCGGCCTGCGCCCCGTAGTAGGCGCGCCAGGCCGCGAATGGATTGGCCGGCGCGCGGTAGACGTAGCCGTAGCCGGCATGGCCGCGCCGGGCGTGGCGGCAGCAGCCGTCTCCGGCCACAGCGTCCACCGTGAGCAGGCCCAGTACCAGCAGGGCGGAGACTGAGGCAATCGCGGCTCGTCGCATGCGGGGCTCCTCGGACCGGAAAAGCATTTACAGCGCTCTCCTGCCACGGCCACGCTTCAGCGCCACTCCGGTCAAACCCCGATTTTGCAGGCGGGATGCAGTCAGACGGACAGCATTTGCCTGCCCCCAAAACAAAAAAGAGCCGCCCGAGGGCGGCTCCGGAGAGTGGTGTCAGACCTGAGGAATCTGACACCGTTGTCGTAGGCCGGATCAGAACCGGATGCGGGCGCCGCCCATCACAACGTCCATGTCCTTGGCGTCTTCCTTAGCGAAATCGCCGCTGTAGTTGCGGTAGGACAGGAACAGCTCCATGGCCGCAGCGTCGATGTGCTGCACGACGCCGACACCCCACACGTCAGCATTGCCGTTGAGGGTCACGGGCACGTCGCCATCCAGAACG
>DASURA010000097.1:0-2842 GCA_036280295.1 Hyphomicrobiaceae bacterium
GGCTTCGGCGAAGGGGGCGAAGTGAGGTCGCCGCACTCCGCGAGGCCGTCAAGGGCAACGGCATGCGGCTGACGGACGAGGAGCGGGCGATGCTGGCAGGCGAGGCCGGCAGCGCCCGGCAGTGGGCCCTGCAGCATCAAATTGCGGTGGGCGAGCTGTTCGATGCTCCCGATCTCGTGCCGGTCAGCCAGGCACACATCATGGCTGATACGGAGAGCCTGGGCGAGGCGGGGGTGGCATGGCTGGAAGCTCTGGCGGCGCTGCCGCCGGAGGAGCGGGGCGTCCGTATCCCAACCATTACCGACCCGCGCGGACTCGATTTCGCCTCCTATCGGCGCCTCAAGCAGACCGAGGCGATGGCCGATATAGAGGCCCGCACCATATGCGCGTTCGAGGCGCTTGGCGTGCTGATGACCAACACCTGCATCAACTACCAGACCGTGCTGCCACCGGTGCGCGGCGAGCACCTGGCCATGGGCGACACCGGCGTCGTCATCTATTCCAACAGCGTACAGGGCGCGCGCAGCAACTTCGAGGGTGGGCCTTCGGCGTTGGCGGCCGGGCTCACCGGGCGCACGCCGCGCTATGGCTACCATCTCGACGCGCGCCGCGCTGGCACCCGGCACTTCGAGCTCAGGCACCGGCCGCGCGATCTTGCCGACTGGGGCGCGCTCGGTGGCATCGTCGGCAGGGCTGCCGGCAGCTACTGGGAGGTGCCGGTGGTGAGCGGCGTGCTCGACCAGATCGGCCGCCCGCCCAGCTCCGATGAGCTCAAGCACTTCGGCGCGGCGCTGGCGAGCTTCGGCTCGGTGGCGCTGTTCCACATGCCGGGCATAACACCGGAGGCGCCCGGCCTGGCAGACGCCTTCGCCGGCCGGCCGGTGCCGCCGTCTGTGCCGATCGGAACAGACGATTTCGAGGCGTTCTTCGCCGGCTATGCCGCGGCGGGGGACAAGGTCGATGTGGTGGTGTTCGGCGCGCCGCAGTTGTCCCTGATGGAGATGCAGCGCGTCGCCGGGCTGCTTGACGGCCGGCGCATCCATCAGCAGACGGCGCTCATCGTCGCCACCTCGCCGGAGATCAAGTTCGCCGCAGACCGCATGGGGCTGACGCGGCGCATGGAGGCGGCGGGCGCCATCGTCGCCGCGGGCGTGTGCTTCTACCAGAGCTACGCGCGCGAAATGGCCGAGGCGAACGGCTGGCAGCGGCTCCTCACCAACTCAGCCAAGCTCGTCAACATCATCGCCGGCTACGGCTACCAGCCGACGCTCGCCAGCATGGAGCGCTGCATCGACAGCGCCGTCGCCGGAAGGATCGTGTAGATGCCGATCCTGCTCAGGTGCCACAAGGGACTTGGCCCGGCCGTTACCGGCATTGCCCTGGTGGCGCGGGATAATTTCTCCGCCCGCTACGATCTCGACCGCCTCAAGGGCACGTTCTCGCGCCCGGCGCACAAGCTCTACGGCCAGAGCTATGTCGGCTTGGTCCTGGTGCTGCAGACGGCCAAGGGCGGGGTCGCCACCGCCTGGATGCTGCACGAGATGGCATCGCGCGGAATGGCGCCGAAGGCCATCGTCTTCGACCGCACCAACACGATACTCGCGCAGGGCGCCGCCTTCGCCGGGCTGACCCTGGTCGACCGCTTCGAGGCTGGCGATCCGACCGACTTGATACACACCGGGGACGAGCTGCGGATCGAGCCGAAGCTGGGGCAGGTGACGGTCCTCAACCGCGATTGAGGCCGTCTAAAGATGGGCTGGGTCAAGCGATGTCGATGTGCGGACGCTGTGACGGCGTCGGGTCTTCGCTGTCGCTTGACCCAACCTACGCGGCAAAGTCCGGCCAGCTGCGATCCTTGACGGAGATCTCCGTGACGGGGAGCGGCCAGGGGATGTTGAAGGCCGGATCGTCGTGGCGGATGCCGGCGGCGCTACCTGGCGCGTAGAAGGCCGAGATCACGTAGGCGACCTCGGTAGCCGGGGCCAGCGTCTGGAAGCCGTGCGCGAAGCCTTGCGGGGCGTAGAGCTGGCGGCAGTCCCCGGCGGACAGCTCGTACGCCTCCCACTGCATGTAGGTGGGCGAGCCCGGCCGGATATCGATCAGCACGTCAAGGATCGCCCCGGCCACGCAGCGGATCAGCTTCACCTCCGCGTGCGGGGCGCGCTGAAAATGCATGCCGCGCACGGTGCCGGTGCGTGCGGTATGCGAAAAGCTGTGTTGCATATAGAGAGATTCCAGCCCGGCCGCCGTGAACTCGCGCGCGCAGAAGGTGCGGGCGAAGTGGCCGCGCTCGTCGCGCGCCGGCTCCAGCTCGATGATACGGACATCCTTAAGCCGTGTTGTCTCGAAGCGCATCGTTTCCCCTCCGGCAAGCCATGCGCGGCGGTGTGACCGCGGCGGAGCGTAAAGAGGAAGTGTGGTCGAAGAGTTATCGCTGCCGGCCGCGCGCAGTGTTTGACCCCGTTCACATGACGGGGCCGGTGTCATGAATGTGCCACACAGTCGACGCTTTCTGGCTGGTTGCCCTCGGCTCCAGCTTTTTCTTCAGCGTGAGGACATGCCATGAAGAGGCATGTCCCGACGCTTGCCCCTTCCAGCCGCACTGCTGATCGCCCTTGGAATCGTCATCGCGACGGTGGCGGTTTTGTACGCCATGGGGCGCCCGCCGATCTGCAAATGCGGATACGTCAAGATCTGGGGCCCCCCGGATTCGCAGCATCTGTTCGACATCTACACCTTCACCCACATGCTGCATGCGCCGTTCTACTACCTGCTGATCTGGCTGATCGACCGGGGGCGGCTGTCGGTGGCCAAGCGGCTGGTGCTCGCCGTGATGATCGAG
>DASURA010000098.1:0-6716 GCA_036280295.1 Hyphomicrobiaceae bacterium
CTCGCTCTACGGGGACGTTCGCCGCGACCTGATCGAGCAGGGCAAGCTGGCGCTGGAGAGGGCCGGCCTCACCATCCCCTTCCCGCAGCGCGAACTGCATTGCCATCGTATGCCGGCAGAGGGCGGCCGGCCGCCCTCTGCAGCGCAGATGGCATCGTGAGCTAATCCATCGCATGCCGGTTGGCGGGCCTGGATAGCATTGGTGCGCCGGCTGGCCTGCGGATTACCGCCGTCGCGCGTCGGAGAGGATCTCCTTGCACTTGGCGAGGTCTGCCGCTGTCGGCTCCAGGACCGCCAATTGTGCCTCGATCATCGATTCCGCCATCCGGGCGAACAGGTCCGCCACCGCCTTGATCTTCTCATTGCTCAGCTTGACGTCGCGATCGGTCGCCTTTCGCGCGCTCTCGTGGGTGATCTCTGTCTCGCCTTCTAGCGTCGCCATGCTTTTCTCCGCTTGGCGCCGCGTGTCCTCCAGCAAGTTCGCCAGCTCGGCCCGGATCGTCCCCTTGCACAGGTCCAGCTTGGCCCTGACATCGTCGTCGTCGCAGCCGGCAAGCAGGAGCGGCAGAAGCAGCGCGAGGGCGAGGCGTTTCATGTGCCTCACCCCGCCACCAGCCCGCCGTCCACCAGCACCTCGGACCCGGTCGTGAACGACGATGCAGCCGATAGCAGCCATACCACGGTATCTGCCACTTCGCGCGGTTCTCCCAGGCGGCCGACCGGCACCTGGGCGACAAGCTTGGCCATCGTCTTGGCCGGGTTCGGACGGCCCGCCAGCATGCCATCCACCATGTCGCCGGCGATGAAGGCAGGATGTACCGAGTTGCAGCGCACCGGCGGGCGCTTGCGCGCGCCTGACAGGGCGACCGACTTGGTCAGCAGCCGCACGGCGCCCTTCGACGCGTTGTAGGCGGCGAGGTTGGCGCCGCCGACCATGCCCGAGGCCGAGGAGATGTTGACGATCGACGGTGCCTTCGATCTGGCGAGCAGCGGCATGGCGTACTTGCAGCCCAGGAACACGCCGTCGGTGTTGATGGCCATGGCGCGGCGCCAGTCGGCGAAGCTCGTCTGCTCCACATCGCCGACCGGGCAGATGCCGGCGTTGTTGACGAGTCCGTCCAGGCGCCCGTGCCGGCGCTCGATTTCCGCCATCGCCGCCTGCCAGTCGGCCTCGCGCGTCACGTCGAGCGCCACGTCCACGGCGCCGCGGGCGGCGAGGTCAGTCCGGATCGCCGTGCCGCCGGCCATCTCGATGGCGCTGCACATGGCGCTGCCCAGCGTGCCGAGCGCGCCGGTGACAAGGACGATGTGATCGGTGAGGTGCATATTGCCCTTCCTTGGCTCGGCACGAACGTATCGCCAATACTGTCATACCGGGGCTCGTCCCGGGTATCCAGACCAGCAGCAAGCTCGGAGCGGGTTGGACGAGGGATCCCGGCTCTCACCGGCCTTCGCCGGCGCGTGCAAGCGCCGGCATGACACCGTACGATGATCCTTCAAGTCTCATCGTAATACCAGGGCACCCATGATCAGACCGCTCTCCGGCACCCTTGTCATCTCGCTCGACCAAGCCGTGGCGGCGCCGCTGGCGGCGCGCAAGCTTGCCGATGCCGGGGCGCGTGTCATCAAGCTGGAGCGGCCGGAGGGCGACTTCGCCCGCTCCTATGACGCCGTCGTGCACGGGCAGTGCACGCACTTCGTGTGGCTCAACCGGGGCAAGGAATCTGTCGTCGCCGACTTGACCAACGCGGATGACCGGGTGCTGTTCGAGGCGCTCGTTGCCAAGGCCGACGTGCTGCTGCAGAACCTGAAGCCCGGTGCGCTCGCCAGGCTCGGCTTTCCAACCGAGGCGCTGTGCCGGCGGCATCCGCGTCTCGTGTGCTGCTCCATCTCCGGGTATGGCGACGATGGCCCCTACCGCGATCGCAAGGCCTATGACCTCCTGATCCAGGCCGAATCCGGGCTCGCCTCCATCACCGGCGGACCGGAGGCGCCGGCGCGCGTTGGCGTGTCTGTCGTCGACATCGCCACCGGCATGCATGCCTACGAGGCGATTCTGGAGGCGCTGATCATACGCGGCCTCACCGGTGAGGGGGCTGACATCCGCGTCTCCATGTTCGATGCGATGATGGAGTGGATGGCGATCCCCATGCTCTATGCCGAGCACGGTGCGCCGCAGCGCCGGGTGGGACTCACACACCCCACGGTCGCGCCCTACGGCGTGTTCCCCACCGCCGACGGCGTGCCGATCCTGATTTCGATCCAGAACGACCGCGAATGGGCGGTCCTGTGCCGCGCGGTGCTGAAACGGCCCGAGCTGATTTCCGATCCGCGTTTTGCCACCAACCCCGCCCGCGCCGCCAATCGCGCCGCCACCGACGCCGCCACCGGCGATTGCTTCGCGACGCGGACGGCGAACACGCTGGCGGAGGAGCTGGCGGCGGCGGAGATCGCCTATGCCCGTGTGAATGAGGTTGAGGACGTCTTGCGGCACCCGCATTTGCGTCGCGTGCCGGTTGCCTCGCCGTGGGGAAACATCGCCCTGCCGGCAGCGCCGGCACGGTTCGCCGGGCTGGATGAGGCTGCCTACGGCCCGCTGCCGGCGCTGGGTGAGCACACGGAGGCGGTGCGGCGTGAGTTCGTAGTGCGTTCGTAGGGCGGATGGCGGAGCGTAATCCGCCGTTCCTCGGCGTGGTGCAGCGGATTACTCGCTTCGCGCTGATCCTCCCTACGACTACTCCCAGAAGCGCTCGCGCTTGGCGAGGCGGCGCCAGAGATTCGTGGCGTCGGCCCAGGCGTGGTTGGCATTGACGTCGTGCCAGCCGAGCGTATACCCGGCGGCCCGGTGCGCGGCTGGGCTGGAAGGGCAACGTTGGTCGCAGATGCCGTCGAGCGCCCTGGCCGTCTTCACGTCATTCAGGTAGCCGAACACGTCCTGAAGCCGCTTCAGGTCCTTGATGAAGCGACGGACCTTATGGGGCTCGTAGAGCGACTCGAAATATTCGACAGCATAGCGGAAGACCTTGAGCGTCTTGCGCATCTCGTGCCGCTCCTCGGGCGACATCGTCTCCAGCTTGGCGGCGCGCTTGGCGATCTTGCTCCAGCTGCGGTCGAGCGCGCTGGCGGCGAGCTCCGTGATCGGCATCTCAAGCCTGGGATTGGCCTTCACCGTATGCGGCCATAGCGCCAGGTACAGCTGCAGCTTGGACCACTGCTCGCCGAGCAGGGCCGCGCGAGATTTGCCGCGCAGCTCGTCTCGGTTCGCCACCAGCGCCTCCCGCAGCTCGGGAAAGCCGGGCTCCTCCTTCCTCGCAGCCGCTACTGGCACGTAGATGCTCTCGATGAAGATGTCGGCGTTGCGCAGCTCGCCGACGCTCTGGCCAAGCTCCTTGGCATGGCGCGCCAGCTCGCGGGTGGCGACGGAATCCTCCAGCGGGCGGAAGGCGCGGAGCGCACTGCGCAGGCGGCGCAGGCCGACACGCAGCTGGTGCGCGGCCTCCGGGTCGTCGGTCTCCAGCATCGCCCGGCGGTTGAGCTCGATCTGTTGGCCGGCGGAGGCGACGAAGGTCTGCAGCGCCTCGGCACACGTCTCGTTGCCGCTGAGAACCGTCCTCTCGGCTTTCAGCGGCACCAGCGCCGGGTCGCTGCGGCCAAGCGCAAGGCGATAGCCGCGCTCGGACTTGGTCTCCTCGGCCACACGGATCGGCTCACTGCCGAACAGCGCCGTGGCAGTCTCCAGGAGACACTCGGGCGAGCCGGCCTTCAGCTCCAGCTCCACCTCGCACAGCTTGCTCTCGATGCCGCCGGCGCGCACTATGCCTTCGTCGAGCGCGAGCTCCATATCGCCCTTGTCGGAGTGGAGCTGCCGCGTCGTGCGCGTGACGACAGTCTCGAACTGCGGCTCCAGCGCCGAGTGCCGCGTCGCCTTCTCGACAGCCCGCCGCAGATCGGGGTCCTCGATGGCGGCGAGATCGGGCTCGGCGCGGGCGACGACAGCCTCCACCTCCCTCGGGTTGGAGACGCCGCTCTTGAGGCCCTGGCCGTCCTTGACAGTCTGCACCCACTGCTCGTCGGCGGCGCGTAGCCTCAGCGCGATGCCCTTCGCATGCAGCCGGTGATCAGGCGTATCGAAATAGATCGAGCGCAGCACCTTGGTGACAGGCTTGCCGACCGTCAGGTCTTCCAGTGCCGGGTTGGCGGCGACACGCAGCAGCTCCTGTGGGGTCAGCTCCAGCTTCAGCTCGAGCTCCTTGCTCGATACGTTGGACATCCCGCGACCTTCGTGCTCCAGCAACGACAAAAGCGCCGACAAAGCCCCGCGCGTCGGCACAAATTTTGCGCCCCCAGGACAGCCGGGAACGCCGTGCGTGAAAAAGTATGCTGGGTGAAGAAGCTGACACGCGGGGGCGACGCGACGGCGACCTGCTCCAACATCCCCCAATGCATGAAGGCGTGACCTTATCAGAAATCAAGAGCCTGAGAACTACGGGTCAATTAGGTCTCATGCGGATCTGCTGCTCGTGTAATGTGGACGCGGCAGCCAGCATCTTTTATTGGTTCAGCTCTCGAATCCGCGATCTCTTGTACCTTTGCTGCAACGCGCAATCAGACTACTCGGAAAAGAAGCGCAAAGATACTTGACGACAAGAGTACACAATCACTACGGTCGATTGCGTCCTCGCGGACGTCGACGCCGGGCTGCGACGCCTTCGTTTTGCATTGTCGCGGGAGGGCGCGGTCTCTGACGCTGAGGGAACTAGGCTTGCCATCGGTCCAGGACACTCCCCTGATCGAGGCAACGCATGGGCCTCCGAGCCAAGCTTCGCGACCGGAGGCCTTCCATCCTGCATGCAGTACGCGTCAGCCAACGGCCAACACGATCGCAATAACCGCCACGCGTCGGGTCGGCGCTTCGCTTGACCGACTCTACAGGAGCCTGATCGAGTGCTGACGAAAGCCCAGGCCTCCCAGCGTCTCATCTGCCATTTGGCCGACGTGCAAGTCTGCGATGAGTAGCCCCTTGGTCTCCTTCGAAATGTCGCATAACAATGTCGCCTCGAGCCGCTTTGATCCTGTGTGCGTCCCACAGCATGCCTCGTGTTGCGGCAGCAGGCCGGAGTGAAGCGCAGTGCCCGTGATTGAAATACCCACCAAGCACCCACGCCGCAGCTGCAGCCGCTGGGCGCCGCTGCTGCCTTGGCTGACGTGCCTCGCCGTCATGGCGATGACGATGGCCGCATCGGCTGAGGCGCAGACGCCGACACCGGGCGTGACGGCGACACCTGCGGGCCAGACGGCGCCAGCGGTTGAGCCTCCTCCATCGACCTCGCCCGCCCCGGCTGTTGCCGCACCGACGCCGGCCCCGCCGTCCTCCCCCGCAGCTGCCGCCGCACCTGCGGCGGCTACTGCAACGGCTGAGCCTTCGGCGGCGGCGATGCCTGCCGCCGCACCTTCGGCTCCGGCCGCAACGCCGGTGCCCGGAGCAGTCACCGGGACGCCCCTCGCGGCGACGACGGGCGCCCCGGCACCGCCAGGATCCGCGCCGGAGCCAGTACCGGCCGATGGTGTTCCGGCGTCGCAGATACCGCCGCTGGGTGTGGCGTCCGCCGCCGGGCATCAGCCCGGTGAGATCGGCGCCGCTCACCTGCCGCGCGATCTTTCACCGTGGGCGATGTTCGAGCAGGCGGACATCATCGTGAAAGCGGTGATGATCGGCCTGGCCTTCGCCTCGCTGGTCACCTGGACGGTGTGGCTCGCCAAGAGCGTCGAGCTGCTGTTCGCCAAGCGCCGGGTGAGCTCATCGCTGGCGGCCATCGCCGACGAGCGCTCGCTCGCTGTCGCCGCCGCACGCCTGGGGACCCGCCGCGGCATCGTAGCCTCGTTCCTGGCGGCGGCGCAGCTGGAGCTGCGCCTGTCAACCGATACGCTCGAGCGCGACGGCATCAAGGAGCGGGTCGCCTCGCGGCTCTCGCGCCTCGAGGCCGCTGCGGCGCGCGACATGAACAAGGGCACCGGGCTCCTGGCGACGATCGGCTCCACGGCGCCGTTCGTCGGGCTGTTCGGCACCGTCTGGGGCATCATGAACAGCTTCATCGGCATCTCCAAGTCGCAGACCACCAATCTTGCGGTAGTGGCGCCCGGCATCGCCGAGGCGCTGCTCGCCACCGCCATCGGCCTGGTCGCCGCCATTCCCGCGGTGATTATCTACAACCAGTTTGCGCGCTGGATCGGCGGCTACAGGGGCCTGCTCGGTGATGCCGCCGCCGAGGTGCTGCGCTTGGTGTCGCGCGACCTCGACCGTGGCTCCGGCAGCGCCAACGCGAGCGCCAAGCCCGGCTCCCTGCCGGAGCGCCAGCTGGCGCGGGCTGCGGAATAGGGCGGAGGGAGCCATGGCGGGCGGAATCCAGAGCCGCGAGGACGACGAGCTCGCCGAGAGCCACGAGATCAACGTTACGCCGTTCATCGACGTGATGCTGGTGCTGCTCATCATCTTCATGGTGGCGGCGCCGCTCTCGACGGTGGATGTGGCGGTTGACCTGCCGGTATCGACCGCCAAGCCGCAGCCGCGCCCCGATAAGCCGTTGTACCTGACGATCAAGGCAGACCGCACCCTGGCGCTGGGCAACGAGCCGGTTGCGCCCGCCGGTCTCGGCGCCGCCATCGACGCGGTGACGGGCAGCGATCGGCAGAAGCGCCTGTTCCTGCGCGCCGACAAG
>DASURA010000099.1:0-2443 GCA_036280295.1 Hyphomicrobiaceae bacterium
TGGCGCCGGCCTGCTGATGGCCATCGGCGTCTGGCTGCATCTCACGGAGCACCACGAGCACGAGCATACGCATGAGCCGATGGAACATACGCACGCGCACGTGCACGACGCGCACCACCAGCACGCTCATACGGCCGAAGATCCGCCCGGTGAGCCCCACCTCCATGCTCATCGGCACGATCCGCTGAAGCACCGGCATCCGCATGTCCCCGACATGCATCACCGGCACAAGCACTGAGTGAAGCCGGATTTGTCCCTGTCGGCCGCGCTTCGCGTGACCGAAGGTACAGAACAGCGCGAGACCGCAGGCGCTCTTGAGCACCTTGCAGAATACCAGCCGGGTCAAAGTTGGGGGCCGTTGGGCGGCAAATCGGCGCATGGCGCGCGGCCACGGGATCTTTGCCGGGCGCCCTGCCCCGTGACCCTTTTTTCAGCCGAACGGCCCGACCTTGAAGCTCATGCTAAGGACGGCGGCGATGCCGATCAGCAGCAGGATCACTGCGGTGACGAGAGTGAACGAAAGCGGATAGCGGCTTTCGCCGTGGATCAGCCCGACCTCTCGCATCCGATTGCGCTCCATGCGTAGGCCGAGCATGAACTGCACGTGATAGATAATGCCGAGCACGAGCATACCGATTCCGAGCGCCACCAGCGCGAGGCCGAAGTTGCGCGGCGCGTCGGCGTGCGTCAGCGTGCCGGCATCCCGCAGCCTCTCGAAGAAGTGGAAGATCACGAACCCGAAGCCGATCAGGGCCAGCGACGTGCGGATCACCGACATCAGCGTGCGATCGGCGCTCATGCGCGTGCGCTGTAACGACATGCCGCCAGGAGGGTACGCCCTGTGTCTTATGATCCCCTGACCTCCGAAACGGCCGGCGAGACCGCAACAGTTTCCTGTCGGCAGCAACGCTCGTTGGCATCGTCGGGCCCGGTCGCGCCCGATTGGGCATGCAGGCACCACGGCGGCCTGAGCAACGGCCTTGCAGTCCAAGGTCAAGCGAGGTTGATACCAAGTGACCAGGCAAAGCGGCGCGGCTGTCGGCACTGTACGATCGATAGGGCCTCAACCATCAAAGATCGGTTTGCAATTGAATAAGCCCGGGCGAAACATCGACTTCGCCGGACTGCGAAACGATCTCATCGACTACGCCGATCGCACCGCAGAGCTACGGTCCCCGGATGAGGTGTTGACGGAATTGCACGCCGTCACCACGCAGCACCTGCCGCTCTCGGTCCTTGCGGCAGCACGCTTTCCCGTGAAGTCTGGAGATTGGAATTCGGTCAAGCTTGGAAAATCAGCGTTCCTCCACAAAGATGCGCCAGAGGGTTGGTGGAACGAATACCGCGCTGTTGCCCAGGGCAAGTTCCGACCGATGCTGTTTTTGGCAGCGTCCAGCATGGCGTCGCATACCTGGACCGAAGTAAGACGCTTGGTTCAGCCAATCGGCGTCGACCAATGGACGTACGAGGTGGCGCTCAAGTACGGAATCCGCGACGGATTGACCTGTCCCGTGGGCGGCCGCTGGGTGGTGGTGTTCTGGTCGCTTAAGGAGCTCTCCAACCCTTGCAGATGCTCAGCAGCCTGTCCTGGAGAGCCACATCGCGGGCCTGCGGGTTCGTCCGGCGGGGCTGCAGGCGATAGAAGTAGCCGCCGGTCGTCCGCGCAGCCGGATCGTCGCTCGCGGCGAGCCACGCCTGGGTGCGATGCGCCTGGTCGAGGTCATCCGACGCACCCGGACCGCCCATCCGGGTCGCCACCCAGCCGGGCTCCACCGCATTGGACAGCACGTCGGGCCAGCGGCGCCTGCGCGCCGCGCGGGCCGCCCGCAGGGCGGGGGCCACGGCGAGTCCTGGCCCTGGTCACGCACGGCCTCTTCATGCCGGGATCGGCCGAGATGCTGGCCGACCCGGCCATCGATCGGCTGATCATTGCGGGTACCGTGCCACCCTTCCGGCTCGGGCCTAAAGCCGCGTGGAGCAAGCTCGACATCCTGCCTGCTGCACCGCTGCTCGCCGAGGCGATCGCGCGCCTCCATGATGGCCGCGCGCTGACCGACCTCGTGGTGTTTTGAGGAGGGCTTCAAGTCGCGCACCGTCGCGGGCAGCAATAGCCAGATACGCGCGGGCGCGTCGAGGCCATTTCTCGGGCGTGCGCGGCGCGGGCTCCGAGAGGTGGGCAATGGCAAGACGCGCGCGCAGCATGGCGCGGTACGACCGGTAGAAGTGGAAGAGCGCCGCTGGTAGGCGATCGTTGAGCCCGCGCTCGACGCGGCCCTTGACGTATCGCCCGGCCCAGGCCGCACCCAGCCGCTCGCACTCCAGGTCCAGATAGGCGACTTCGTCGAACGGATCGGCGGCCCGCAGGCGGGCGTTGAACTCCAGGCAATCGATGATCCTGACCTCGGCGTTGAGCCACACGTGCTCGGGTCGCAGGTCCCCGTGC